>CAIZGN010000604.1 GCA_903932505.1 Candidatus Hydrogenedentota bacterium
ACTCGGCTCTTCAGGTGGACTTCGCTAAGAGCGAAGAAGGAATTTTCGCCGCGATCGCTGCGGGTATCGTGGGTGGGCGGTGTTGGTGGGTTAACAACCCCCGGTCCTTCGGGCCACCCCCTTCGGAAGTTTTTTTTGCGCTTTGGTTTTTTGGGAGTGGTTCTTGGGATGATTGCTGCGAATTGGCCAAAAGGCCTCGTTGGACTTTTTTTGCGATGTGATTTGACACTTGGGAACGAATGTTGCTATACTGAAAAACTGTGTTCCCCCAAGGGGGAGATCTGTCCCTGCATGCAGCGCGTGCTAGGCGCGCGAAGCACCTAACGTAATGCGTACGAAAGTGTTAGGAAAAACAGGCGCTCTTGCGGCGCCCCGGGAGTTTCCACATGGCCGTTGCCCATCCTGTTGAACGACCGTCTCTTGGCTCGATTCCCGAGATATTCGAGATCCCGGATTTGATCGAGATTCAGACCAAGTCCTATTCGGATTTTCTCCAGTGGGATGTCCCACCCGATGAGCGGGAATTAAAGGGGCTTCAGGAAGTTTTCCTGGAAGTGTTTCCCATTTCATCTCCGAATGGTTTGACGCGCTTGGAGTTTGTCCACTATTCATTTACCCCGCCGAAGTATACGGTGCAGGAATGTCAGGAGCGGGGCATGACGTATGCGGCCTCGCTCAAGGCTTTGTTGCGATTGGTTCGTTTTGAGGAAGCGGGTGGTTCGAGTGAGCCTCGCGAAAGCATGCTTCTTGAACAGGAAGTTTTCTTGGGCGAGCTGCCCGTCATGACCCCGACCGGCACCTTCATTATCAATGGCGCGGAGCGCGTGATTGTGAGTCAGTTGCACAAGTCGCCCGGCGTGTCTTTTGAAAAGAAGATCCACCAAAATGGCAAGGCACTGCTGTCCGCCCGCATTATTCCCTACCGGGGCGCGTGGCTGGAATTTGAGTATGACGTCAATGACTATTTGTGGCTGACGGTGGATCGTCGCTCGAAAATGCTCGGGACGGCGTTCCTGAAGGCCTTCGGTTATGTTGATCCTGTCCAAATCCTTGAACTTTTCTATCGCTTTGACACGATGACTTTTGGTCGTACCAAAATCAAGGTGGATGGTCGTTCGCTGGAGCCGGAAGAGGTTGAGACTGAGGGTTGGTGGGTGGCGGATGATGTGATCGATCCGGATACCGGCGAGGTGCTCGCGGATGCCGCGACCCTGTTGGACAAGCGCGCCATCAACCGGATCATGTCAACGCATGTGCAGGAAATCAAGGTTCTGAACAAGGAAGACGTGGACAAGGATTCGAGCATCGTTACCACCTTGTCGCATGACGAGACGCAAACCGAGGATGATGCCCTTCGTGAGATTTATTCGCGGATTCGCCCGGGTGACCCGGTGACGGATGCCGCCTGCCGCACTTTCTTTCAGCGCCTTTTCTTTGATGCGGGTCGCTATGACTTCGCGTCGGTGGGCCGTTATAAAATCAACCGGAAACTGGGCCTGAATGTTCCGCAGACGGACAAGACCCTCACCAAGACGGATGTGGTAGCCACGTTGCAGTACTTGGTCAAGTTGCGCAGCGGTGAAGGTGTTCTGGACGATATCGATCACCTTGGAAACCGTCGTGTGCGTGCTGTGGGTGAGTTGTTGTCGAATCAGGTACGTATTGGCTTGGTTCGTATGGAACGCACCGTGCGTGAGCGCATGAATTTCCAGGATGATGAGCAGCTGACCCCGCAAACGTTGGTGAATCCAAAGCCGGTGAGCGCGGTGATCAAGGACTTTTTTGGCCGCAGCCAGCTGTCCCACTTCATGGATCAGATTAATCCTCTGGCGGAATTGACGCACAAGCGCCGTTTGAGTGCCTTGGGACCGGGTGGTCTTAGCCGCGAGCGTGCGGGCTTTGAAGTGCGTGACGTGCACGCGACCCACTATGGCCGCATTTGCCCGATTGAGACCCCGGAAGGCCCGAATATCGGTCTGATGGCCTCTTTGTCGACGTATGCGCGTGTGAACGATTTTGGCTTTATCGAAACGCCGTACCGCAAGGTGGAAAATGGGCGGGTGGCAGCGGATGCTGAGATGTTGTCGGCGTATGACGAGGACAACTATATCATTGCTCAGGCGAATTCCCCGCTGGACGGCAAGAGCAAGTTTACGCAGGGTTCGGTGCTTTGTCGGCATCGTGGTGAATACCCGCAAGTGGCACCGGATCAAGTGGACTATATGGACGTTTCCACGAAGCAATTGGTGAGCGTCGCGGCGGCATTGATTCCGTTCCTTGAACACGACGACGCCAACCGCGCCTTGATGGGTTCGAACATGCAGCGCCAGGCGGTGCCGTTGTTGCACACGGAAGCCCCTTTGGTGGGTACCGGTTTGGAACACGTCACGGCCCGCAATTCGGGTACGGTGGTTCGTGCTGAGCGCGAGGGTGTGGTTGAGTATGTGGACAGCGAGGTCATCCGTATTAAAGTGAAGCGGACGAAGGACGACAATCCCTTCCGCTCTGATGAAGACGTTTATCCGCTGAAAAAGTATGTGCGTTCAAATCAGAACACCTGCATTACGCAGCGCCCCATCGTCCTTAAGGGGGATAAGGTGGCTACAGGTGCCATCATCGCAGATGGTCCGGGCACGGATCACGGCGAGTTGGCCTTGGGTCGCAATGTGTTGGTTGCCTTCCTTCCTTGGGAGGGATACAACTTTGAAGACGCGATCGTGTTGAGCGAGGATTTGGTGAAGGAGGACGTGTTCACGTCCATCCACATCAACGTGTTCGAACTTGAAGCCCGCGACACGAAGCTGGGCCCGGAAGAAATCACGCGCGATATCCCGAATGTGAGTGAAGACGCGCTGCGCAATCTGGACGAGGAAGGCATTGTTCGCATTGGGTCGAAAGTGGGCCCCGGCGATATTCTGGCAGGCAAAGTCACACCGAAGGGCGAGACCGAACTGGCTCCTGAAGAAAAGCTGCTGCGTGCAATTTTTGGCGAGAAGGCCGAGGATGTTCGCGATGCTTCCCTGACGTTGCCTCCGGGTGCGAACGGGGTGGTGGTGGATGTGAAGGTGTCGAGCCGTCGGGACAAATCGTCGGATACGACGTCGAAGAAGGCCTTGACGACTGAGACCGCGAAGATCAAGCGTCAGTATGATGAGTGTATCGCGGGGATCCGCAACACCTTTGTTGAGCTTATCCGCGATGATATCATTGGCGTTAAAATCCTTGAGGATGTGTATGACCACAAGACTGAGGAGCTGGTGCTTGAAAAGGGCAAGCGCGTCCGCGTTGCGCACTTGGACAAGGCTGACTACTCGGTGTTGGCGCGCCTGCGCATTGAGGACAAGAAAGTCCAGCAGAAGATTACGCGTCTGGTGAATATGGCGGCGATGGAAGAAGCGAAACTGGTGGCCTTCCGCGACAGTCAAATCGAACGACTGCGCAAGGGTGATGAGTTGCCGCCGGGCGTGATCAAACTGGTGAAGGTGTTTGTCGCCACGAAACGCCGCATGTCGGTGGGAGACAAGATGGCCGGTCGTCACGGGAACAAGGGTGTGGTTGCGCGGGTTGTGCCCGTGGAAGACATGCCTTTCCTTCCGGACGGCACGCCGCTCCAAATCCTGCTGAATCCGCTGGGCGTGCCTTCGCGGATGAACGTGGGACAGATCCTGGAGACACATCTTGGCTGGGCGGTGAAAGCCCTCGGCATGAAGGTGGCCACCCCCGTTTTCAACGGCGCGACCGAAGGAAAGATCGTCGAGTTCATGCGCAAGGCGAAATTGCCGGAAAGCGGCAAGATTCGACTTCGCGATGGACGCAACGGCGAAGAATTCCATCAGGAAACCTGCGTCGGCCAGATATATATGCTCAAGCTGAATCACCTTGTGGACGACAAGATCCACGCGCGGGCCATCGGACCGTACTCGCTCGTGACCCAGCAACCGCTGGGCGGCAAGGCGCAGTTCGGCGGTCAGCGTTTCGGCGAAATGGAAGTGTGGGCGTTGCAGGCTTATGGTGCCGCCTACACCTTGCAGGAATTGTTGACGATCAAGTCCGACGACATCCAGGGCCGCACGAAAGCCTATGAGGCGATTGTGAAGGGTGAACGGGAAGTCGAGCCGGGCACGCCCGAGTCGTTTAATGTGCTCGTACGTGAAATGCAGGCGTTGTGTCTCGACGTGGTCAAGTTGGTCCGTCAGGAAGGCAGCGCGGAAACCGAAGACGAATCTTTGGAGGATTAAACCTTGGCTAAGTACGTTGCCACCACGGCCGAACGATTTGACGCCATCGCAATCCGCATGGCTTCCCCCGAGGAAATCCTTAGGTGGTCCCGAGGCGAGGTAAAGAAGCCCGAGACCATCAATTACCGGACGTTTAAGCCGGAAAAGGACGGTTTGTTCTGCGAGCGTATTTTCGGTCCTGTGAAGGACTGGGAGTGCGGTTGCGGGAAGTACAAGAAAGTGAAGCACCGCGGCATCACCTGCGATCGATGCGGTGTTGAAATCACGGAGTCCAAGGTGCGCCGGGAACGCATGGGCTGCATCAAGCTCGCGGTACCCGTCACCCACATTTGGTTCTTCAAGACAACCCCCAGCTGCATTGGCAATCTTTTGGATTTGTCGATCCGCACGCTGGAACGGGTGATATATTTCGAGCAGTACATCGTGCTCGATCCCGGCGACACGCGGCTTGAAAAGCTGCAGACGCTCAATGAGGATCAGTTTCAGGAAGCGCGAGTCGAATATGGCACAGATCGCTTTGTGGCAAAGATGGGTGCCGAGGCTGTGCAGACGCTGCTTGAGGAACTCGACCTTGACGCGCTGAGCGCGGAATTGCATGCGCAATTTTCCGCCACCTCTTCTGCGCAGGCGCGAGCGAAGGCCATCAAGCGCCTGAAGGTCGTTGAGGCCTTGCGCAAGTCGGGTAACAATCCGGCTTGGATGGTGATTCAGGTGGTACCGGTCATTCCGCCGGATCTGCGGCCGCTGGTTCCCCTGGAAGGCGGTCGGTACGCCACGAGCGATCTGAATGATCTCTACCGTCGGGTGATCAACCGGAACAACCGTTTGAAACGCCTCATGGAGCTGCGCGCGCCGGAAGTCATCCTGCGCAATGAGAAGCGCATGTTGCAGGAAGCTGTGGACGCGCTGTTCGATAATGGTCGACATGGCCGCACGGTTCTTGGCGCGGGCAACCGTCCCCTGAAGTCCCTTAGCGACATGCTCAAGGGAAAGCAGGGTCGCTTCCGTCAGAATCTGCTCGGCAAGCGCGTGGACTATTCCGGTCGTTCGGTTATTGTCGTGGGGCCGGAACTGAAACTGCACGAATGCGGTTTGCCCAAGCGCATGGTGCTTGAGCTTTTCGAACCGTTCATCATTCATCAGCTGAAGGAACGCGGTATCGCCACCACGATCAAGTCCGCCAAGCGCATCATTGCGCAGGGTCGGGACGAGGTATGGGATATTCTCGCGGATGTCATTAAAGACCATCCGGTGATGCTTAATCGCGCACCCACCCTGCACCGTCTGGGTATTCAGGCCTTCCAGCCGGTACTCATCGAGGGTAAGGCCATCCGAATTCACCCGCTGGTTTGCCGCGCGTTTAACGCCGACTTTGACGGCGACCAGATGGCCGTGCATGTTCCGCTGATGCCGGCGGCGCAATTGGAAGCGCACCTGCTTATGATGGCGTCCTCGAACATCTTCTCGCCGTCGGACGGTTCGCCGATCGTGACGCCGAGTCAAGACATTGTTCTTGGTATTGCGTGGATGAGCAAGCCTCGCCCCGGTGCCAAGGGCGAGTGGACCCCCGAATGGAAGGGTGTGGATAAGAAGCGCTGCACGGCGGGCAAGGTTTACCCGAATGACGCGGCTGCGATTCTGGCCTATCAGCAGAAAGAAGCCGACATTCATGCCCGCATCAAGCTGTCGACGGATCAGGGCATCATTGACACGACCATCGGCCGCGTGCTGCTTGCGGATGGTCTTCCGGAAGAAATTACGATTCACGACGTCAACCATGAACACGATCAGTCGACCATCGGAAAGGTGATCGCGAAGTGTTATGCCAAGCACGGCCACCAGAAAACGGTGGAGTTGCTGGACGCCCTGAAGCGCGTGGGCTTCAAGTACGCCACGGTGTCGGGACTCTCCATCGCGATGATCGACATGATCGTGCCGCCGGAGAAGAAAGAGCTTATTGCCAAGGCTGAACATGAAGTCGAGCGCATCGATGAAATGTACCAGAACGGTCTGATCACCGAGGGTGAGCGGTACAACAAGATCATCGACGAATGGACGAACACCACCGAGGCTGTGTCGGTGGCCATGCTCAAGGCGATGGAGGCCAATGAGCAGGGCTTCTCGGGTATCTACCTGATGTACCAGTCCAAGGCGCGTGGAAGTAAGGCGCAAATCAAGCAGCTCTCCGGTATGCGCGGGTTGATGGCGAAGCCCTCGGGCGACATCATCGAATCGCCCATCAAATCAAATTTCCGTGAAGGGTTGACCGTTGTGGAGTACTTCATCTCCTCGCACGGTGCCCGTAAAGGCTTGGCGGATACCGCGCTGAAGACGGCCGACGCCGGATATCTTACCCGGCGTTTGGTGGACGTGGCGCAGGACGTGACCATCGAAGAGGATGACTGCGGAACGCTCAGTGGCGTCTGGGTCGAGCCCTTGATGGATGGCAGTGACATTATCGCGCCGTTGAACGAGCGCATTATCGGTCGCTACGCGCTGGACGACATCATGTTGCCTGGCGTGAAGGAGCCTGCGGTGGAAGCGGGCGAGGAAATTGACGAGCCCAAAGCCTTGCGCATCACGGAAGCGGGATTGCCCGGCATCACGATCCGCTCGGTGTTGACGTGCCAATCGAAGCAGGGTGTTTGCGCAAAATGCTACGGCCGGAACCTTGCGACCGGGAAACTGGTTGAGTTGGGTGAGGCAGTCGGCATTATCGCGGCGCAGTCCATCGGCGAGCCCGGAACGCAGCTCACCATGCGTACCTTCCACATCGGTGGCGCGGCGAGTCGTCAGGTGGAAAGCACCGACATCAAGGCCGTCGACAACGGCGTGCTTGAGTTCAATAACATCCGTACCGCCGTTAACCGCACCGGTCAAACGGTGGTGGTGAATCGAGGCGGTGAGTTCCGGTTGGTTGGGCAGGATGGCAAGGAAATCCAGCGTCTTCTTGCGCCGACTGGTTCGGTTCTGCACATCGAGGAAAAGGGCAAGGTGCGCAAGGGCCAGCTCATCTTCCAGTGGGATCCGTACAACGTTTCGGTGGTGGCCGAGCAGGCCGGTAAGATCCGCCTGGAAGGCATGGTCGAAGGCGTGACCATGCGTAAGGACATCAATCCTGACACGGGTCTTGAGGAACGCGTAATTTCCGAGCACAAGCAGGATCTGCACCCGCAGATCACGACTTTGGGCAAGGCCAACGAAGTGTTGTCCTTTGCGACGATTCCGGCCGAAACCCACGTTATGGTCAATGACGGTGACAAGGTGCAGGCTGGTGACCTTCTCGCGAAGACGCCGCGCAAATTCAGCAAGACGAAGGATATCACCGGCGGTCTTCCGCGCGTTGCCGAGCTGTTTGAGGCTCGCCAGCCCAAGTCACCGGCGGTTATCAGCCACATCGATGGTATTGTGGAATTGGGCGGTGCGGTGAAGGGTCAGCGCAAGGTGAAAGTGGCACCGTCGGTTGGTAAAGAGCGCGAATACACGATTCCGCCCGGAAAGCATCTTAACGTCCAAACGGGCGACCGGGTATACGCCGGTCAGCGCCTGACCGATGGACCGATCATTCCGCAAGACTATCTCGAAGTGCAGGGTGAGGACACCCTGCGCCGTTATCTGCTTGATGAAGTCCAGCAGGTGTACCGCATGCAGGGTGTGCGCACGAACGATAAGCACATCGAGGTTATCATCCGGCAAATGCTTCGCAAAGTGCGGATCAAGGACGATCCGGGGGACACGCCGTTCCTCGCCCACGAGGAAGTGGACAAGCTGCGCTTTGCCGAAGAAAACCGGAAGGTGCAGAGTCAAAACGGACGCCCGGCGGAAGCGGAACCCGTTCTGCAGGGTATCACGAAAGCGGCCCTGAGCACGGAGAGCTTTGTGGCAGCGGCTTCGTTCCAGCAGACCACCCGCGTGCTCACGGAGGCTACGATCAGTGGCAAGCGCGATTATTTGCGCGGCTTGAAGGAAAATGTGATTATCGGTCATCTGATTCCGGCGGGAACGGGCAGTCCACACTACCAGAAGAGTCAGCCGCGCCTCATGGATTCCGCGTTGGAAGACTTCTCGGAAGAGCTTGAAGTGGGCGGAGGCGAGACGCGCCGCCCCTTGGATGATGACGACGATGAGACGGATGATTTGGCTGTGGCCGAATAGGTTCCAGCGTTTTTGAAAACTGACGCCGGGGGCGGCTGGCGTGGCCGCCCCCGGTTTTTTGTACTTCGCGCCGTGAGGCGTGGTATTCTTTGGCTTCGCTTGTGGTCCGGGTTGCATGCAATTATAGGGAGATCGGCCATGATGAAGATCGTAACGCGTTGCTTGGCGTTGTTGGTACTATTTGCCGTAAGCGGGCAAGCCGGGGCCGCGATTGTGGACGCGGTGGTTGCTACGGTGGGTAAAGAGGTCATCCTGCGGAGTGATATCATTCAGGAAATGGCCCCGCTGATGCAGGATGCGCAGTCCTCCGCCACGCAGGCGAACCCCGAGAAGGTGTTCCGTCAGGTGTTGGATCAGGCGGTGGAGCGGGAGCTTCTCTACCGTGAGGCTCAATTGTCCGGGATGCAAGTGCCGGACAAGGCCATTGAAGAGCGGGCTGAAAAAATCATCAAACGCTATGACTCTCGGGATGCGTTTACGCAGATGCTTGAAAAAGCGGGGCAGACGATGCCCGATTTTCGTGAGCGACTGCGCAAGGAGCTCATGGCTCTTTCGATGAGCATGAACAAGCACAAAGAAATCGAAAAGGAAATGTCGATTTCCGAGTCTGAAGTTTCACAATACTATCAGGACCACAAAGAGGAATTTAGTCGTCCTGAGCGCGTGCAGACGCGCCGAATTTTCCTCGAAGCGACTGCGGATCCGCAGGTTCGTCAGGCTGCAAAAGCACGCCTCGAATCCTTGCGGGAAGAAATTTTGCTCGGCGCGGACTTTGGTGAATTGGCGAAAAAGCACTCCAAGGGGCCGGAAGCGGAGAGTGGGGGGCTGATTGGCTGGGTGAAACGGGGCGATTTGGTGGAGTCTCTGGAAGCGCCGCTTTTTTCGTTGGAGACGGGCGGGGTTAGCCCTGTGCTGGAAACGGAATTTGGTGTGTGTATTTTGAAGGCGGAGGCGAAGGAAGCGGCGGGTATGGCCGCTTTTGAGGAAGCGCGTTCGGAGATCGAACCGAAACTGCGCGCTCAAAGTGCCGGTGAACGCTACAATAAATGGATGACTGATTTGCGCAAGCGCAGTCAAGTGCGCTTGTTTGATGTTGAATAGGCCCGGCTTCGCCGGTTGCCCTTAAGCGGATGCCCATGGAATTGCGAACGCTGAAGATGGCGTTTTGGGTCACATTCGACCATGTGGGCATGATGCTGGTGGTAAACTTTCTTGGAATGGCATTGATCTTGCCCGCGAGTTGCCTTGGCTACTGGACGCTGGCCGTGGGCGGATGGTCGGCCTTCCTGTGGGTGGGCGTGCCGGTGCTGCTGTTGGGTTGGGCCGTCTGCCTGCCCATATGGGCTGCAGCCGTGGCGCACATGCTGAAGGAGTGCCTGGATACCCGCGAAGGGTCACTGCGGACTTTCCTTGAAGGTCTCCGGCTTTTTTCTGGCGTTGCGAGTCGCTTGGGTTTGATGCTTGCGGGCATCTTGGTGCTACTTGCTGCGAATGTTTGGTTCTACGCCGTGAAAGTCGGGCAAAGTGTCCCGTGGGTCGGTTATGGTCTGAGTGCCGTGGCTCTTTGGGCCTGGGTGGTGGTGGTGTTAGCGACCGTGTTTGCCTTCCCCGCCTTGGTTCAAAAACGGGCCGGGGCTTGGGCTACGGTAAAGTTGAGTTTGTTGTTGGTTTTGGACAACCCAGTGTTTAGTGTGTTTGTGGCGTTGGGCGTGGTGATGTGCATGGCGTTTGGCGTGTTTCCGCCAGCCCTGTTGCTTTTTTCCATTGCGCCCGGCGTGGTTTGGGTTTCCTGCGCCTACGAAATGCTATCCCGCAAATACGCTTCCATCGAGGCGCAGCGTGCCGATGAGGCAGCGGGTGCGCTGCATCGCACATGGCGACAGCGCTTGGTGGATTGGGACGCGAAGGATGATTATTTGAATAGGGGATTCCGGGATCTGCTGTTTCCATGGAGACAGTGACGGCATCGCTGGTGCCCCGGGCCTATTGTTTCGCACGATGACGGTTTTCCCCGTCTTCTGATAGCAAGAAAACTCTTGCGCCCCGCAAGGGGCTGCGGTAGACTAGAGACAAGGACACAGGAAGGAATTGCGAGTAATGACTAGGATCACAGGTATTCAAGCGCGCGAAGTGCTGGACTCTCGCGGCAATCCGACGGTTGAAGTGGACGTGTATTTGGCGGGCGGCGTGAAAGGCAGCGCGGCGGTTCCCTCGGGTGCCTCCACGGGCGAGCACGAAGCTGTGGAATTGCGCGATGGCGACAAGGATCGCTATCTGGGCAAAGGTGTGTTGAAGGCGGTGCAGAACGTTAACGATGTCATTGGCACCGAGTTGCTCGGCATGGACTCGCTCGACCAGCGCCAGATCGACCAGACGATGATCGCCTTGGATGGCACGAAGAACAAAAGCAATCTGGGCGCGAACGCGATTCTCGGCGTGTCTATGGCGGTGGCGAAGGCTGCGGCGCAGGCGCTTGAGATTCCGCTGTACCGCTATCTCGGGGGCACGAACGCCCACACGCTTCCGGTTCCCATGATGAACATCCTGAACGGTGGACAGCATGCGGACAACAACGTGGACGTGCAAGAGTTCATGATCATGCCGGTGGGGGCGCAATCGTTCCGCGAAGCCCTGCGCATGGGTACCGAAATTTTTCATTCCCTCAAGAAGGTGCTCAAGGGCAAGAACCTGAACACGTCTGTTGGCGATGAAGGCGGTTTCGCCCCGAATCTTGGATCCAACCGTGAAGCGGTGGAAGTGATTTTGCAGGCCATCAAGGACGCGGGATACGAACCGGAAAAAGATATCCGGATTGCTCTGGACGCCGCTTCGTCTGAATTCCACAAAGGTGGGGTGTATACCCTCGGTGCCGAGGCGCAACCTGAAAAGACAGCCGCCGGGATGATTGAATTCTGGAGTGAATGGTGTTCGAAATACCCCATCATCTCCATCGAGGACGGTCTGGACGAAAATGACTGGGCGGGATGGAAGCAATTGACGGAGAAACTGGGCAAGAAGGTGCAGTTGGTGGGTGACGACCTGTTCGTGACCAACACCGAGTACCTGAGCCGTGGAATCAAGGAAGGGGTGGGGAATTCCATCCTTGTGAAAGTGAACCAAATTGGCACGTTGACCGAGACGATGGACGCCTGCCAGATGGCGCACCGGGCCGGTTATACCACGATAATTTCTCACCGAAGCGGTGAAACCGAAGACACCACGATTGCGGATATTGCGGTGGCGGTGAACGCTGGCCAGATCAAGACCGGTTCGGCCTCGCGCAGCGACCGCATCGCGAAGTATAATCAGTTGTTGCGTATTGAAGAGCAATTGGACACCCAGGCCGAATACCTCGGCTTGGATGCTTTCTATAACCTTCGCTAGGAGCAAGCAGTGCGGGAGGGTCGAAAGGCCCTCCCGCAGATTATGAAAATCGCGGGCTTCATAAAGTATTGCATGATTCTCCTCGTGCTCAGCGGACTTGCGTTGGCGTACGGATGGAAGAATCATCTGTTGGATCGCTATCAGGCGCATCTGGAGCGCGAACGGCAGATTGCTGAGTTCCGCAACCAGATCGGCATCATGCACGACCGCGCCGAGGCTTCGCGCAACCGCGTGAAACAGTTGGACGTCAATCCCGTGGAAAAAGAGGCGGCGGTGCGCCGCATCAAAGGCTGGACCCGCCCGGGCGAGACGGTATATCGAGTCGAAGAGACCCCTTCAAATCCCTAGAGCAGGGCTGTCCTTGGAAACCCGGTTGAGCCGCCAAGCCCGGCGCAATCGATAAATACCGCGTTGGCGACAGTTCAACAGCGCGAATCCAGGACGGAAATAGAGGACGCTGTAACAGCCCTGAGTCAGGAAATCGAACTATACAACCAGGAAGAGGCTTTGTACCTTCTTGGTCAGAACGGCGAATTGCGCAAGCGGATCCAGGAACGAACCGCTG
>CAIZGN010000605.1 GCA_903932505.1 Candidatus Hydrogenedentota bacterium
GAGAAGGTGGGATTCGAACCCACG
The DNA here is from genome assembly GCA_903932505.1 of Candidatus Hydrogenedentota bacterium. Lineage (GTDB taxonomy): Bacteria > Hydrogenedentota > Hydrogenedentia > Hydrogenedentales > CAIZGN01 > CAIZGN01. The sequence continues at coordinate 25 of CAIZGN010000605.1, forward strand.
GTACTGCAAGCAGTACAACGGCTTTCGAGGCCGCCGCCTTCAACCGCTCGGCCACCTCTCCGCTCAGGGGGTTTTATTATAGCAAATGCGGGCTTGCCCGTGCCACTTTATGTTCACGATGAAGCCGCTGGGCGGTCAAAATCTGACGGGGGTAGCGAGAATGGCGCGGGCTCTTTCCGCTCCTTTCTCGTTGGCGATCAGGAGGAGGGTTCGTTTGCCCACGCCCAAATTTTGCACCACTGCAAGGCGGGCTGCAACGGGGTGCAGGGCCAGCACCCAACGCCAGTCGCGTTCTTGGACAATGATGAAACCGGGTTCCGGCTTCGCCATTTTTTCGAAGAGGGTGTCGAGCACCTTACGCATGGTTGCTTCGTATTTTTGGGCGGTCGCGACATCCAGTTTTTCTGCAGCCACCTCGCTGTCAATGGCCGTTTGCAGTTCTTTAAGCTTCTCCTCGCTCACCTCCTTGATGGATGGCAGTTCAACCCCCGTGACGGCGTGGTCGATCGTTTTTAAGAGCTTCATAATTTGCGCGCCTTCCCGCAAATCAATGGGGCCGCCGCCGGTAATTTCCTCCGGTTCGGCCAGCACAGGCTCGCAACGATGTTCGGCGTAGAACGCGTATTCTTCGCGTGGAAAGCGTAGGGAAAACAAGGAAAACGTCTCTCCCTGAGCGGCCATCTGACGCATCGGTGTGCAAAAAGCGCGGGCTGATTTGTCGTCATTCATCCCCGGCAGAACAACGCAGGCCAGACACAAGGCGGCGAGGGTAAAAGCCGTTGCCATGGAAACCGGCAGACGCTGAATGTCTCCGCTATGGCTCTCATGCAGGATTGCAATCCCGCCAATGAAGGCCAACAGTGCCAGCGGATAAAACCAAGGTGACCAGTATTCGGCAAAGGGCGTATAACCTAATAGTATCAATCCTGCCCCCCCCGCCACGAGGCAAAGACTCCAGGCAACTTTTAACCTTGGCAGCCAGCGCCCCGAGGGATTGTCCAAGAGGTCGTTAATGCTACAAGAGAAAAGAATCGCCAATGCAGGATAGAGGGGCAGCAAGTATATGGCGCGCTTCTCGATCGCGATGCAAAAAAAGAGAAAGGCCGGCAGAATCCAGCTCAGGAGAAAGCGGATCTCATCGGACTGCTTGCGGCGTTTCCACGCCCACACCGCAACCCACGGCAGGAAGAGGGTCCAAGGCAGGAGGTCTAGCGGAAGATGTTCAAGGTAGTACCACGGCGGATTGGCATGCGTAACGCCCACGAAGAACCGCTGTACCGTCTGTCGAAAAACGTTGGACACCAGCATTTGTCCGGCACCGGACTGATGTTCGGCAGAAGCGGCCATGCGCGCGGGGATGAGCCAGGCCGCCAGCGGGATGCCTGCCAGGATAAGCCCGACTATAGGATGCAGTTTCTTGATCTCTTTCTTGTCGCGCCAATAGAAGACGACCACCGCGAGAAAGGGAAAAATAAATCCGGGCGGGCCTTTGGTGATCGCCCCGAGTGCCATCCCCGCATAAAGCAGCACAAGGAATCCCCAGCGCCGCTCTTTGTGCCAGCGCCACAAGCCATAACACGACATCGTGAGCCAGGCGCACAGCAGCATGTCCAGTTGCCCCACGCGGGCCTCCCACCAGAACCGGAAGGTGGTAATCAGAATCAGTGCGGCCCAAAAAGCGATACGCGTATCAAACATGGAGCGGGCGAGCCAATAGGCGAAGACCACCGTGACCAATCCTGCCAAGGCCGACGGGATGCGGGCGGTCCATTCGTTCACATCGCCAAGCGGCGCGGACAACAACGCGATTCCCCAAAACATGAGGGGCGGTTTTTCCTCGTAGACCACCCCGTTAACGCGAGGTATCAAGTAGTCTCCCGTTTGCATCATTTCCCGTGCGATAAGCGCAAAGCGCGGCTCATCCGGTGGCCAAAGGTCATACCCGCCCAAGTGGATAAAGAAAAGCACGCCCGCAAGAAGCAGCAGGGCGAGAAGGTGGTAGGCTGGCGGAATCTTCATGGCTCGGTTTCCTGAAATGGTTGAAGGGATTATAGCGACAAGCTCGACCCTTTTCCCAACGCCCGGGTGCTCACTGCACCCGCCTTAGAAATCGGGGCGGATCGGACTTGTGCCATGACTGCGTTTCGCGGATAATACGAACGCGAGTGCAACAGGCCCGAAAAATGGAGAAATAGATCTTATGGACATGGAAGCACGGTATCAGGAACGCATGAAGCGGTACGTAACGGCGATGCGCAACGGCAAGCCGGATCGGGTTCCGATTCGACCCTTCGTGGCGGAATTCACCGCGAAGTATACGGGGTACACCTGCCAGGAGGTGACGCACGACTACGCGCTGGCCTTTGAAGCCGCCATCAAGACCGCCTCCGATTTCGAGTGGGATGCCGTGGTGGGCAACATGGTTTATGTGTGGACGGGCCTTACCCAGGCCATCGGGCTGCGGTATTACGGCATTCCGGGCATCCACGTGTCTCAGGACACCGGATTCCAGTATCGCGAACCGCCGGAAGACACGGCCTATATGCAGGCGGACGAGTATGACGCGCTCATCGAAGACCCCACCGCCTTCCTGTTCAACACATGGCTTCCTCGCGTGTCGGAAGAGGTCGGCGGGCCATCGTCCTATCGCAGCAACCTCTCCTTTCTCAAGGGCGGCATGGCCATGCTGTCCTATTTCTCGGCCTTTGGCCCGCACGGGCAGCGCCTGCGAACGGAATGCGGCATGCCGGGTGCAATCGCCGGAATATTCAAGGCTCCGCTCGACATCATCGCGGACAAGCTGCGGGGCTATCTCGGGTTGACCATGGATTTGCTGGAACAACCGGAAAAAGTTTTCCAAGCCTGCGAAGCGCTCATGCCGCACCTGTGCCACATCGGTCTTGGCGGTGCTGACCCGGACAAGAACGTCCCCATCGGATTCTGGATGCACCGGGGTTGCGTGCCCTTCATCACCCAGAACCAGTTCGACACCATCTATTGGCCGACCCTGAAGCCC
>CAIZGN010000606.1 GCA_903932505.1 Candidatus Hydrogenedentota bacterium
GCAACCATTGCACCACTTTAACCGCTTCGTCAAGCGCACACGGGGCGCTTTTCCGTCCGGGTTTCCGGAACGCTGGCTGAGTTATAGCATATCCCGTGCCACGTCTTTTTCATGACGAATCGCTGTCTTATGAACAGCTTAGCACGCCAAAAAATGCCCGACCATGCCCGAAATGAGGCAAAGGCGGAAAACGCTGCCCCATTTTCGCCGTTGCCACGCCCGAAACTGTTCTTGGGACGGCCGCATGCGGTAGAATCCCCTCTCCGGAAAGGAGATTCATGGGCACCATGCGGGCACAAACCTTTATCAGTGCGGCTTCCGTGTCGCTGCGCAACGCGTGGTTCGAGCGGAACTGGTCTTTTTTCCCCGGCGAGACGGTTTCGCTGCTCGTCGGCGCTGAAAACACAGAGTGGCTCGCCCGCCCTTCGCCGGAATTCTGTTTTCTTGTAGACGAATTGCCCATCGGGCCGACTGAACTCGCCGACATCGAGTGGAGCGACGTGTTTTCGCCATTCGGGGCGGGGATTATCGGACGTTACGTGGATGCGCGGGTGGTGGTGAACACGGAAACCTTCGCCTTGCACGAACAACCCGCCTGGTTGCGGAGGGTGGTCATCACAAATATCGGAAGCGTGCCGGTAACCGTTTCGCGGGTTGCCATCGAGACCTTGCCCCTGTCGCGACCAAACCTCTGTGCGCGGGTGGAGCAGTTCGCCCGTGCCGAGGAACGAATTTTATGGCGCTCCGACGAAAGCGCGGTGGCGGTCGCGAATGCCGAGGGCGGCTGGATTCTGGGCATGGCACAGGGCGGGGCGTATGCCCTGTTTGAGCCGCAGCCGGATCTTTGCACCTTGGGCACGGAAGAATCCAGGGTTCTGCCACCGGGAAAAGGCTGGGAACTGCCGGAGGTTCACGCCTTCCATTTCACGGGCGCGATCGAGGAAGCCTTGATCCGCCCTTATGCGGACTTTCTCGAGACCGTCCGCAACATGCGTCAATGGCAGCAGGAACGCCTGCGCGCCAGCAACGAAGTCGAGGATTAACGATTATGGACCCCGTTATTGAAATCACCAGTTTGGCCCATGGCGGAGACGGTGTGGGACGACTGGAAGGGCAAGTGTGCTTTGTGCCGATGGCCCTGCCGGGCGACACCGTGCGCGTCCAAATCGAGCAAACGAGTTCCCGCTTCCTGCGCGCAAGCATCGGCGAGATCGTCACGCCCTCGCCACATCGGGTTTCCGCCCCCTGCACAAACCACGGCCGATGTGGCGCGTGTCTCTGGGGTCATTTTGCCTACCCGGCGCAGGCGGAATGGAAACAGCGCATCGTTCATGAAAACCTCGCCCGTATCGCCGGAGCCGACATTGAAGTGGGATGGGTGGAAAACCCAGATCTGCGCTGGGGCTATCGAACCCGTGCGGAGTTTCACGGTGACGGCGAGCATTTCGGATTCTACGCGCCCAATACCCATACGGTGGTGGACACGGCATCGCACCCCACGTGTCACCCGCGGCTGAATGAAACCCTCGCTGGCCTGCATGATTTGCGGATCAAGGGTGAAGTGACGGTGACGGTGAACCCAGAAGGCGAGGAGGTTTTGATCTGGACTTCTTTCGCACAGCGGAGGCTCAAGCAACGGTTCCCCCAGGCGGAATGTGGGCAGGATCGGAACAAGCACCGCGCGTATTTCATTTTTGATAAAGCGCCGGTGGTCAATGGAACCTTTTCGCAGGCCAGCCTCGTGCTGAACCGCCTATTGGTGAAGACCGTACACGGGATGCTGGGCGAACCGGTCTCCGTGCTTGATTTGTATTGCGGCAATGGCAACCTCAGCCATAGCCTTCCGGGCAAGGTCGAAGTCGTGGGTATCGACCACAGCGGGTTCGCCGTTCAAATGGCGAGAAAGGTCTCCGAGCGGGATTATCGCGAGGGCGATGAAGACCACATGCTCCGGCTGCTGCGCAAAGGGAGCTGGGACACGGTCGTGCTTGATCCCCCACGCTCCGGCGCGAAGGCCATCATGCCCGGACTCGCCAAATCACGACCCCGGGCGATTGTTTATGTGTCCTGCGACCCGGCGACGCTTGCGCGCGACCTCAAAACGCTCGCCACGGAAGGCTGGCAGGTGAAGCAATGCACGGCGATCGACCTGTTTCCGCAGACGCCCCATGTGGAGACCGTCTGCCGCCTGGAACGGGCATAGGGAAGGGCGTGCCCATGATTCAGCAGGTGTGCGTCTTCGCCTCCTCAAGCGACCACGTGGCAGCGGTGTACAAGACGGCGGCGCGCCGACTGGGTGACCTGCTTTCGGAGCGCGGCTGCACGGTGGTGTATGGCGCGGGTAATATCGGCTTGATGGGGGCGATTGGCGATGCCGTACTGCGTGGCAAGGGTCGACTGGTGGGTATCATTCCAGAAAAACTCCACGCGCTCAATCTCGCCGATGAAAACGCGCATGAGATTGTGGTGACGCCGGACATGCGGTCCCGCAAGGCAGCCATGGAGGCGCGTTCGGAGGCATTCATTGCGCTGCCCGGCGGCTTTGGCACCCTTGAAGAGATTCTGGAGATTCTCGTGCTGCGCCAGTTGTGGTATCACCGGAAACCGGTCATTTTTCTCAATGTAAACGGCATCTACGACGGACTCATGGCCTTTTTCGAGCGACTCATCGCAGAGGAATTCATCCATGACGGCCACCGCAATTTGTACTATGTGGCCGACACTCCGGAGGATGCGGTGGCGTATTTGGAAAGCTTTACGCCGGATGAACCACATGGCGCGTGGTTTTGAGGCGACAGAGGGATTTTGGGGTCTTACTTGGGTTGGGATGACACGGTGGCCGGGTTGAGGCGGGCTTCCGCGTCGATGAGGAATGACCCGCGCACCACGATTTTTTTACCCGGGGTCAATCCATCAATCACGGGGTAGTACGCGCCCACACGGGGGCCGAGGGTCAGGGCGTAGGCGTCATATACGCCGGGCAGGGCCTCGACATACACCACCTTGCGATCGCCGGTATCAACCACCGCCGTTTCCGGCACGGACAGGGTGCGCTCGACGCGCCATTTTTTCATGGCCATCCCGCAGTTGCAGGTACGACACAAGCCGGGCTGGTCGCTAAGTTCGTCCGGGTGCATCTCGCAGGCATAACCGACGACATATTGTTCTGAGCTTGCCAAATCGATGAGCGGTTTTCCAGCCTCGGCCGCTTTGGTTTTCCTGTCCAGATTCATGTTGCAGAGGGGACAAACGCCGGGCTGGGTGGACCGCACGTTGGGATGCATGCTGCACTCGTAATACTCCGCTTCGGCGGGGAGTGTGGCGAGCAATTCGTCCGCGACGGCCTGTTCGGTGGTTGGCTGGGTGATGGGTGCTTTGCCGCCACCCTTGAGCATTTTCACCAAGTCCATGTTGCACAGCGGGCACGTCCCCGCATGATCCGAGGCCACCGTATCATCCATCGTGCAGCCGTAGTATTCCGCGCCGCTCTTCACGGTGGCCATGAACGCATCGTAGTCGTCTTTTTTCGAGGTGGGGAGCGCAAGACCCTGCGCGGACGGCGCAGGTGCCTCGGTTTTGCCTTCCGCTTCGAGTTTGAATTCGCCTAGGGGCGCGCGAATGGCCGCATTGACGTACATGCCGGGCTTGAGCCGACCGTCGGCGTTCGGCGCTTTGACGCGCACATTGACCGTTCGGCTTTCAACGTCAAAGGCGGGATAGACCAGATCGACGTTGCCGTAGAAAATTTCACCGGGGTAGGCGACCGTGGTGATTTCGGCGGGCATACCCTGATGCACCGCGCCGAGGTCGGCTTCCGGTACTTTGACCTGCACCCAGAGCGCGGAGAGATCCGCCACGGTGTAGAGGGCGGTACCCGCCTCTACCCCTTCGCCGCTCAAGGCGGTTTTTTCGATGACCGTGCCAGAGATCGGCGAATAAAGCACCACGCTGTCGTTGACCTGCCCGGTCTTCGCCATTTCGTCCAGTTGCGCCTCGGTGAAACCAGCCCGCTGGAGTCGGCGTCGCGCGCCCTCGGCGATCTGGCCCGACAGGGCGGTGAGGTCGGCGCTGGCGGTGCCGACTTTTTTCTGATTGCCCAGTGCGCGCACATATTCCTCGGAGGCGGCCAGAAATTCAGGGCTGTAGATGCGTGCCAGCGCCTCGCCTTTTTTCACGGGCGCACCCGTAGTGTTCACCATGAGTTCCTCGATGCGACCGGGGAACCGCGCAACGATACGCGCAACGCGCGACTCGTCCGCCTCGACAACGCCGTAACTGCGAACCGCCCGCACAAGGAGTCGATAGGCCACTGGGGCGGTCTCCACGCCCGCCTGCATGATGCGATCCGGTGATGCCTGAACACGGGCTATCGCGCCCACCGGCAAAGCCTCCGCCGTCCCTTTCTTTCGAATGGTCAGATCCATTCCGCATATGGGGCATTTGTCCGGGTGGTCACGCACCACAAAGGGATGCATGCCGCAGAAATATTCTGTATCGCTGTTGGTTTGGCCATTGGCGGGGGTGGTGACGGCATGGTGTTCCCGTTGCCAGCGCTCATAGTAGTTTTGCACGTGGTCCCAGTAACCGACGAGCACGGCGGTTATGGCCAGCACGGCAACGAAGCGCAGACGGATTTCGAAGAACTTGGCGACGAACCAAATTCTCCGCAACAGGGATGGCGGCTTGGATGCGGGGTTCACTTCAGGCTCTTCAGGATCCATAGGAATATCTCCACGGTACGGAAGAAGAATACTGGAATCGGGCAGGAAAAGAAAGTAGGCTTGCCCAATGGGTGCACGGAGCCTATACTGTGGCGGTGCGCGTGTTCAGGCGCATGAGGAATCCTTTGCGTGACGGCGCAAAATGACGACAGATTCAACCAGGCTGGAAGGTCAAGAGAAAGGGAATGTTCATGCATGCAAGCAACTGGAGATGGATTAGTCTGGTGGCGCTCTGCGCCGGTATGCCCGGACAGTACGCCAACGCGGAGGACACATCGATGCAA
>CAIZGN010000607.1 GCA_903932505.1 Candidatus Hydrogenedentota bacterium
GCTAGAGCACTTGCGATTGCACCGCCAATTGGCATTCCAGCAGTAGCCCACGCCAAAGGCTACGGAAAATCCCTAGCCTCCATGCCCGAAGTTAAGATCACCTCCGTATGGGACGAGCTCCCCGACCGTGGCAAACCCTGGGCCGAAAGTCTCAATGCCCCCTTCGAAGCCGATCTTGCCGCCGTACTGAAGCGTGACGATGTCGACGCGGTGGCCATCGATGCCCCCACCAACCGCCACCCCGAAATTATGGTCGCGGCTGCGGAGGCCGGTAAGCATATTTTCACCGAAAAAGTCATGGCCCTTACCGTGGCCGAATGCAACCGCATCTCCGATGCCGTCCGCGCCGCAAAGGTGAAGTTCTGCATATCCTTCCCCTTCCGCACACGTCCCTCCACCCAATACGCCAAGAAGGCGGTCGAAGACGGACTCCTCGGCGAACTCTCCTTCCTTCGCGTTCGCGTTGCGCATGACGGCGGATCAGGCGGATGGCTGCCCCCCCATTTCTGGGATCCCGTTCAATGCGGCGGCGGTGCCATGATGGACCTCGGCGCACACCCCATGTACCTCGCCCGTTGGATCGGCGGACAACCCAAGCGCATCGTCTCCGCCTATACCCACATGAGCAAGCACGACGTCGAAGACAACGCCGTGGCCGTCATCGAATTCGAAAACGGCTGTCTTGGAGTTGCAGAAACCAGTTTCATGTCTACCAACAGCCCCTTCAGCCTCGAATTATCCGGCACTGAAGGCAGCCTCCTAATTGGCGGCGTCGATGAGGACGCCGTCCACATCAACTCCAACAAGCTCGACAAAAAAGGTTGGATCACCCCGGAAACCTTGCCGACCGCCCTCCCCGCCACCATTAAGATGTGGGTCGACGGCATTCTCCAAGGAACGCCCATCCCCTTCGGACTGGAGGAAGGTACCCAGCTCACAGAACTAATGGAATACGCGTACATCGCCGCCAAAGAAAAACGCCAAGTCGACATCCCCACCCGTTAAATCAATACAATCCACAAAACCCCTCAACCCACCCGTTGAGGGGTTTTCCATTTCCAGAGAAAACCAAACAAATGCCACTCCCCCCCTTTACCTACAATATCCCCCGTATGGCCCGGCAGACTTCGTCGGCAACCACCTGATTCCCTTGGGCGCGGAGATGGACTCCATCGTTTAGGATGTATTTGTCGGCGCTGGAGGTCTGGATGGCAGTGCTTAATGTTTTGTCGATATTGGCGATGACCAAACCGTTTGTCTGTGCAAAATCCCGCGCGACTTTCCGGTAAGTTTCAATGGTCGCCTCAACGCCACCTTGGGCCTTGAATGCCGGTTCTTTACTCCAACCATGCCACGCGTCTATGAGTGGCGGAAACGTGATCAGGGCCATCTTTGCTCCGGGTAGTTTATTGATTTCTTTGCGGATGCTCTCGAGGTTCGCACGGAATTCGTCTTGGGTCACATGTCGATCCGGCTCAATCGTTGCGTCGTTTCCACCAAATTCGACCAAGACAAGATCGGGTTTGTGCGCCAGCACATCTGCGGCGATGCGTTTGAGTCCTTCGCGGGAGGTGTTCCCTCCGACTCCTGCGTTGATCACCTGGAAAGCGCGATCGGGAAAATCTTTGTTAAGCTGCTGCTCAAGCAGGAAAGGCCAGCGTAGATTTTCGGGCTGTTCATGGGCCAGCGTGATCGAATCGCCAAAGGCGACGATGGTAAAAAGCGGTTTCTCGGCCTTCGTCGCACCGCCCTGCGCAAAGGTGGGCGCGGCCATCATCATCACGGCTGCTGAAAGCATGAAGTCATGTCTTAGTGTCATGTTTAGGCCCTTTGCTCCATCATCTGTTCGCCTTGCCGCCGTTTACTTCGGTATGCGGAATGAACGCAACAGTCGGAGGTTAAAGTAAATGATATATACGCCGAGCAGACCAAGCCCGGTCAACATAAGCGGGGAATTCAGAAGTACGGGTTCCTGGAAGTGAGCGGCAAGCACCAAGACTTGCACCCCGAGAAAGAACAAGAGAATCGCCGTGCCGAACCCCAGCATTATCCGGTCTAATCGTCGATACATCTCGGTGCGGTTCTCCTCGCGCAGCCAATAGTCCTTGTTCGGGAGATTGAACCACGCATCGGGCATTCGGCGGTTAATCCAGACGGGAAACCACGCCACGATCGAACATACCACAAGCACCACGCTCATCACGATGGCGTATTCGGTCCGGTCACCCCAGCGGTCGGGTACGCCTCCCGGGCCGAAATGCATGGCCACCCGAGCGGGCAAGAGAAGCACCGCAGCAACAAGCAAGAGCAAATTGGCAGCGAACACGGCAACCAGTATCCGTTTCATCAGACATCTCCGAGCATCCCTTCCAAATCAGCATACTCGAAAGGTGTTGCTGATTTCCTGTCGCAAGGATTGGGTATGCCTCGTGACAATGCGTGGGCTCAACGGTGTGAGGGCTACTCTGCAATACCAAATTCGGAAATCTTGCGGTACAGCGTGCTTCGTCCCACACCAAGCACCTTTGCGGCCTGATTGACATTACCTTGAAAATGCTGAAGCACGCCGGAAATGTGCTTTTTCTCGGCATCGTCAATGGAGAGCAGTTCGGCATCCAAAATCTCCCGCGCTGCGAGGGATGCGTCGACGAGATCCTTGGCGGTAATCTCGGGGCCGTTGGCGATGGAAACGGCGCGCAGGATGGAATATCGCAGTTCGCGGACGTTACCGCGCCAGCGTTGCGCACAAAGCAGATCCAAGGCGTCCTGCGTGAAGCCGGCCAAGGGGGTTCGCCCCTGTGTCTTTGCCATTTCAAAAAAGTAGTTCGCGTATACGGGGATATCCGCAGGACGCTCCCGCAAGGGGGGCATGTGTACCTCAAAACCTCTGAGACGTTGGTAGAGATCCTCGCGGAATAAGCCCTTGCGGATGGCTTCGGGGATATCGGTGTTTGTGGCGGCGACCACGCGCACATCGACCCGCGTCTCGTCTTTTCCGCCTATGCGGCGGAAGGTGCCGTATTCAATGGCACGCAACAGGCGTGCCTGATTGTCCAGACTCAAATCGCCGATTTCATCGAGAAAGAGTGTCCCGCCATGGGCCATCGCGAAGTAGCCTTCGCGGGCGGCACCGGCTCCTGTGAAGGCCCCCTTCTCAAATCCAAAAAATTCGCTTTCAAAGAGCTCGCGGGGAATGGCTGCACAATTGACGGGTATGAACGGGCCGCTCTGTCGCACGGATTGTGCGTGCAAGAGACGCGCGGCCATCTCTTTTCCGGTACCCGATTCCCCTGTGATCAGCGCGTTGAGGCCCGACTGCGCGGCCCCGGCGATTCGTTCGCGCACAAGCCGCATTGAATTGCTGTTGCCCACCAGTACCAAGGACTCGCCGGCCCGGGTGCGCAGCCGCTCGTAGTCCCGGCGGAGCTGCTCGACCTCCTCCACCGCCCCTAGGAAAGGCATGAAGGATTTCGACAGCAGCATGAGCAGCCTGAGGTCATCCTCTGTGTATGCTGGATGGGGCGTCTCGGCCTGAACAATCAACACGGCCGATGTCACCCCGGCGGATTGAGCGGGAGCCACCATGACAAAGCTCAGCACGCGGTGGCCTTGTTGCGTCAGCGTGCTCATCGAAAGCTGGCCGCGCCGCTCCCGCAAGGCCAGACGAATAATGTCCGGGGGCGGGGATTCGGTTGGCATCTCCTCAAATGGCAGAAAGGTGAGCAATTCGTCGTCCCGGACTTGGGCGGCCCAAAAACGTTTCGGACGAAAACGTTCGGTGACCCGCTGAAGGAGCGCCCGTAATAGAGCATGCACGGTTTCCGCCGCACTGAAATCCGTTGAGCAATCGTAGAGAAATATGAGATCGTGGAAGGTGCGCGGCCTCGGTTCGAGGGAGTCGCGCGCATCGGCCAAGCTTAGCGCGGAAGAAGGCGAGTCAAAATGACTCATCGTGTCGGAGTCGGGACCCTCGCTGCCCTGTCGGGTTTTCCCTGCGGCCGAATTCAGCAGCAAGACCCACGAGCCCACGGAAATTTCGTCCCCCAAGTGAAGCACGCCATCGGTGCAGGGCAGCCCGTTCACCAAGGTGGGATTCCTGCTGCCCAGATCCTTGAGATGAATCTCCCCGTCTTGCACCAGAATCCGGCAGTGCTTTCTCGAGACCATGGGATCGGGGATAAACAGATTGCAGTCCGGATGGCGTCCTATGACGATGTCCGTGTCGAGCAAGGGAAAAGACTGGCCCTTGTGTCGTCCAGAAACTACCGTCAATTGATATTCCATTGAAGATTCCTACCCTTTTTTCAGAATACCGCCGCGCGTACTGCTCAGACGGATGCCCTGCATCAACATCTTCAGTTCGTCGGCGTTGTCGGATGCAATCATCGCATCGCTTTCCTTGATCAACTTCGCCTTCAAGTGATCGTGCAGACTCATGTTGAAGGTCTGCATGCCATCCTCGGCGCCTCCGACGATCGCGGTTGGAATCTGACGGATGTTGTTTTCTTTGATGAGCGCGGAGATACCGGGATTCATCAGCATTACCTCGATGGCGGGAATGCGCCCCTTGCCGTCGATCGATGGAATGAGCCGTTGGGCCACCGTCGCCTTTAATTGCAGCGAAATTTGCGACCGCACCTGATCGTGCATGTTAGAGGGGAACATGTCCATAATTCGGTCGATGGTCAACATCGCGTTGGTGGTGTGCAGGGTTGAGAAGACGAGATGGCCTGTTTCTGCGGCAGAAATCGAGGCCTGAAACGTTTCCTGGTCGCGCATCTCGCCGATCAATATCACATCGGGATCTTCGCGCATTGCCGCGCGGAGTGCGGTGTGGAAATTCTTGGTATCAATGGTAATTTCGCGCTGATTTACAATGCTCTTCTTGTTGTGGTGCAGAAACTCGATGGGATCTTCCAGCGTGATGA
>CAIZGN010000608.1 GCA_903932505.1 Candidatus Hydrogenedentota bacterium
ATCCGGGGCTTTCCCTCCGACCATCGGCCAAACACGCGGGTGAGCGCCTCGATTTCCGTCGTGTCGCCCACGATGGTCGCCGTTCCATGAGCCTCGACCAAACCGACAGTCCCCGGATCGATGCCGGCTGCCTCGTATGCGCGCCGCAGGGCAAGCTCTTCGCCCTCCAAGCGAGGTGCAAGCAACCCTAGCCCCCGCCCGTCGCTGGCTAATCCCACGCTTTTGATAAGGGCATAAATGCGATCCCCGGCTAACTCCGCGTCCCGACGCCGCTTCAGCACGATCATGCCGACTCCCTCACCAAGCAGCGTTCCATCCGCCCGGCGATCAAATGGCCTGATGTTGCCACTAGGGGAAATGGCGTTTAACTGACAAAAAATCATCATGATCACCGGCGGCGTCGAAGCATGGACGCCGCCCACTATCGCCATGTCACAGCGTCCGCTCAGAAGATCGCGAATACCGAGATCGGTTGCCACGAGTGAGGATGCGCAGGCTGCATCCACGATGAAGTTGGTACCCATGAAATCAAGGCGATTGGCAATACGTCCGCTGATGATGTTGGGTACGAGGGCTGCCGCAGTTTCAGCGTGAAATGGCGGCAGACTTGCCTTTAGCGCCGACCGGATTCTATCCATATCATCCTCGCTATGTTCCGGATGCAGTTCCCCCAACACTCTCAGTACTTGATCCACCACAACGCCATGCAGGATAGCGTTGGTGTTCCCCCTGTTGACATAAGACCCACGACCGATTATCACTTCCACGCGCTCGCGAGGGATGTCCTTCTTGGGGCTGCGCATATCTTCCAGAGCCTCGGAGGCCACGCGCAGGGCAAGAAAATGATCCGGCTCTCCACCATCCACCGAATTCGGCATGACACCGAACTCTACCGGATCGAAGGCGGCCAGCGCACCGAGATAACCGCCCCGCACACAGTAGATACGATCATTGGCCAGCGCCCCGGGATCCAAGCAATATGATGCACCCCAATCTTGGGGTGGATCGCTTACGGCATTGACTTTGTTGAGAATGTTTTCCCAGTAAGTGTGCAGATTTGGTGCGCCGGGCATGATGCAAGACATGCCTACGATCGCTATTTCGTCATCATAGGCAGAGGGTTGCTCCTGTGCGAAGTTCCCCATTGCTAATCCTCCAATTGCATAGCGTTCGCAACGCAGGGATCCCAGGGCCCCGCCCCAAAAACAAGGACTGGTTGCGAGTTCCTGCCCGAAGCGATTTCCTCCGCAACGGCGGCGGCACCGCCGTCAAGCGACACCATGAGGATACCCTTCGCTAAAAACTGTCGGCGTACTTCTTCAGACACCATGCCGACACTGTCCCAAGGCCCCCAGTTCATGCCGACCACGCGAACCAACGGCCACCTTACCGCCAACAAAGAGGCTAGGCCATTGAGGATGCCATTGGCGGCGCCATAGTCGGCCTGCCCGGGGTTGCCATAGGTGGCGGTCACGGAAGTCATGAAAACCAATGCCTTGAGCCGGCTTGAATCCAGCTTGTGTGCAAGGATAAATGCGCTATCCGTCTTGGTCTGAACGACTCGGTCAAACGACTCGGAGGTCTTATCCACAATCAGCTTGTCTTCAATGACCCCCGCGCCGTGGATCACCGCATCAAGCCTACCGTAACGTTCATATATGCTTTCAATGAAATCGGAAAAACCCGCTTCGTCCCGCACGTCCATCGCCACGTATTGCACGCGTGCGCCAACTGCAACGAGCTTCTCAAGTGTGCGGCGAACCTCACGCGCGGACAGAGTTTTTTGATACATCGC
>CAIZGN010000609.1 GCA_903932505.1 Candidatus Hydrogenedentota bacterium
ATGCCCGCCGGGTTGGCGGGATCCTTCGTGAGCTGCTTCGCGCCGTTAGGAGTGGCTATCGCCCGACCGTCCCCGATGTTGAGCGTGCTTTGGATGACAGCGAAGAATCTCTTCGTGAGGGAACCACTCCTGAGGGCAGCCCCTCCGGCAAACATCCCGCCCTTCGGCAGGATATCGGCATCCGTCCACGCACCACGGGGCAGGAACACTACCTTGAGACCATCAGCGAACGGGACATGACCTTCGTGATCGGCCCGGCGGGTACGGGAAAAACGTATCTCGCCATGGCCACGGCCATTTCTGCGCTGCTTAATAAGCGGGTGGAGCGGCTGGTGCTGACACGCCCGGCCGTCGAAGCGGGGGAGAGTCTGGGTTTCCTTCCGGGTGATCTTGAACAAAAAGTCAACCCCTATTTACGTCCGCTCTATGATGCCCTGTACTCCATGGTTGGGCTTGAGCGGGTGCAGCGTTTCATTGAACAGCAGCGCATAGAGGTGGCCCCGCTGGCCTTCATGCGGGGGCGCACGCTGGATCACTCCTTTGTGGTGCTGGACGAGGCGCAGAATACGACCACCGATCAAATGTTGATGTTTCTCACCCGCCTCGGGCAAGGTTCGCGCGCCATTATCACCGGTGATATCACCCAGCAAGATCTCCCGAAAGGGACGACCTCCGGATTGGTGGAGGCGGCACGGGTCTTGCGCAAGATCGATGGTATTGGCATTGTGTATTTGACCAAGCGCGATGTGGTGCGCAATCCGCTGGTGCAGCGTATCGTTGATGCGTATGAGATGGATGGAGGGTCGGATGACGGCGGATTGCAGGATGCTGCCGCACCGAACCACAGGAAGGCATGAGCATGTCCCTTGGCCGACGGAAGACGCGGCCGGTCTGGTCAGGCCGACTGCGTTTGTGGTTCGCTACGGGGTCCAAAGCCCTGTGGCGCAGCCGTTCCATTACCCTGGCCGCGTTCATCTTCATGACGGGCGCGCTGACGCACTTCCCCAAGCATGACAGCTTGCCGGCTGAGGAAATCGACCGGGCCCCGATTGCCGACCGGGAAGTTCGCGCGGTGTTCGAATTTCAATCCACGGATCTCGCCGCGATACAGGTCGCACAAGACGCGGCTGCCGCGCAGGTTGCGGATCATTACCGGGTCGACTGGGCGGTCGTTCAGCGCCAGCTCGAAATGTTGCGGAACCGGTGTAGTCTAATCCAGAGTCAGCGAGACCTTCTGGCCAAGCGTTTGTCGGCGGTGCTGAAAGAAGGTCTCGTGGTCGCTGAGCCTGAAGATGCCCGCGTGGTGAAAACGGTGGCTGATTTCACCGCCCAACTCAAAAAGCGCGCAGACTGGAAGGATATGCCGGACGAGGCCGTGCTGGCTATTTGGCTGATGCCAGACACCACGCAGTTTGCGGAGCGGCGCGGGGCGGCCCTTCTGGACTCCGATGGGGAGGAAGATTTTCTGGGGCGACCGGGAAGAATCCTTTTCGCCAATAGTGACATTCTGGGGGGCTTGTCTCAGGAGGCGCTGGAATATGTGCTTGCCAAGGGTGTGCGCCCATCACGGATATCTCCGCAGGATGAAAACAAGAGCATCTACCTGACGGAAGGCCGGGGCGCGACCGAGGGTGGCAATGCCCACGAAATTGTCCTGTCGGCTGTGCCGGATCCTGAGCAGGCGGGCGATGCGCTTGGTGCCTATTTGATCGAGTCCGCGAAGCGTACGGCTCGTGGCGTGGAACGCTCAGAGGAGTGGGCGATGCTGTATGAGGCGGCGCTGTCCATGACCCGTCCGCTCGTCACGGCGACTATTCAGATGGATGTTGAGGGGACTGCGGATGCGCGACAGCATGCGCGTGAAACGGTGCAGGAAGTACGTAAGACCGTATATGCGGGCCAGATCATTCAGGATCGGGGTAAACCGTGGACGGCCCAGTCGCGTCTGGATGTGAAAACGTTTCTGCGGATGGTGAAAGAAGAGCCGGTGCAGCGCGTCCCCGCGCTGCTGCTTGCGCATGCGCTTATGGTGGCCCTTATTCTGGCGTGCCTGAGGCGCGTGGTGTGGCTGCTTCGTCGACGCAACGCCGCCGACCGGCATCACTACCACCTCTGCCTCTTGCTGCTGTGTGTGCTGCTGGGGGCGGGCCGACTGGCCTCGTACTTTGAGCATACCGGCCTCATCATGCCGGTGGCTGCCGTGGGCATTCTGGCCGCAATCCTTATGACCGGACAATTGGCTGCGATGGTCGCCGTGCTGGCCTCGGTGGTGATTTCGATCCAGTACAACTACGATTGGCGACTGCTGGTCGTGGGCTTGGCGATGTCGTTGGCCGGTGTTCTCAGCGTCTTTCAGGTGCGGCGTCGCAGTGATATGGCGAAGGCCTCGATCAAGGCCATTGGCGCGGGTTTGCTGGCGGCGTTGGCGCTGTCTTTTGCCTTGGATTCCATGCAGGATCAAGGGGCGCTCTGGAATCTTTTTCTCACGGAAACCTTCCAGCAGCGGATACTGCTCATCACCCTCAATGGCGCGCTGTGTCTTATGCTGGTTCCGGCGGCGCTTTCTCCCCTGGAGCGGTTTTTCGGTATCACCACCGATATTCAGCTGCTGGAGTTTTCCGACCTGAATAACGAGCTACTGAGCCAGTTGGCGCGCAAAGCGGGTGCGACGTATTCGCACAGCCAGATTGTGGGACAAATGGCCGGGGCCGCTGCGGAGGCCATCGGCGCTAACGGCCTGATGGCCAAGGTTTGTGCGTACTACCACGACATTGGCAAGATGCGGCGATCCGAGTACTTCTCGGAAAACCAGACCGGTCACAACATCCATGACGAATTACCGCCGAAACTCAGTGCGCGGGCCATCGCTTCGCACGTGATTCAGGGTGCGCAAATGGCGCGTGAATATCACCTACCCAAGCCCATCATCGACGGAATTCTGGAGCATCACGGTACGGGACTTATCGGTTTCTTTTACCAGCAGGCAAAGGATCAGGAAAAGCATGGGGACGTGGTGGAGGAAGACTTCCGCTATCCCGGCCCGAAGCCGCAGCGTCCGGAGACCGCAATCCTGATGATCTGCGACGCTGTGGAGTCAGGGGTGCGATCCTTCCGCAACCCCAATCATGAGCGGATGCGCGAATTTGTGGATAAAATCATTGCCAGCCGCATCGCAGATCGGCAATTTGACGAATGCAACCTCACCCTGAAACAATTGGATACGATCGCCAGCGTGGTGGTCAAGCAGGTGATGACGAACCTGCACACCCGAGTGGCCTACCCGGAGTTTAAGGAAGAATCCCGGGTTGCCAACGTAGTGGCTCTGCCGGGGAAACCGTAACGATGTTGAACATTGTCATTCGAAACGAATCCGAAAAAAAAGGTCTTTATCGCATGGACATCCTGCGTCGCATCGCCAACCGCGTTTGCGAAGGGGAGGGTCACACGCATCCCGAGACTGAGGTCAGCCTCCTTTTCTGTGATGACCCCTTCATTGCCCAATTGAACGGGCAGTATCGCGGGAAGTGGGAGCCTACCGATGTGTTGTCGTTTGCCCAAGAAAATAACTCGTTTCACGGGGCCCACCTGCTGGGGGACATCGTGATCTCGCTCGAGACTGTCGCGCGAAACTGTCATAGAGATCCCGATGCGATGCGCCGGGAAGTCCGGTTGCTTTTCTGTCACGGCTTGCTGCATCTGCGGGGGCACGAGCATGGTACCCCCGAGGGCAAGGCTGCGATGGTAGCGAAACAGGCCCTTTATCTGCGTATTCAGCCCGAAGAGGCTTGGCGGGATCGTCCCGCAGCACCGGCGCCTCGTGCTAAAGTGCCTGCGGGCGGGGGAGTCGCCAAACCCCGTGGAAAGTGACTTGCGAGGACAGCCCGCCATGATCCGGCGGTGGGGTCTGCTGTTTGCCGGAATCGGTGTGCTTCTGGGCACGGCGTTTTTCCTGTATCCCGTGCCCATGGCGGCAGCTGCCCCGGTGGCGCTGGGGGCAGGGGGACTAGAGAAGCCGCTGTGGAACACCATATTGACACCCGGTGCACTCGCGGCCTCGCTGCTGTTGATTGCCATTTCCGCGTTTTCTTCCGCAAGTGAGACCGCTTTTTATTCGTTGAGCAAGGTGCAGCTTCGTGCCATGCGCGAGAGCGACCACTTGCTCGATCGCCTTGTGGCCCAGCTTATGGAACACCCCGGTAATCTGCTGGCATCCATCTTGATGGCGAATTGTATTGTGAATGTTCTGCTTGGTGTGGTGTTGGCGACCCAGGTCGAGGAATTGTTCTTCCAAGTGATCCTGCCACCTTCCGTTGCGCACCCCATTTTTTCCTATGCGCTAGCGGTCTGCGCGACCACCGCCACCCTTATCGTGTTTGGTGAAATCACACCGAAGGTGGCGGTTATGGGGCATT
This sequence comes from Candidatus Hydrogenedentota bacterium, assembly GCA_903932505.1. Classification (GTDB taxonomy): domain Bacteria; phylum Hydrogenedentota; class Hydrogenedentia; order Hydrogenedentales; family CAIZGN01; genus CAIZGN01. The sequence continues at coordinate 4,413 of CAIZGN010000609.1, forward strand.
GCGAAACCTATACCCGGTTTGCCGCCATCCCGCTATATATCGTCGGTGCCATCCTCAAGCCCATCCGCATCACGCTGATGGCGTTCGTGGGCTTCTTGTTCCGGGTGACTCGCTTCAGCGAAGTGCCGCCCGCGCCTTTCATGACGGATGATGAATTCAAAGTTCTGCTGACCGAGGGTGAGGCCTCGGGGGTGATCGAGGAAGACGAACGTCAGATGATTCAGGGTATCCTTGAGTTCAGCGATGCGATGCTTCGCAGCATTCTTGTGCCGCGCAAGGACATGCTGGTCTTGCAGGAAAACGCCACGGTGGGTGATGCGCTGGAACTGGTGCGCGAGCAGGAGCCGTCCCGAATGCCGGTTTATGGCGATAACCTCGACGACATTCGCGGTGTGCTGTATGCCAAGGATCTGCTGCCCTATGTTATCAGCGCCTCGCTCGACCAGCCCATCAAACCGCTTCTGCGCAAGGTGCATTTTGTGCCTGAAACCATGTCGGCCGCCGATTTTGTGAAGACCGCACAACGTCTGCATACGCACCTTGCGATCGTGGTTGATGAGTTTGGCGGCACGGAAGGCTTGGTGACCTTGCACGATGCCATCAGCGAGGTGGTGGGCAATATCGACGAGGAAGAAGCGCCCTCCTACACTGAAGACGCCGGAGGTGTTTTCCGGGTGGACGGCACTTTTCCGGTGGAAGAACTCAAGGATCTTACCGGCGTGAGTATCGAGGCTGAGGAACACACGACGGTCGCGGGCTTTCTGCTCGAACAAATCGACAAGCTGCCCGAAGTGGGGGACGAGGTGTCGCACGCAGGCGTGCTGTTCACGATCGAGGCTGTGGACGGCAAGCGCGCGGCGCGGGTTCGTATTCGTCTGGTGAGCCCGAACCCAGAGGAGGGTGACCCATGTCCGTCCTCCTGATCGCGCTCTTCGTGCTGGGTGTGTTGCTCAATGCGCTCTTCGCCGGTTATGAGACCGGGTTTGTGTCCTGCAATCCCCTTCGGATTCGGCATATGGCGGAAAAGAGGGCCACAAAAATGCGCGCCAGTTGAACAAATATCTGGAGAAGCCGGGCTATCTGTTGACGGTGGTGTTGCTGGGTACCAACATCAGCCTCATTTTTGGAACCTTGGTGATTTCGGGTAAGTGGGGCGAGTTGTTGGCTACGGTGGTGGCGACCCCGGTGTTTCTCATTTTCGGTGAGCTCGTTCCGAAGAGTATGTTCCGGGCGCATCCCACGCAGGCCGCGCTGCTCTTTGTGCCGGCCATACGGCTTGCCGACATCCTGCTGACCTTTCTCTCGTGGCCCATTATCTGGGCCTATCGGGCGATTCTCTTTATGGCGGGCGCCCCAGAGACCCATGCCCTGCGGACCATGATGCGATCCGCCGAGGACATGCGTGTGCTTGTCGATGTCAGCGCTGATCACGGGGCCATCGAGGAAGAAGAGAAGGAAATGATTCATTCCGTGATGAATCTGCAGACCCAGTCGGCCAAGGAGGTCATGGTGCCGCGCATCGACATTGTGGCCCTCCCGGAAACCGCCACTCGGTCTGAGTTGGTCGAATTGCTCAAGGAAAGCGGGTACACCCGACTGCCGGTCTATCGGGAAAGCATCGACGAAGTGGTCGGTGTGATCAACGCCTTCGACTTGTTGCGCGACACCACTCCCGAGAACGAGGCGATTCAACGGTTCATCCGGCCGATTCTTCACGTGTACGACACCATGAAACTTGATGATCTTCTCCAGACCATGCGTGCGGAGAAACAGTTTATGGCCGTGGTGACGGACGAGTACGGTGGCACCGATGGGCTTATCTCACTCGAGGATATTCTCGAGGAAATCTTTGGCGATATTCAGGACGAATATGACGAGGAGGAGTCGCCCATCCGTCAGATGGGACCGAATGACTTCATCGTGAACGCACGCACCCCGCTTGAGGAGGCCGCGCTTTTCATGGGGCTGTCGATCCAGGATGAGGACGTGGAGACGGTTGGAGGCTGGCTGATGCACGCCGCGGGACGCATCCCGCAGAAGGGCGAAGTGCTGCGGGTGAACGGTTTCCGCGTCACCGTCTTGGACGGCACTCGCAACGCCGTTTTCCGCATTCGCATCGAAATCCTAACGGAGAAGCCTGCACACCATGAGCCGGAAACAGTCGAATAAGCCCGCCACCCCGCTTTTTACGCGGGCGCACCCCGAGGATGAATACCGCAACATCCACAGTTTTTTCCGCGTCTATTTCCGCCATCTCAAGCGCTACATGATCACCGGCCTGATGGTGTGGATTCCGCTTATCGTGACCTTGTGGCTGACGTGGTGGGTCATCACGACGGCGGGTTTCGGACTCGAGCGTTTTTTTCAGGGACTGGTGGGCAAGGCGCAGACCTTCGGTGCGCGCTGGCCATCGTTGTCATTTATGACGCGCTTTGAGTACCGCCCCGGTTTCGGGTTCCTGACGGCCATTCTCCTTTTCCTGACCACGGGATTCATCACCCGCTACATTGTCGGCCGGAAGATTATTGCGACCGGGGAATGGCTGTTGGGTAAGATCCCTTTCGTCAACCGGGTCTATACGGCCGCGCAACAGATTCGGGATGTCTTCGTCAGTCGCAAAGGGGCGGTGGTTCAGCAGGTTGTGTTGATCGAATATCCCAGGCCGGGCTTGTACCGTCTCGGGCTCCTCACCTCCACCGACCAAGGGACAGTGCATAAAGCCCTTGGCAGAAGCGACTATGTGGCGGTGTTTGTGCCCAATACGCCGAACGCGGCCACGGGCTTCCTCTTCTATGCCGACCCCAAAGAACTGGTTCCGCTGGAGATGAGCGTTGAAGAGGCCATGAAAAGCATTGTTTCCGCCGGAACCTACATGCCCGGACGCACGGTGGATGATCTCGAATTCGTGGCCCGGATCGAGGCGGAGGAATAGCTTCGCCGCCGCCGTGACAGGGAACTTGGCCTGGCGCGACTGCACTGATTCTGGCCCATCCGCACCGGATTATACGGTGCAGGCTGTGGTATGATTCGGTCGTGGCGGTTTTTCGCCCGCTTGATCTCTCGGAATGACAGGACGCCCATTCTTGAATTCTTTGCGATATGCTCTACAGCGATTTGTTGCGCCGGTTCTGGCGCTTAGCCTGCTGCTGATCGGGGTCTACCTCATTGTGGCACCGGCGCAGGCCCGATTACGGGCTGAGCGGGTGCGGGCCACTTTCGTTGAAAAGCGGGTGGGCACTGTGACTCTTGCTGTGGAGACGAATCAGGAATTTCACGGCCGGCTCGGCAAGCTACTCGCGGAGGCAACCGTATCGGCCGATGTGTGCCGGATGGAGCTGCAGGCCTCTGCAAATCCCCAAGAAACGATCATGTGTTTGCGCAGCGGCACGTCCACCCTGGGTTTTATGACTGGCGGATATGGCCGGGATACCTCAGACCTGCTCGCACTTGCTTCTCTCGGGCGGCAGTATGTCCATGTTATCGTTTCCGCTGACTCGAAGGTCACCACCTTCAGGGAACTCGCCGGTAAGCGAATTGGCGTGGGGCCCAAGGATTATCCTGCCGAAACTCTGGCAAAGGCACTCATTGCCTACTATCAATTCGCCGCCCCCCCGGAGATTCTTCTGAATCAGATCGGCGATTGGGAGGCCACGTTCCGAAACGGGGGAATTGATGCCCTGTTGCTGGTCGAGCCGTTGTACGGGCCGGAGGTGGAGAAACTCCTCGCCACGGGATGGTATCGCTTGGTGCCCATCCCTGAAGCTTCCGCATTGGAGCGTTATTGGCCCGGCTTGATTGCCGATTCGATCCCTCCGGCGGTCTATGGCCCCGACCGGCAGCTTCCGGAAGAGACGCCCACCCCAACCGCGACCGTGGCGGTCAATACGTTTCTGGTGGCGTTGCAGGACGCGCCGAATGAGGCGGTTTGCTCGGCGCTGGACCGCGTCTTCCGTATGGATCGGGTCGCCGCGCATCTGCCCGCGCTTTCCGAGGCTCAGGCGCGCGAGACTGCTCCGCTGCGCCTGCATCCCGGCGCGGAGGGCTATTACCGGCGTTATGAGGCCTCCCCGCGAAAAGATATTGAGGTTGTTGCATGTTTCTTGCTGGGTTGGATGTTATTGGTTGCCGGTGCGCGGGGTCTGGTGTGGGTGAGTGGTTGGCGGCGTCGACTCTTCCTCCGGCGAAGGATCAATGCGCATTTTTCGCGTGTCGCGGGGTGCGGTCAGAACCTTGAAGGGGCGGAAACACCTCGACAGCTTTCGGCTGCCCTGCGCGAAATGTCCGCCACCCAGAAAAAGGTCGAGCGGGATTGGTGTGATGGGAAAATGGAGAGTGACGACGCTGCTCTTCTTTATGCCGCGCTGGCCAGCCGCAGTCTTGACGCCGTCCACAAGGTACTTTCGCCCCAGTGGTGGGATGAACCGGTGCGCGAAGATACGCCCACAGTCCCGGTCAGCCATGGATCCGCACCAAGCCCGGAGCCATTGGACTACTTCGAGGCCGAGGAAGAGATCGACACCGTTTTTGAAGGCGAGGACGGTGTGGTACTCGGTGGGGTTCGGCCCCGGAGCGCAGCGCTTGTGGTGGAGACGCCCCGGTTTGATACTCCGGTTGACGTCCCTGACGTCTCCATTGTCCATCCCGCCCCAGTGGAGGAGGTTTCTCCCGAACCGGTCGTCGTCGAAGAACCCCAAGTCCCGCGCAAGGCGCGTACTAGGAGGAGCCTTCCCGGCACAAAGAACAAGGCGGACGAGGATGAGCAGATGGAACTCTTTTCCTGAGGGACTTTTCCCTATTCCTCTTTCTTGGGTTGGATCTTCTGCATTTCCTCGGGAGTGAATCGGCTATTTGCGGGGGCGGTCGGTGTCCAGCACTGCTCAAGCACGGAGGGCTTCGGGGTTTGCGCGGGGAGCACAAACGTTTCCTTGCCCTGCGCGTCTTTTTCGATGGTGCCGCCCGCACGGGTCACTTCCTGACGTGCGAGGGCTTCGCACACTTCCAGAAGTTTCGGGAACGTGTACTGGGTGTGACTGAAGACTTTAGTCGTGTCCAGTGCTTTGGTGTAGATTTCGGGCACCTTCGCAAATCCAAGGGTGGTGAAGAGGATGCCGGAGGCGCTTGAGGGGTTACAGTCGGAATCCTGACCGCATTGCATGGCAATCTTGGCCGTCTTTTCGATGTCACCATCGCCATAGAGCAGTCCCATGACAATATAGGCCCCGTTCAGCTTGGCGTCGATGTTGAAGGGATCTTCGGGCTTCGAGCATGAGAAACGGCGGTACTTGCGGTTTCTATCGTACTTGTCCTCAATTTTCTGCCATGCAGCGTGCCAGTTTTCCGGGGTCTCGCGATGCCAACGGACGACATCCGAAATGCATTCGTGATACTGGCTACCTGAGGGGATGCAGCGCAGCCCCGCTTCGATGATCTTTTCGAGGTCCTTTTCAAAATAGGCTTCCGCATACATGGCACCGACGAACTCACCGCCGTAGAGCCCATCGCCATAGTTCATCAGGCGACCAAATTTTTCGCCGAGCGCGATGGGGACGTTGGGGAGTCCGGGGGCGATAATCCCGGAGTAATCCGCCTCGATTTGGTAGTCGATGTCATCGGCGTGATGATTGTATTTGGGGTGACCGGAATCTGGGGGTGCGATTCCCTTGCGCAGGTTCTTTCGTCCGTAAAGATTGGCGTGCCAAAGTGGAAAACCGCTGTTGGCAAAGTCGATACCGGCCTGTTTGATGGAAACGTCCGGCCCGTATTCTTCTAGGGTGCGCAGGAAGGTCATCTCCACATAGATGTCGTCCTGCTCGTACTGATTGATGGTTTCCGGCGTCCACTCCGGCGTTTTCTTGTCCGGCAGCGTCACGCCCAGATTCTTGAACTCGGTGGGGGCACCCCAACCGACGCCCGCCATTTGTCCGGCCCATGCGGCCTTCATTTTGTCCCGGAATTCATCGAGCGAAATTCTTCGGTTGGTGTCGGTCTGACCCCAGGCCGCGCTGGCCAAAAGGCATAAGCCCGCGAGGGCGATTTTCTTGCTGAAAAACATACGAGTATCCTCCCGTGGTTCAGTCCATCTTGAGCAGTCCGTTGTCGATCGCGAAACGGACGAGTTCGGCGCGTGTTTTCAATCCCAGCTTGTGCATGACACGATTGCGGTGCGTTTCCACCGTGCGGTCGGACAGGAACAGTTTTTCGGCAATCTCGGCGTTGGTGTGGCCGTACGCGAGAAACTGGCACACTTCCCTTTCCCGAAGGGTGAGCAGGCTAAGGGGATCTTGGATTTCGGCCTTGGTGCGGCCCACATAGTTGGATATCATGTGGCGGGCCATGGCGGGATCGACATAGGTGTCGCCCCGGTAGGCAGCGCGAATGGCTTGCACCAGCTCGGTGCCCGTCGATTTTTTTAGGACATAGCCGCGCACGCCAATGCGTAGCAATTCCTGCAAGTAGTATTCATCCTCGTGCATGGTGAGCATCACGACGGCCAGTCCGGGGCGTTGAAGAAGGGCTTCAGTTGCAACTTTGGGGCCGGAAATACCGGGCATGCTGATGTCCAGCAGGATCAAATCGACGGAATTGCCTGCCACAGCGGCCAGCACTTCCGCGCCGGAACCTGTTTCGCCCACGATATCGAAGTCCGCCTCTTTCTCCAGCAATGCGCGCAGGCCGCTGCGAAAAACAGCGTGATCATCCGCTATGAAGATTCGAATTGCCATCCGTTCCCTTTCGTTCCAAGGGAATTCTGACACGGATGGTGGTTCCCTTTCCAACAGAGGAGTCGATGAGGCAGGTGCCGCCCGCGAGGGCTGCTCGTTCGCTCATGCCCAGCAGCCCGAGCGACACGCGCTCTGTTTTCTCAGCGGAGGAGCCACTCATGCCCTTTCCGTCGTCTTCCACGATGAGCCGCACCTCGTTTTCCTGATTCAAGACGACGACGCTGGCTTGGGAGGCCTGCGCGTGGCGTACGATGTTTGTCAACGCTTCTTGGGCGATGCGGTAGAGCGTAACCTCGATGGGGTTGGGTAGGCGTCCGCATTCCGTCCCCGCGACATACTGATAATCCAGCGCGAAGTCGGCTCGTTTGGCGGTCTCGTTGACCAGTCGATTGAGGGCCTGATCCAGTCCGTAGTCGTCGAGGATGGAAGGGCGCGCGTTCCACGCCAGCAGTCGCACTTCGTCGATGAGGCCGCGAATGTCTTCCTTGACCTGACAGCAATAGGCGGGTTTTCCGGCGCAGTCGGTGCAGGCGGAATCCAGCGTGAGCAGGGTGTGTGACAGCGACTGGCCGAGCTGGTCATGCAGCTCGCGGGCCATGTGTTTTCGCTCCTCTTCTTGGGCCTGCACGAGACGGCCCAGCAACTGCTGGCGCGCGGCTTCCTTTTCCTGCACCTCGGTGCGGTAACGCCCGAGTGCGGTGGACATTTCGTTGAATGCTTGGGCCAGTGCGCCGATTTCGTCCCGATACCACACCGTGGCGCGGGTTGCGAAATCTCCCTCCCGGATGCGGTTGGCGGCCGAGGACAGGGCATGGATGGGGCGCACAAGCACATAGGACAAGGCCAGCGAAAGCAGCAATCCGATGGCGGCGCAACCGACGAGGGTGATGAGCAGCGATTGCGAGATGGCCGCCACTTCGCGTGTCATGGTGAGGTCGCCGACGCCGATGCGGAGGAGTCCGCCCGGTTCCTCCTGAATCGGCACGATAATATCGATTACCCGCTCTTCCCCCTGCCGGAACACCCGGGCGGTGCCCGCCGCCAGCGGTATGGAATCCACCACGGTGCGCAGCAGCGACATGGGCTGCACGGGCGGGCCCCCTTCGTGACAGCGGAAGCAACGGGCCGCAATTGATTCAGCCAGGTCGGCGGGTGCCGTTTTTGGAAAGGACGAGCCGTGCGAAACCACGGCGCCATCATGATCCAGCACAAAGAGATACCGCACCCCCGGCATCAGGGATTTCGTTTCTTGAATGGCCTGATTGAGCTCCGCCTTGTTGCCGGACATGAGCAGGGGGGCGATTCGCTGTGCGAGGGAGGTCACGGTCGCCCAAGCGGACTCCCCACGGATGGTGTAGTGGGCGCGGGCCACGCCGATGCGCGTTTGGTACAGCGAGGCGGTGCCAAAGAGCAGCGTCACCAGCAATCCTATACCCGCCACTTTGACGTATATGGGCGCGGAGAAAAATAGATCGACCACCCAATGCAAAGGTCGCGTTTTGGGGTCGTTGGGCGTGCTGTCGCTGGTCACGCCCACTTTGCTCCGCTGTTTTTGCCATGCTTGGTCACTGCCGGTGCCTCAGGCACTACTGGCACCACCGGTGTCGTGGGGGCGGTTATGGCGGCGAACTGTTCGCGGTACTGAAGATCCAGCTGATCCTGGTACTCGGGTTTCCACTGCTCGGCTCTTGCGCTAAAGGGGCGTTGCATGGCGTGGTACATGGTGCGCAAGTGTCGTACCGGAACATTGCTCAGCATGAAGAGCAAGAGAAACAGTGCAGCCACCGTGAGGCGGGGAATGGTATGGTTGATTCGCAGCTTCGGGAGAAAGGCGGCGACTTCGTCCAGCGTGCGCACCTGCGCCATGCGCATGCGAAGCGAGTCAAAGGTATAGGTGGGTTGCACGCTCGTGAATACCGTCTGACAATCTGAAAACAGATCACCCACCGCTTGGAATTCATCCCGGCATGTGGCGCACGAGTGAATATGGTCGTCCACCTCCTGTTTCGCGACAGGCCACAAGTCGCCGTCGAAATAGGCGGGAAATCTCATTTGTATGTGTCGGCATTGCATTGCTTAAGAATCCTGATAAATGTGGGGGAACCATGCTTCGTATACAGAGGCCAACAGATGCCGCAGGCGCTTGACCGCCAGTATGCGCCGGGAACGAACCGTATTTAGTGGGCAATCGAGCGCGGAGGCGATTTCTTCCAGCGACAAGCCCTCAATGCTTCGCATGACAAAGACCATCCGCTGCTCTTCGGGCAATGCCTCCAGCGCATCGAAAAGACGCTGCTCCAACTCACCCCGCTCGGCCTGCCGATCCGGCTGGAAACCTGGAGCGATCACCCGGGCGGTCGACTCTTCTTCGCTCACCCGCTGACCAAGCCGCCAAACCCGCTGCTCGCTGCGGCAGGATTCAAGCCAAATCATCCGCGCGATCCCAAAGAGATAACCGCCAAAGGGGCCCGAGGCCCGATAGCGACGGCGCACTTTCCACACCCGCAGGAAGGTCTCTTGGCAAAGGTCATTGGCGGTTTGGGTGTTCTTGCTCATGCCGTAAAAGAAGGCCAGCAGTTTTCGCTGGTAACGGGCATGCAACTCCCCGAACGCGCGCTCATTATCAGAGCGCACGCGGAGCATCAGTTGTGTGTCCAATTCCTGTTCGTACAGCGGCATGTGCGTCCACCGTCCTTCTTAGGTTATATGTCTATTCTGGCACAAACGGATCACGCAGTAAAGATCTTTTTTTATTGCGATTGTCCGCTGTAGCTCTTATCGGTCTTTGCGCATGAGCACATAGTGGAACAGACCCTCTCCCTGTCCCCTCTGGAAGAGCCTATCCACCCCGCGCACGAGTGCATCGGGACCGGCGGGGAAAGCCAGAAAGCGTCGATGTCGCACCATGGTCATTTCGGGGGGCAGCATCGACCCCAGTTCTGCGTAATCCAGAAACCGATGCGGGCCTTCGGGCAGCTTCAGTCGGAGGCGTTCCAGCAATTCGAGGATCCAGCCGGTGCCGCCATTGGGTGTGATGCCAAAGAACAGTCCGCCGGGACTCAGGATGCGGGCGGCTTCCCGGATCAGCTGCCCCGGATCCGGGACATGCTCAAGCACATTTACGCAGAAAATGGCATCGAAAGCGCCGGTGGCGAAGGGGAGGCATTGGGCGTCGGCCACCAGCCGAACGGCCTCATGAAGATGAGGGTTTGCACGCAGCATCTCGCGGGAGAGGTCGCTAGCCACGCGCACCGGGGCTGACAGCACGGACAGGGCCGGACTTGGACCGGCCCCCAGTTCCAAAACCCTTTGGGCGTCCGACAGCACTTCCCGCGTCAGCGCCTCGTAGGCACGGCGGCACACTTGGTTGGAATCGTCGCGATAGCGCACGGAAAGCTGGTCATAGTGGGCGCGCACAGAGGCCAGATCGTGTGCGGGGGTGTTTTCTGGCGTCTTCATGGGGTGAGTGCCTCGGCGCAGGCGCGGGCACGAAGGATATGTCCCGATTGTGTGCGGTCTTCCGGATAGAGGAAGGTGGAATCGAGCAGGTAAAGCCCTTCCAGCGGGGATTGATGCTCTGGCATCATGTTTAGAAACCCAGTTGGGCAAATGGCTTGCGCGTAGGGCGCGCGCGCCACATGTCGCGCCAGTACGTCCTGATCCCGAAGCCGGGGCTGCACCTGCTGCAAGCCCTCCCAAGATTGACGAACCACCGCCTCGTCGCTCATCCGGTATATGGGGTGATCGACGGGCACATAGTAAGGCACATAGACGATGTGTCCCCCGGAAGCGTCCGGCGGCACCAGATTGGTGTACTCGATGATTCCATTGAATGGCGCGCGCGCATCGTTCACGTTGTACCAGAAATAGGGCGACACCGAGCGTTTGAGCTTGAAGACGACGCACACAACTCCGATGTACTGGATTTTCCGCAGTTGGCCCGCGTAGTCGTCCCAGCCCTCAGGCAGTAAATCTGCAAGGACCGGCAAGGGCACGGTCGACACCACATGATCGCAGGCGAAGTCTCCACCGGCATCAAATCGTAGGCCGACCGTCTGTCGTCCCCCCTCATCGGTCAGAATCTTGGCCACGGGGCGTTCCAAATGCAATGACACCTTGTGGCGGCGCAATTGGTTCAGCAGGGCGTCCACGAGCCGCTGGGATCCGCCCTCCAGATAGCCCATGCGATTTTTGGAGCGTGCGACCCGGTGCAGGCGATGCCAGACCCATGCCGCCGAAATGTGTTCATGGAATGCGCCGAATTTCAGCGAGAGCAACGGTTCCCAAATGACTTCATAGGCACGCAGCCCTATCCGGTCAATGAGCCACGGCTTTGCGGCGATTGCGTCGAGTTGCCGCCATTCGTTGCGCCACCGCGCCTCCAGCGCGAAGAGCCCGAAGCGTAGTCGCTGCATCCAAGGCACTGCATCAAATCTCAGCAAATCGATAGGAGTACTCAGCGGGTACGAGCGACCCTCGTAGAAGAAGCCGGTTCGTGCGCGCGCGAAACGCAGATGCGCCTTGAGTCCCAATTCCTCGCACAAGTCGAAGTAGCCATCGTCCCCCGCGCAGAGGAAGTGGTAGAAGTGTTCGAGACGGCAGCCTTCAAAATCGAAACTCCCAATGAGACCGCCCGGTTCGCTTTCCTTGTGAAAAACCTCGACATAATGCCCGTTTTTCGCCAGAGCCAGTGCTGACGTCAAGCCCGATAGGCCCGCCCCGATTATTCCGATTTTCATGGTCATAACCTGTCGTCCTGCGTGCGACCGTACCGTACGGTGGCACTTGGTGCATCCACAGTATAAGGAGTGAGGGACGAATTGTCTAGCGCGCAGAGGCTTCATGTGCCCCGGGTTCAGGACTGAAATTTTTTTCTTGCGTTTTATGGATTTCCGTATATAATATACCCGCTCATGTGAGCGGAAGTAATCAAGAAAAACAAACAACTGGAGGAATGATTCATGAAGCGTACCGGATTCACACTGATCGAATTACTTGTTGTGATCGCCATTATCGGCATTCTGGCTGCAATACTCTTGCCCGCTCTTGCGCGCGCCCGCGAGTCGGCGCGCCGGGCCTCCTGCCAAAATAATCTTAAGCAGATGGGTCTTTCCTTCAAAATGTACGCCAATGAGGCCAGTGGCGGAAAGTTCCCCCCGAAAGCCGCGTGTATGGGCAACTTCATGTGGAAATTCGAAGCGATGTATCCCGAATATCTCACCGATATCAAGGTGCTGTTCTGCCCGTCCGACTCTGAAAACGCGTCGTCCTACCTTGAAGCGGCCCCTGGAAAAGGCTGGCGCAACGCGAATGGATCCATCAACATCAACCAGATTGAAGGCTTCAACGTTTCCGCGCAGTCCGATCCTTTCGACAGCTCAAAGTCGCCGTCCTCGGATCGTTCCTACATCTATCTCGGCTGGACCATTGCCCAGAATGACTGGCTGATCCCCACGGATGCCTTCCTGAGCTTCTACGTGGTGCAGGTTGTCGGCGGGAATAATTATGACTCCGACCTCGCGTACACGCATCCGGGCAACGCCGCCGAAGCCGCTTCTCGGGAAGAGGGTCCGGTTCAAAACGTAATCCCCGCTGGGACCGACCTCTCTGTATCGCGCTTCTGCGAAGGCATTGAGCGATTCCTCATTACGGATATCAACAATCCCGCCGCAAGCTCGAAGGCCCAGTCCGACCTCGCCACCATGTGGGATGTCGTGGCAACGGATCCCACCATATTCAACCACGTTCCCGGCGGCGCGAACACGCTCTTCATGGACGGCCATGCCGAGTTCATCAAGTACAATGAGGGCAATTCCCGCTTCCCCGTCACCAAAGCGTACGCGTTGGTGGCTACGGTGGGTGCCTCCGTCTAGCACGGCTCCCGCATAAAAAACTTGTTTATCTGAGCGCTCCGTTTGCGGGGCGCTCTTCTTAGTTTGAAATGTTCAAGATTCTGTATATAATACCCTCAGGGGAAGTTTGCCTGAAGGAATCATCAAAAGAAAGAATGGAGAACGAAGCATGAAGCGCAAAGGTTTTACTCTGATCGAATTGTTGGTGGTGATCGCCATTATCGGTATTTTGGCGGCCATCCTGCTTCCCGCACTGGCCCGGGCCCGCGAATCGGCGCGCCGTTCCAGCTGCGCCAATAACCTCAAGCAGATGGGGTTGATTTTCAAGATGTACTCCGGCGAATCTAATGGTGGAAAGTTTCCGCGCATGTTGGGTTTGGCCTATTACTATGCCGACGGCACCGGTCAGCCCGCAAACTGCAACACGCAGGACGAGCCGGAGTATTCGCCCAATCCCCTTGCTATTTATCCTGAATACCTCACCGACTGGAAGGTCATGATGTGCCCCTCCGCCCCGGACTATTCAGAAGGTCCCGACCAGATGCTCTCGATTATCTCCAAAGGCTGTCCCTATGCCGGTTACCCTGACAATCCCGCTGACAGCTACATCTATTTCGGATGGATGGTCGACCAGGCCGATTCCACCCAAGCGTATCTGACCTTGGACTCGAAATATCAGGTCCCCTCCCAGCTGTTTTTCGCATTTGGAACCCTCATGGGCAACGGCAGTCTCTCCACCTCGATACCGGCCGACCGGAATCTGGCCGTGAGCACCTTGGACAACGACCTTGATGTTGGCGACCCGAACGGCAACGCCGGTAGCGGTTCTCTGTACCGCCTCAAGGAGGGAATCGAGCGTTTCCTCATCACCGACATCAACAACCCCGCCTCCGGTGCCAAGGCCCAGTCCAACATCCCCATCATGTTCGACGTGATCAATTCCAATATGGTGAGCGACAGTGGCGCATCCTTCAACCACGTTCCCGGCGGCGGAAATGTGCTCTACATGGACGGCCACACCGAGTTCAGCAAGTACAGCGCGAACAATCCGTACCCCATCAATCGCCAGCTTGCAGACACTATCGCCTACGTGAACGCGAACATCTAAGGCACTCGATCGCGACAGCAACTTGGACGGGCCGGAGCGAAAGTTCCGGCCCGTTTTGCGTTAGATAGTGGTGCAGCCAAAGCAGCAACGTCATATCCGCATTGCATATAGCGGATCCCTCTATTTGGAGTGCGGGGACGAAGTCACCGCTTTGGCTGCACGGCAATCACCACCCGAAGTAAACGTTGCATCCAAACGAGTGAAATACATCCGCTTTCTAATTAAAATCAAACAATACACGGGCATACTGCACCAAAATTGTTGAAGTGTTGTATTCGATCTTCGCGCGAGCGGGTGTTGCCCTAGTTTTTTCGCGCGGAAACTTTGAACGCCAGACAAACCACCAATAATAAGGAGCCCTCAAATGTCAATGGGCTATCTGATCGATATGGATGGGGTGATTTACCGCGGAAGTGAAACCATTTCCGGCGCGATAGAATTCATCAATGGACTCAGTATCAGCAACATACCGTTTATGTTCCTGACCAACAACAGTCAGCGCACCCGGCGAGATATATCGTTGAAATTGCGCCGAATGGGCTTCAAGGTCGAGGATAAGCATGTGTTTACTTGCGCCATGGCGACTGCACGGTTTCTTGCGGGGCAAAAGCCGGGGGGAACAGCCTATGTCATCGGGGAAGGCGGGTTGCTCAACGCTTTGCACGACAACGGTTATGCGGTTGTGGATCACGACCCGGACTATGTGGTGGTGGGGGAGGGGCGAACGATGACGTATGAGATGATCGAGCATGCCACAACGATGATTCTCAACGGAGCCCGACTGGTTGCGACAAACCTCGATCCTAACTGCCCGACGCCACAGGGCATGCGGCCCGGATGTGGGGCAATCACGGCACTTCTGGAAGCAGCTACTGGCATCAAAGCCTTCAGCGTGGGAAAGCCAAGTCCCATCATGATGCGCGCAGCACGCAAGGAACTCGGGTTGGATGCGGCCCGTACTACCATGATCGGTGACACAATGGAAACGGATATTCTTGGCGGCGTCAATATGGGCTATCGCACGGTGCTCGTGTTGACGGGGGGAACCCGCCGGGAGAGCTTGGGACGATATGCCTACCAGCCAGATATTATTGTAGAATCTATCGCAGACCTCATGCAGCCGAAATATGTGGAAGTTGCCGAAGTCGCCTGACTGTCGCTGTGGAATGCGACAGCGTGAAAACTAAATCATGGAACAAGGAAAAGGAGAAGGAATCATGAAACGTAAAGGCTTTACCCTGATCGAACTGTTGGTGGTGATCGCCATCATCGGAATTCTGGCTGCGATTCTGCTGCCGGCGCTGGCCCGGGCACGCGAGTCGGCGCGACGTTCCAGTTGCGCCAATAACCTCAAGCAGATGGGGTTGATTTTCAAGATGTACTCTGGGGAATCCAATGGGGGCAAGTTCCCGCGCATGTTGGGTTTAGCTTATTATTATGCTGATGGCACTGGGCGTCCCGCCAACTGCAACACCCAGGATGAGCCGGAGTACGCGCCCAATCCCCTCGCGATTTATCCCGAATATCTGACGGACTGGAAGGTCATGATGTGCCCCTCCGCTCCGGATTATTCCCAAGGGCCGGAAAAGATGCTTTCCATAATTTCCCCTGGCTGTCCGTATGCCGGGTATCCGGACAATCCCTCCGATGGCTACGTCTATCTCGGATGGATGGTGGATCGGGCCGACTCCACCCAAGCCTTTGCGACAATGGACTCGGTCTATGAGGTTCCCATGCAGCTGCTGATGATGTTTGGCACGCTGCAGGGCGCGGGGAGTATTGCCACCTCGATACCTACCGACCGGAATCTGGCGGTGACTACGCTTGACAACGACCTTGATGTGGGCGATCCAAACGGCAATGCGGGCGGTAGCTCCCTGTATCGCTTGAAGGAAGGGATTGAGCGCTTCCTCATTACCGACATCAACAATCCGGCTTCCGGGGCCAAAGCCCAGTCCACCATTCCCATCATGTTCGACGTCATTAATTCCAATATGACCAATGACCGTGGCGCGTCCTTCAATCACGTCCCCGGCGGCGGCAATATCCTCTTTATGGACGGGCATGTGGAGTTCATGCGCTATCCCTCCGGTCCGCCGCTTCTCCCGTCTTTCGCTTCCATCATCGGCATCCTGGGGGCAAACTCCAATTAACCTGTTCTACTGCAGGTCACTGATCCTGCGCGGTTGAGCGCAACATGCGGCCGCGCGACGCCACGCGACTACGCGAAGTCCATCTCGTAGAGATATATATCTTCTTTGAGCTGGCAC
>CAIZGN010000610.1 GCA_903932505.1 Candidatus Hydrogenedentota bacterium
ATCGCCGACACATTTACCCACAGTCTCGCCCACTTGAGCGGGGATGAGCAGAAGGCCGTCAAGACCACCGCTTTCGACCTGCAAATGGATCCGTCAAGCCCGGGAATGCAATTTCACAAACTGGACAAGGCCAAGGACAAAAACTTCTGGTCAGTTCGGGTGAGCAGTGATATTCGGCTGATCGTGCACAAAACGGAGTCGAGCTTGCTCCTGTGTTATGTGGATCATCATGATGCGGCCTACCGTTGGGCGGAACGGCGAAAAATTGAGGTGCACCCGAAGACAGGCGCGGCTCAGCTGGTGGAAATCCGGAAGACTGTCCAAGAAATCATTGTGCCCAAGTATGTGGATGTGGAACAGCCCAGCCCTTCCAAACCTCGTCTGTTCGCCAAGGTCGATAAAGAGACGCTGCTCCGCTATGGGGTGCCTGAGGAGTGGCTGGAGGACGTGCTGAATGCCAATGAGGATTCACTGCTGGAATTAGCGGGCCATTTGCCCGCTGAAGCGGCAGAAGCCCTGTTGAATTTGGCGACCGGCGTCACGCCACCGGAACCACAACCGCTTGCGACCGGCGCTGATCCTTTTGAGCACCCCGATGCCCAGCGGCGTTTCCGGGTGATGCACAATAGTGAAGAGCTGAAGCGTGCCTTTGAGTTTCCTTGGGAAAAATGGATCATCTTCCTCCATCCAGCCCAGCAGCAATTGATTGAGCGGGATTACAAAGGGCCTGCACGCGTGGCGGGTTCCGCAGGTACGGGAAAAACGATTGTCGCGCTGCATCGTGCGGTGTCTCTTGCTCGAAACAATCCGGATGCCAGGGTTGTGCTCACCACCTTTTCCGATATCCTGGCAAACGCCTTGCGGACTCGACTGAGGCGACTTGTGAGCACAGAGCCAAAACTGCTTGAGCGAGTGGAAGTTGAGGCGCTGGATTCCATCGGACGGCGGCTTTACCAAACGAATATAAGCCCACTCAATCTGGCATCCAAACAAGACGTTCGAGAGTGCATTGAGGAGGCCATCACGCAAATAGACCCGCAGAAATTCAGCCTGCATTTTCTCTATGAAGAGTGGGATCAGGTGGTGGATGCTTGGCAATTGGACTCATGGGAGGCCTACCGGGATGTGGTTCGTCTCGGGAGAAAAACCCGATTGCGCGAGCAACAACGGCAAATCCTCTGGTCGATATTCGAGAAAGTCCGTGCCGCACTCAAGGGGAAGGGCGTAATCACCCAATCCGAAATGTTCTCCCAATTGGCAGCGAGATTCCAATCCGGGAAGCATCCACCCTTTGATTTTGTCGTTGTGGATGAGGCTCAGGATATCAATGTGACGCAGTTGCGTTTTCTGGCCGCAGTCGGAACCCAACATGTCGATGCATTGTTTTTTGCAGGGGATCTTGGACAGCGGATTTTTCAGCAGCCCTTTTCATGGAAGGCGCTCGGGGTTGATGTTCGCGGACGTTCTCAAACCCTCCGGGTGAACTACCGCACATCGCACCAGATTCGGACGTATGCCGATCGGCTATTGGCCCCTGAATTGTGTGATGTGGACGGAAACACCGAAGAACGACGTGGAACGCAATCCGTTTTCAATGGCCCTGACCCGGAGATCCAGCCATTAGAAACCCAGGAAGAGGAGCGGGAAGCCGTCGCCAAGTGGATCACAGAGCGAGTTGAGGAGGGGGTAAAGCCCCATGAGTTCGGTGTCTTTGTTCGTTCTGCGGATGAACTGAAAAGGGCAAGCGCGGCTGTGGAGAAGGCTGGATTGCAGTTTAAGATACTCGATGAACACGTCGAAACCGCAAGCGACCACGTATCCATAGCCACCATGCATCTTGCAAAAGGACTGGAGTTCCGTGCGGTTGTCGTGATGGCCTGCGAGGATGAAATCATCCCGCTACAGTCGCGCATCGAGATGGTTACGGATGATGCCGACCTTGAAGAGGTTTATGAAACGGAACGGCACCTGCTCTACGTGGCATGTACCCGGGCACGAGATTTCCTTTTGCTCACCAGCGGAGAGACCGCCTCCGAATTTTTGGACGACCTTCGGGGGTAGACCTGTTCAGGGTCAGGGATTGACCTGAGCGGCACAGGTGTTGTGGGCTATCGCATGAAGAAGGATCGCAGATGAAGAGCAGAATCATGAAAAAACGAAAGACAGTAATCGACCATGAATTGCTGCTCCTGACGGATATAGGCAAATACGAAGACGTGCAGTGGTTCGTTCATCGCTTGGAAGAGGGAGACCAGTTTCCCGCGATTGCTGTCGTCCCGTTGAACAAGTTTTCACGTCGCCATTTCCTCATCCTCGATGGCAACAAAAGAGCTGTTGCGCATGCCTACCTCAATCGGCCAATACGGTTCTTCGAGATTTCCAGTGAACTACAGATTGATGCCTTTCTTGAAGTCGAGTCTCGGGCAGGGGTAGCCGGTTTTCCACATCGAAAATTCCTCACAGGCGAAAAAAGCATGAAAGAATTGGTTCTCCATGCGGCATTGGCTTATCAAGAGCGTGGTATGCGCACCGCCTTGGATCTTGCTCAAGAGTTTAGGGCAATCGCTAAGGAGCGCAAGGTTACATCGCCCCAATAGACAATCCGGCGGTGCGATGAACGGGCGGATATGAGCGACTGACAATCCAGCCGATCCCACCCGAAAACACTATATATATTAATTATTGAGCCAGCTCAC
>CAIZGN010000611.1 GCA_903932505.1 Candidatus Hydrogenedentota bacterium
ACATTCCTGTCTGCCCGTCCCCCCACGGCAGACATTCCTGTCTGCCCGTCCCCAAGCCCGCCACAGAATTCCCCCCATCAAATCGCGTATAATCAAAACGATTAACCACCACAAGGAATTCACCCATGAAACACTTCGCCGCTGTTCTCATCCTGACCTCCCTGTTCGCCTCCGCATCCCCCGCCCATGCCCAGGAACCCTCCTCCGCAGACCGCCTCCGCTGCGAAAGCCAGGACACGCCGCTGGCCATCGAAACCAACACCCCGCGCCTGAGCTGGATTCTCCAATCCAAAGAGCGCAACGCCACCCAGACCGCCTTCCAAATCCTGGTGGCCAGCACCCCGGAAAAACTCGCCAACGACGACGGCGACCTCTGGAACCCGGGCAAAGTCGACTCCAATTCGCTGTCCGTCACCTATCAGGGCACTCCCCTTCCAAGTGGCATCCCCGCCTACTGGAAAGTCCGCTTGTCAGACGCCAACGGCAAAGTCTCCGCATGGAGCAAGCCAGCGTCTTGGTCGGCAGGACTGGGCAAAGCCGAGGACTGGAAGGCCCAGTGGATCGCGGGCAGTGAAGCGCCCCTACCCCTCTTCCGAAAAACCTTCTCCCCCGGCAAGCCAATCCGTCGCGCCATGGTCTACATCTGCGGCCTGGGCCAATTCGAGCTAAGCCTCAACGGCGAAAAAGTGGGCAACCATGTCCTCGATCCCGGCTGGACAAACTACAAGAAAAGCTGTCTCTATGTCCCCTTCGATATCACCGAAAAAATCCGGTCGGGTGAAAACGCCCTCGGCGTCATGCTCGGCAACGGACTTTACAATGTCAAGGGCGGACGTTATGTAAAGTTTCTCGGCTCTTTCGGCGAACCCAAAGTTATCCTCCAGCTGCACATCGACTATACCGACGGCACCAACGACACGGTGATGACCGACACCTCATGGAAGACGACCCCCGGTCCCATCACCTTCAGCTGCATGTACGGTGGCGAGGACTATGACGCCCAGCGCGAAATGCCCGGATGGGATGCCCCCGGCTTTGATGACAGCACTTGGACACCCGTCCGCCCGGTTGCAGGTCCCGGCGGTGTACTCCGCGCCCAGGAACAACCACCCATCGTGGTGGTGGAAAAAACCAAGCCGCTCTCCGTCACAAAGCTCGCCGAAGGAAAATACGAAGTCGACCTCGGTCTCAACCTCTCCGCCCGGCCAGCCATACGCGTGCAAGGAAAAGCCGGCACGAAGGTCACCATCGAAACCGCCGAGCGCAAGGGCACTCTCTGGCCCGGCCATTCCTACACCTACACCCTCAAGGGGCAAGGCCAGGAAACCTTCACCCCACGATTCACCTATTTCGGTTTTCAGTATCTCTACATAACCGGGGCGGACTGGGGCAACGACGCCAAGGCAGAAACCGGTCGGCCCGTGCTGCTGGATGCCGGCGCAGACTTCATCACAAGCGCCTCAACCCCCGTTGGCACCTTTGATTGCGACAACCCGCTGTTCAACGAAATTGACGCCATGATTACCCGCTCGGTCCGCAGCAATCTCCAAAGCGTGCTCACCGATTGCCCCCACCGCGAAAAACTCGGGTGGCTAGAGGTCTCCCACCTCATGGGCCCTTCCATCCTCTACCATTTCGACGCTCAGCAGCTCTACGCCAAGATCGCCCGCGACACCACCGAGGCCCAGCTGGATAATGGCATGGTGCCCGACATCGCACCGGAATACACCCGATTCAATGGCGGATTCTTCGAATCGCCGGAATGGGGCAGTGCCTCCGTACAGATTCCCTGGCTGCTTTACCGCTGGTACGGCGACGAGTCCATCCTTGCCCGCCAGTTCGACACCATGGCCAGCTATACCCGCTATCTCGCCTCCACCCGCGACGAAAAAGGCCTCGCCAAAGGCGGACTCGGCGACTGGTATGACTGGACCCCTGAAAAAGGCCACGTCGGCGATTCCCAGCTAACTCCCGACGAACTCACCGCCACCTGCATGCTCTTCGACAACGCCCGCATCCTCGCCAAGACCGCTACCTTGCTCCATCGCGACCCCAAGGATATCGAATACTTCACCGGACTCTCAGAAATGGTTCGCAAGCATTTCATCAAGGCCTACTACGACCCAGAAAAGAAAACCGTGGCCCGGGGCAGTCAAGCCGCCCTCGCGGCCGCCCTCTACTTCGACCTCGTGCCGCAGGAGGATCGGGGTGCCGTCTTGGCACGCCTCGTCGGTGAGCTGGAAAGCAACGGCTACAAGCAATCTACGGGCGAAGTCTGCTTCCGCTATCTTGTGCAGGCACTCACCCAGGCCGGGCGCTCCGATGTCGTCTACCGCATGATCGACCGAACCGATGCCCCCGGCTATGGGTGCATGCTGAAACAGTTCGGGCTCAAAACCCTCTCCGAATGCTGGGATAAACCCGGCTCCTCCCTTAACCACTGCATGTTCGGCCATATCCAAGAATGGTTTCAGGATGGTCTGCTCGGCATTCAGCAGGAACCCGATTCCAACGGTTTCTCCAAACTGCGCATCGCGCCGCTATTCATTGCCGGACTCAGCAAAGCGCAGGGCGCCTTCGATTCACCGCGCGGTCGTATCGAAGTCCGCTGGAAAAGAAATGCCCAAGGATTGAATCTCACAACCACCATACCTGGCAACACCACCGCCGATATCGTACTCCCCGGTAAGCAGGGCGCGCTCGTCACGGAATCAGGCAAACCGGCCCAAGGCGTTCAATATCTCGAGGACGGCATCCACTGCCCGGTCGGTGCCGGAACCTACAATTTCCAAGTCTCGACATCGCCGAACAATAAGTAATTCAGGCAACCCGGTCTCCTTTTCAGCGCCCCTCACAAAGGGCGAAGGCTGGAGTAAGTCATCCGGAATTTGACATCAGACCCGGCATTTGTTATAGTGCAACGCGCTGTGATGCACTTTTCGGGTGCAACGCAGCTTAAGAAGGAGTTCCGTCTCCTCACCATGCAGCGGCTCAGAGGCTTGCTCGCATCGGTTATCGAACTGATGATAGGGACGCATGAAGTGTGCGCATCGGCGGGAGACGGATGTCTCTCGCCGTTTTTTTGTGCCGTGACATGGCCGGGCGTAGTCCGGGTTCGGGTTGCGGCGGAAGGATATGCCGGGGCGCTGGGCCCCAGTGGAGGAAATGCTCATCGTTAAGCCACCGCCAAAAGAGGCACGAGTCCGTGTCAATAGCCAAATTCGTGCGCGCCAGGTGCGCGTGATTGATGAAAATGGCG
This sequence comes from Candidatus Hydrogenedentota bacterium, assembly GCA_903932505.1. GTDB lineage: Bacteria > Hydrogenedentota > Hydrogenedentia > Hydrogenedentales > CAIZGN01 > CAIZGN01. Next base: position 3,260 of record CAIZGN010000611.1, read on the forward strand.
AGCAAATGGGCATATTGGATCCGCGCGACGCAGTTCGGGAAGCCGAATCGCGCGAATTGGATCTGGTGGAAGTGGCCCCCCAAGCGGTTCCTCCGGTCTGCCGGATCATGGATTACGGCAAATACCGGTACGAACAGAAACGGCGGGCCCGTGAGTCTCGTAAGCATCAGCATACGGTGACGCTGAAGGAAATAAAGTTCCGGCCGAAGATTGACAAGCACGACTTCGAATACAAAGCGAATCACGTGCGGGAATTTCTGGCGGCGGGTAACAAGGTGAAGGTCACCATCATGTTCCGGGGTCGTGAAATGGCCCACCCCGAATTCGGGCAGGAGATCTTGCGTAAGGTGGTTGAGGCAACGGCCGATTTGACCGTTGGCGACTACAACACGCAGGCTTCCAGGCTCGAAGGGCGAAACATGAGCTTGGTGTTGCAGCCGGCCAATAGCAAGTAGGCCGGACGGACTGAGGTAGCGGTCGTTTTGTACGGCCCGGCACGCTCCATAACTCGGAGAAAGGGATTATTATGCCTAAGATCAAGAGTAATCGCGCAGCCGCAAAACGTTTTTCTTCGACGAAAAACGGCGGATTCAAGCGCAGCAAGGCGTTTGCACGCCACCTGAAGACCTGCAAGTCGTCCAAACGCCGCCGGAACCTGCGCAGTACCGGCATGTTGGCACCCGCCGACGTCGATCGCGTGAAGAAGATGTTGCCCTATTCCTAGAGCGGGGCACGGCTACAAGCATTTTACCCGGTCATAACCGTTTAGGCCGGCGCCGAGAAAAGGAATCATTCCATGAGAGCAACAAATAATCCGGCAAGTCGCCGTCGTCGCAAGAAAGTATTGGAGCTGGTCGCGGGGCATCGCGGCAGTCATCACCGGCTCATTAAGACCGCCAAGCAGTCCGCCGATCACGCAGGCGTATACGCCTACCGTGATCGCAAGGTGCGCAAGCGGGAATTCCGTAAACTGTGGATCGCCCGTATCAACGCCGGCGTGCGCGCGAACGGACTCACCTACAGTCGTTTCATTGAAGGCATGAAGCGGGCCAATATCGGTCTCGACCGCAAGGTGCTTGCCGATATCGCGGCCACCGACGAAGCCACCTTCGCCCAAATCGTCGCCCAAGCCAAGGCGGCCTTGGACGTCGCGTAATGCGCGTCGTTCCCGCGGTCGATATTCGCGGCGGATTGTGTGTCAATCTCGT
>CAIZGN010000612.1 GCA_903932505.1 Candidatus Hydrogenedentota bacterium
CAGCCGCGAGAAATTCTTGAAGACCTGAAAACCGGAGTCATCGATGGGGGTATCATTGATTGTAAAGGCGTGCAGCTGGGTTAGGGGTGCCAGATTCGCCATACCGGCGTTGGTGATCCCTGTGGTCAAGAGGGTAATTTCCCAAAGCCCCGTCAGTTTTTGGATATGCACGAGGCATTCATCTCGCGCGTTCCTGCCGACGATGTCAATAGCCTGAAGACTGTTGGGCTCGAGTTGGGCAAGGGGCGAGTAGTCGCGTAGCATCGCATCGACGGCCAACTTCACTTCTGTATTCTGCGGAATGGCGACGTCCCCCACGGCGGACGTGAGTTCTTTCCAGACGCCAACGCGCTGGGGGCTGAAGGGCCGCGTCAGTACACGCCCCACGGCCTTATCGGGGAAATGAATCGTGCGCTCAGCGGGCGGGGTGAGCACTTGGGGCACGGGCAGCTGCGGGGGTTTGGATACTATCTCACAGGTGCTGGGCAATTGCTTGGCAAGTTTCGATTTGTCCTCATCGGGCAAGACGGCACCGATGTCCAAGCGCTTGAGTTTGGAGAGCAGGAATATGGTTTTCAGATTGAGGTCGTTGACGGTCAGAGCGGGTAGTCGCAGCTCCTGCACCAGTAGGGGGTCAATGGCCCGCAAAAATGAAAGATCGGCTGCCGCCTCTGGGCTAAGGTCGAGGCGAATCGACTTCTTGGCTGGAATGTTGACCGTGTTTAGTGCCTCTCCCTCGGCCACCCATGCGCCCGGGTCGCTCGACAGTTCATCGCGCGTGAACAGGGTGCCCACCTGGTGTGCGGGGAAGTCCAATTCCACCTTTGGAAGTTCTACCACCTCCACTTGGGGTGGTTTTCGGATGAAATCGCGCCAGACGACGTAGCCGCCGATGACGGCGAGCCCCACGGCCGCAAGGACAATCCACATGGTAATGGAACTTCTCGGTGCACCGCTTTGGGCGCGTGCGAGCATTTTTTCCGACTTGGCCAGGGCCTGATCCCGCTGCTCGAGGCTTTCCCTGAGGCGAGCCATTTCTTCCTGTGTCTTGGTCAGTTCGGACTCGGCCTGATTTCCAGCCTGATGCAATTTCTTGATTTCAGATTCAAGGACCTCTCGAGATTGGGCGGCATCCTGGGTCTGGGCCGAAAGGGAATCCAGCTCCTCGCGCAAGGATGCGATCACCGACTCACCGGCCGCTTTTTCCCGCTCGGCCTGCACGACGGCTTCTTCCTGGTGTCGCAGGGTTTCCTGCAGCTGCTCCAACTGCTGGCGTGCTTGCTCAAGCGCCTGGGCCTTCGCGGCTTCGTTTTCTCGAAGCTGACTGAGTTCACCGGAAAGGGCACCCTCAGAGTTTCGCGCCTCGGCGGTGCGCTCCTGGAGTGCCCTGAGCTCTTCCTGGAGGCTCTCCATTTCTTCGAGGCGCTGGGCCTCGGTCTCTGCGGCGCTGGCGACTGCGGTCTCGCGATCGCTGAGTGCTTGACGCAGTTTCTCAACTTCCGAACGCGCGTCCTCCAAGGCCTGGGATTTGGCACCCTCGTTTGCGCGCAATTGCTCGACTTCCTGCGACAAGGCCTCTTGCGAAGAGGATGCGGCGGCGGCCTGTCGATGGATGGTCTCCAATTCCTCTCGCAGCTTTGCGACCTGCGCCTCTTGCTCCGCACTTCGCTCTTCAGCTTCGGAAACGGCACCCCGCTGGCTGGACAACTGACCGCGCAGCATTTCGAGCTCGCCACGAGCGTTGGTGAGTTCGTCCGCTTTCTCGTTCTCGTTGGTGCGCAACTGCATGAGTTCGGATTCAAGCAGGCGCTCGGACTCTTCGAATTCCTTGGCCTTTTCGTGCAGGGAGACGAGTTCATTTTGCAGGGCTGTAGCGGACTCGACCGACATGGTGCTCTGCTGCTGGGCATCAGCCAGCTGGGACTCTCTTTTCTGTAGTTCCTTGGCCAGTTGCTCCATTTCCCTGCGCGTTCGCTCAAGGGACTCATTCTTGCTTGAGGAATGCGCGCGCAGAGATTCGACCTCTTGCGCGAGAGCCCTTTCCGAACTGGAGGCACGCTCTGCCTGCTGGTGGAGCGAGTCGAGTTCCCGCTTTAAGGCGGCCATCGCCTCTTCGCTTTGCTGGCGTCGTGCCTCGGCCCCGCGCACAGCATCCTCTCGCTCCTCGAGCTTGCCATGGAGGGTCTTGAGTTCTTGCTCGGCGCGGTCGAGTGCGTCGGATTTGGCACGCTCGTTAGCGCGGAGTTGATCGAGTTCGGCGTGCAGCTTCTGCTCGGAGGATGTGGCCTGTTGTGCTTCTTTTCGAATACCTTCAAGCGCTTGGCTGAGGGCCTGCATTTCGCGTTCGCGTTCCGCGCTAAGTGTGGCAGCCTCCGCGATAGCCTGCTCCCGGTCGGACAAGGTGCCCTGTAATTGCTCGACCGCATTGCGGGCTGCGGCGAGCTCCAGCTCCTTGTCGCTCCCCTGGGAGCGCAGACGCTCAATTTCCTGGGTCAATGCGGACTCGGACTCTGCTGCGTCGGATGCTTTGTCGTTTAGAGCGGACATCTCGCGCTCGAGTTCGCCGACTTTGGCGGCGTGCGCCTTGGATGCTTCGGTGGCCGCCGCAATTGCGTGTTCGCGTTCCTCAAGGGTCTCGCGCAAGTTACGCAATTCAGCCTGCGCGCCCTCGAGCGCCTGTCCCTTTTCGCGCTCGCGCTGCCGCAAGGACTCCAGCTCCGCAGCCATGGCGTCTTCCGAGGACTGGGCCTGCCCGGCCTGCTGGCGCAATGCGACGAGTTCTTGCTCGAGTGCTTCGACGGTCTGTCGCATGGCCATTTTATCGAGCGCCTCGGACTCTCGCTCTTCGATGGCATTACTGAGAGCCTTGGCCTGGTTCTCCTGTGCGGAAAGCCCCCGCTGTAGGCGCTGAACGGCATCGGGCCCTATTTCGGCGGAAAGCAGTTCGGTCGCGGATCGAATGCGTGAGACCTGCACAAGCATCCGCTCGTATTGGGCGAGCGCGTCCGTGCCCTGGTGCAAGGCGGCCAGAGCCTCCGCACGCAACCGAAGAATAGGGACGCTGCGCGGGAAGAAATCAGAAATTTCTTCAACCTTATTGAGCGCCTGTTCCGGTTGCTCATCCCTCAGCAGGCGTTCTGCCTCCCGATAGGTATCAACTACCTCGTCAAACCGCATGAAAATCCCTTTTCGGTGCCTTATGAAACGGCTGAAGCTCCGGTCGTCCAAGCGTCTCTTCCGTTCCACATGGTGGTTAGTGTATCATATCCTAGCATGTTTCAATGTCCATGATATAGTGCCCGATGCGGGCGAGGAGGCATTGCGGTGGCGGATCAGGTTCCTGTGGTTATAGTGGCCTGCGCACAATGCGGGCAGAAGATGAAGATTCCTGCGCAGGGCAAGGGAAAAACTTTCAAGTGCGTGAAGTGCGGGGAGTCCCTGCATCCACCCGAAACGCATGCCGCTCCACCGGAGGATCTTGATTCTCCGTTTGAATTCGAGCCTTCGATCGGGCCCGCGTCGCCCTCTCCTCCAGTCTCGTCTCCCGCGCCGGAAATTCCCGTTCCATCGAACATGCCCGATGATATTGCGGTATCGGGCCCGCGCGGACGCATTGGGGAAATCCTCGTGCAGCACAACCTGATTACCGAGGATCAGTTGTGGAAGGCTCTGGAACACCAAGCCAAGAATGGCGGACGCATCATTGAGATTCTCATTGAGCTGAAGCACCTTACCTCTGAGGGCTTGCACACCTGCCTTTCCAAGCAACCGGGTATTGCTTCCATCGACCTGAGTCGCTTCCGGATTGATTCCAAGCTGCTTGAAGTCATCCCCAAGGAACTCGCCATGGAGCGATGCCTTGTTCCAATTGACAAGCTCGGAAAACTGTTGACGGTGGCGATGGCTTGTCCGCTGGACACGGGTACGATTCAGGAGCTTGAAGCCCTTACGGGACTCCGGGTGAAGGCGGTTCTCAGTAAACTCAATGACATTCAGGAGGCCGTCGAGAAGCATTACGGTCAATCGCAACGGGATCAAGGTGCCACAGATTCCTATTTCTCCAAGCTGCTTGCGCGGGAGGCCCCAGCGAAGAAGGAGGAACCGGCCCAGCCGGTGATTTCGACCGAGACGCCCAAAGAATCGCCGAAGGATTCCGCCAAGGAAAAGCCCAAGGAGGTTGCGAAAGCGGTTGTACCCCCGAAGATTGAAATACCGCTAAGTCAAGAGATCCTTGGTAACCTTAAGAGTCTGGCGGCGGATGAGAAGGTTTCTCTGAAGGAAATTTTGAAAATTGTGCAAGGCTGCTCAGCGCTGGAAAAGGCTGTCCTGCGGGCTGCAGACTCGGAAATATATGACGTGGGTGGGCCGCATGAAAACCTTCCTGCGGCCATTGCCGTTCTCGACAAAGAAGGGGTGACGGCATTGGCAGAAAACCTGTTGTCCCACGCCGTAGAATTCTAGGACGGCGGGAAAGTGTTGGGACGCCAAAAATAACTCTTGACAATCCGTTTAATATTGCGTATATTATCAGAAGGCGGTTTCTGGCCGTGGGTATCGGATCGTGGCCTCTTTTGTGGCTCCGGGAAATATTTTGAAGATAATTGGGCAATGAACTCAAGGAACTCATTCTTCGGCCGAATAAAGTGTTGACAGAAAATCATATTTATGATAGTCTGTAGAGGCGTGTCATAGGGAACAAAGCGAAAAGGCCCGGGAATATCGAGCGCATATTGGGTCGTAGATTGGGCACAACGACTGAGTTGGCAAAGTCTTTTCAGCAGAGGAGCTAGAGACTGTTGGCGTTTTCAAGACCAAAACGGGCGATTGGGCTCGACATCGGAACCTACTCGATCAAGGCAGTTCAAATGTCGCGGTCGGGTGGTCAGTATTGCATCGAACAAGTCGGTTACGAGCGAATTGATCGAGAGCAAGTGAACTCCGATCCAGCGATGGCCCATGCAGCGGCAATCCGTGAGGCGGTTCGCACGATGGCGGTTTCTCAATCCCTTCTGGTTGCCGCAATGCCCGGTCAAACAGCTGTAATCCGTTATCCCCGCCTTGCCGACATGCCCAAGGCCCAACTCGCAGAGGCTGTTGAGCGCGAGGCGAGCCAAAATATCCCCTACGATCTCAATGATGTGTATCTTGATTGGACGCTCCTATCCGAAACCGAGGACAGCGGCAGCAAGCAGCTGAAAATCATGCTCGTGGCTGCAAAGCGCGAAATGATCGACTCCCGTCTTCAGGTTATTGATGCCGCTGAGCTCAAGTGTGGCGTGCTTGGGGTTGATTCTCTTGCTTTGGCGGATGCCGCCGAGGCGTGCGGTTTCCTTCGCCCCGGCGAAACGGTCGCACTGGTGCACATTGGACTATCATCATCGAGTATTCACTTCGTGAAGGATGGTATTTCGAATTTCATCCGCGACGTCAACTGGGGCGGAAGAGAACTTATTCAGGCCATTGCCAAGGATCGCCGGTGTGATTTTGCGGAGGCTGAACGTCAGTTGGCGACCATGCGCTTTGACGGACAACCAGAGGAGCCACCTCAAACAGAGGCGGAGCCCCCTCCCCCACCGCCACCTCCGCAGTCGTCTCTTTCGTCGCTTTCGGATGATCCCTTTGGTTCTGGCGGATCGCTGCTTGATCCTCTCGACGATGAACCGGGCGGTTCGTATAGTGCCGTTACATCCCCCGCCCAGCCTGCCGCGCGCGCGCAGGCCAAAGCCTCCGATCCCCGGGAGATTATGGCTGCCCCGCTTCAGCGTATGGTGGCTGAGATTCGGCGTTCGTTTGATTTCTACGAGCACCAACTGTACGAGCGCCCCGTGGATCGCCTTATTCTGAGTGGCGGGGTGGTTCGCCTTCCCATTGTCGGAGAAACCTTGGTCGAAGAGCTCGGCGTGGAGACTGTGGAAGTCGCAGACCCTGCCGAAAGCGCGCTGCGTTTGGGGTCCCGGTCGGCGGTGGCTCCTTTACTGGAACATCCAGCGCAGTTCATGGTGGCTGTGGGCTTGGCCGCAAGAGGGATGGCTGACCTATGATTACAATCAACCTGTTGCCCGTTGACCTGCGCCCTATAAAGCGGACTCCGTTGCCACACATTGTCAGCTTGGCGGTGCTCGCCGCGACTGTGGTGGGGCTTGGTGCGGCTTTCCTTTCCGGTCAATCGAAAATTGGCGCGGAACAGGAAAAATGCGACCAGAAAAAGGCGGAATACTCACAGCTCAAAGAGATTGTGGCCGAGCACAACGCGGCTGAGAAGAAGAAGAATGAATTCAAGGAACGCTTTCTCACGGTGAAAGAGATCCTTAAAGACCGTGTAATCTGGTCTGAGCAACTGAGCAAACTCGCAGCTCTGACCCCGGAAAACATTTGGTACAAGCAGTTGCGTGTTACCGAGAAGCCCTTCCAGGAAATGAAAATCAAGAAGGATTCAAAGGGTAAACCGGTAATCAACAAGGATACCCTGAAGCCTGAGACTGAACTTGTTCCCGGGAAACGCACGGTTCTTGAGGTCTCTGGATACAGCAAGCCTGATGACAAGGGGCACGACTATATCTACGAGCTGATTTCCCAAGCGGGCAGTGACCCCGGGTTTAGTCGTCGTTTTGAAGTGACCACGATGCCCAAGATCGAGCGTACCAAAGTAGGCGACAAGATTATTTCCAGTTTCACCCAGGACTTCACCGTGCACAAGTTTGAAGAGGGCGAATCTGGAGCCGAAGGGGAGGGAGAGGCATAAATGTTCGATATATTTAGAGGCACTGTTACAACGCGCGACTGGCTTTTTTGCGGGGGCATACTGGCACTCGCGGTTGGTTTGGTTGCCGCATTCTATTTTCTGGTGTACACGGCTCAGGAGAACAAAGTTGTTGCCCTGTCCAAAGAAACGGTTGCCCTTGAGAAAGAGCTTCAGCTTGCGCGGGCTTACAAGGCCTCGTATCAGCAGAACAAGGAAATGGCGGACAGCATCCAGCAAATAGTAGACACTTTTGAAAAGCGTCTCCCGGCAAAGCGGGAAATCATTGATATCCTTCGGAGCTTTGAGGAAAAGGGCAATCAGGTTTTTAACGCAAAGCCTGAATTAGTTCCCCTCCCCCCGGTTCCAAGTGACCGCAAAGAGATCATCCCGGCGCGGGTGAAGGCGGTGGGCGATTTCAATCAGATTCTCACCTTCATTAACCTGCTCGAGCGTGACACCCGCTATTTCAGCGTGTCGGACTTTGACATCAAAGCGGACAATTCGGGCCAAGGGTTGTCAGAGGCCACCATGACCCTGAATACTTTCCGTTTTCTTGAAAATACTAATCAGACTGAACCAGGGAAGACCGACAAACCGGCGGGACAAGCGCCCGGGGCCACTCCCCCCGCCGGCACGCCGGCATCGGTTAAATAAACGAAAAGGGTGACATCGTGTTAGAGAATATCAAGATACCCTTGCTCGTGGTTCTCGGGGTTGTGCTAGCTGTTGTGCTAGCCCGTGCTTTCATGGGTGGGCAGCCTCCTCCCGTGGCTACGGCACCGGTCGGAGCGGCCGTGGCCCCTCCCGGCACCCCTGCCACGGCACCTGCTTCTGGAGCGTTGGCCAATGCCTCTTCCCCCACTGAAGAGCCGCTTAAGATGGAAATATCCAACGTAGACGTGGTGGCGCTGACCGAAGAGATCAAGCAAGTTCAGTTCGTATACGAAACGTGGTATCGTGATGCCGCTGGGCAGGATCATGAAAAACGCAATCCCATGAAGTCGCCTATTTTCACGATATCTAACCCGAACAACACCGGTGTGAGCGAACTCCTGCTTCCCGATTCCCCTTTGAGCCGTACGCGCGTGATTGCCATTGTTTGGGATGACCAGTTTCCGGTTGCCATTGTTCGTAATGAAGGGGCGCTTAAGAAAGAAGAGCGCCAAGACCGATGCATTTACAAAGGCTACGCCTACTCGAACAATATCATTGTGCAATCCATTGAGCGCGACAAGGTCGTGTTCAAGATGAATGATACAGAGTTCCCGATTTCCTTAGGAAGCGGGGCAATAGAACCCACTATCACGTTCAACGGGGTGAAGTAATAGGAGCAGAAACGATGATCCAGTTTCCTCGTATGGCCATGACGGCCGCGTTGTTGTCTTGCGCGGCGGTGCTTGCAGGAGCCGTTGGAACCGGCGGTATGCCGGAGGCGCGCAAGGAGCAGCTGATCCGGTCGGCGCTCGGCGATGGAGGCTCTTCGATCCCGAAGGAGCGCATCCAGCGGGCGGGGGCACTCTATGCCGCGACCCGGGATGATGCGGGC
>CAIZGN010000613.1 GCA_903932505.1 Candidatus Hydrogenedentota bacterium
GCTACTCTGACGAGATTGCGCAGTTGGAGGCCAGCCGCTGCCTCAAATGCCGCAAGCCGGGCTGCGTGGATGGTTGCCCGGTCAATGTGGACATTCCCGGCTTCATCGGCCGGGTGCAGGAAGGCCGTATTCTTGAGGCCGCACAGCACCTGAAAAACTTCAACGCGCTCCCCGCCGTTTGCGGTCGGGTTTGCCCGCAGGAAGAACAATGTGAGAGCCGGTGCATTCTCGGCAAGAAGGGCGAGCCGGTGGCGATTGGTCGCCTTGAGCGCTTTGTCGCCGATTACGAGCGCGAAAGCGGGTCGATGCAGTTGCCGGAATTGCCCGCGAAAAACGGCAAGAAGGTGGCCTGTGTGGGTGCCGGCCCCGCCGGACTCACCGTGGCTGGCGACCTCATTCGTCTCGGCTATGACGTCACCATTTTTGAGGCTCTGCAGGAACCGGGCGGTGTGCTTGTGTATGGCATCCCGGAATTTCGTCTGCCCAAGTCCATCGTTCGTGCCGAAGTCGATTTCCTTCGCCGTCTGGGCGTGACCTTTGTCATGGACTATGTCGTCGGGCGCAACGCCACCATCGGCGAGCTGATGGAAGAAGAAGGCTTCAGCGCGGTTTTCGTTGGAAGCGGTGCGGGTCTGCCCTCGTTCATGGGCATTCCCGGTGAGAACCTCGTTGGCGTGTATTCGGCCAATGAATACCTCACGCGCTCAAACCTCATGAAAGCCTATCTCTTCCCGAAATACGACACCCCGCCCATCAAGCGGGCCAAGGTGGCGGTGGTCGGCGGCGGAAACGTCGCGATGGACTCCGCACGCACCGCTCTGCGCCTCGGCGGGGATGTGAACATTGTCTACCGTCGCGCCCGCGCTGAAATGCCCTGCCGCGAGGAAGAGGTGCATCATGCCGAGCAGGAAGGCGTGAAGCTCAACCTGCTGACCAACCCCATCCGCGTGCTGGGCGATGCGCGCCATCGGGTGGTGGGCATGGAATGTCTGCGCATGGAATTGGGCGAACCGGACTCCTCCGGTCGCCGTCGCCCTGTGCCAATCCCCGGATCCGAGTACATTCTCGACGTTGACACCGTCATCATTGCCATTGGCAACAAGCCGAATCCGCTCATCGCGCAAACCACGGAGTCGCTTAACGTGACCAAGTGGGGCACGGTATCGGTGGATGAAGCCACCATGGCGACCTCAGTTCCGGGCGTCTTTGCAGGCGGGGACATTGTTTCCGGCGCGGCCACGGTCATCAGCGCGATGGGTCAGGGTTGCATTGCCGCCCGTTCGATTCACCGATACTTGCAGGGTCTGCCGCTGGTTGATCCGCCTGTTGCTGAAGCTCCGGCGGAAAGTTAGGCGCTGCACCTAGCCGCGTCGCTACGCCCAGTCCTTGAAGTACTGGATGAAGCGATCCGTGGCGGTGTGCGGACGCGGATCCACGTGCGCGGGCAGCAGGTCATAAATCCGATAGACGCGATTCCAGTAGACCTGCTTCAGGGCGGCATAATCGGGCGCGGGCGCGGTGAGGTCGGCAAAAAGGCGCGCAAAAAACTCGAGTTCTGCCCTGTAAGTCTCCGGCTTGGGATGAAAGGGAATCTCATTGTTCACGGAACCCTGCAGCCCCTTGAGTGCTTCCGCAAGTGCGGTCATTTTCGCATGGTACTGCGCGCGGGGCATTGTCACCCGGTCATAACTGCCCCAATCGGGCAGTGCCTCAAACAGGCGATAGCCTTCCACCAAGCCGCGCCCGCCCTCGCCGAAGAGCATGGCGAAAAAGTCCCCGGCAAGCTTCCCGGGGTCGGCATCGGGTTGGGTAAACGAGCGCGCGGATTCGTACAGTGACAACTGATTGAGCAGCGGGGTCATGGTGAAGCAGATGCCGCCCCGATACGGCGCGGCATCGCGCTCCTCCTTGCGGCGCTGAAAGAGGCGCGAAAACCGGTAGTGGGGATAGACGGCGTTTTCGCCTTCGGTCAGGCTGAAGTCCCACGTTTGAATCGCATTGGTCTTCGCGATTTCAACCGCCCAGGGACGCGCGTCTTCCTCCCCCTTCGGGTTGCCATCACCGTTGAAACCGAGATTGATGGACACGGTGGTGTCAGGCGGGAAATCCTTGAGCCGTGCGAGCAGATGCTTCATGGAGCGGTCGGTACGCTCCTTCGAAAATGTCCAAGCGGTCGCCTGATCCTTCGGGATGAATTCACCGTGGCTGTCGGGCTCCATATGGATATTGCCCCATCCGAAGAAGGGCGGACCCCAGGTGTTGAATTCAATTTCAGCGCCGGGCAGGTTCTTCTTGATGAGCGCAGCCACCTCTATGGACTTGTCGATATAGGTTTCGGCGGTGCAGCCGTTTCTTGAACACGCACCGGGGTCGCCGGGGAAAATGCCGACGATGCCCAGTCCCGGCAGACGGCGCGTCCATGTGTCCCAGAGTCCGAGCACCTCATTCCATTCCTCGGGCACGTTAGGGCACAGGGTGCGCCATTTGTCACCGACGGTGGCGAGGGCAACAATCATTTCCGCCTTCATGCCTCGCGTGCGGACGTGATCAATGACTACGTTCATCTGGCGCGTGTACTCGCGACCGAAATCGGAGTCCAGTGCTTCGCGGCAGAACATGCGCGGCTCGAGCCAGAACTCGAAGACATTGAACCCGAACCGGGCGATCATATCGACCAGCGCCTTCCAGTCCGCATCCGTCCAGCGATAGGGAAGGTCGGGGTAGTACATGTTGGGGTTGTAGGCGCAAAGCAGATGTGATGCGAAATTATTGTAGTAAATGATGCGTTTTCCCGGAGCGCTATCCACGGCGATCGCTTGCGGTGTCAGGAAATAGGTGCCGGCGAGAGCACCTGCCACGCCATTGATGAATTCCCGTCGACGGATGCGCATGCGTCTTCCTTTCGAATCAGGGTTTGGAAACCTCTATCACCGGGGGCGGCTTCTTAGTACACGGCAACGGTTCTCGTCTTGGTCTTCCGCGATGGGGCACCCACGGCTGTCTCCACCGTCAGGGTCACCGTGTAGGTGCCCGGCACAGTGAAGGTGTGCGTCGGACTCTGTGTTGTCGCATGCTGGGTATCACCGAAGTTCCAGTCCCAGGTCGCGATATCGTCATCGCCTTTCTGGGTGAGGTCGGTGAACTGCACGCTTAGGGGCGCACTGCCCGTAAAGTGGTCCGCAGTAAAGTCGGCGGTCGGCAAGACCCCCGACACCACTTGCTGGCTCTCCGTATCCGAACCGGTGGCACTCGTGACCGTCAGCGAGACGGTATACGCCCCGGCCTCTGTATACGTGTGGCTCGGCGAGGTGCGCGAGTCGGTGTAGGTATCACCAAAATTCCATTGTCGGGTTTGAATGGCCACGGCGGGATTTCCCGGATCGGCCCCGGGTGTGGAGGTGTCCGTGAACTGAATCGTCAACGGTTTGGGACCGGAAGACGAACTCATGGCGAAGCTGGCCGATGGGCCTCTCGTGATGGTGATGTATCCTGTCTTTGTCTTGATGGCGCTTCCCACAGCCGTCGTCACCGTCAGTGAAACATCATAGGTGCCGACCTCCGTGTAGGTGTGCGAGGGATACTGCGCGGTGCTTCCTGAACCATCGCCAAAATCCCATTGCCAAGCGGTAATCCGTTCCGCACCGGGACTCGACAAGTCGGAGAATTGAACCTCGAATGGCAAGAGGCCTTTGACGGGGCCTTCGGCTTTGAACTGGGCCACCGGCGCGCCCGGATCGATTTTGATGAGGCTCTGCGAGGTTCCTGAATAGGCGGTTCCCGATTTCATCGTGATGGTGAGTTTGACGGTGAATGAAGTGTCCGAGGCCGATTGATAGGTGTGCTGCGGATTTTTCTCCGTGCTGCCCCCGCCATCGCCGAAATCCCACGCCCACTTGGTGATCGGGTTATTGGTCGGGTCGGGGATGGTCGTGGTATCGGTAAAGTTAACGGTCAATGGGGCGATACCTGCGGTCTGGTTGGCGGTAAAAGTCACCGTGGGCACCACGGGCGGGTTCGTGGTTCCGGTCGAAGGGTCTCGCACGGTGACTGTTTGCTTGGCCGTGCCGGTGTAGAGCCGGGAAGTCGTGGAAACCGCCAAGGTTACAGTGTACACCCCCGGTTGTCGGTAGACGTTCGAGGGATCTTTCACGGACGTCGTGGTGCCATCCCCAAAATCCCAGTTCCAGTATTGCACGGGGTCAGAGCCGAGATTGGGGACTTTGGAGGTATCGGTGAATTTCACGGTGAGGGGTGCATTGCCTGCGGCGGGGCTGGCGGAAAAGCTCACGGCCGAGGCGGTGGTCACAGCGGCCTTGCTAAGAAATGTCTTGCTTCCCCCGATATTCGTTGCAGTGAGAGATACATCAAAGGCCCCGTGGTCGTAGTAGACATGCGTGGGATTCTGGTCGGTGCTGATGTTTCCATCGCCAAAGTCCCATTTCCAGCTTGTGATCGGCGCTATGGCGCGGATATCCAGACCCAGTCCGTCCACGACTTCCGTGGTGTCCTTAAAGGTCACCTTGAGCGGAGCGGAAAGCCCTGAGAACTCCGTTGTGAAGCTCGGCGTAGGTGTACAACCGGCCAGCAGGGCCACCACACAAAGGCTTATCAGCAACATGAACCGCATGCTTTTTCTCCAAAGGGTTTCGGGGAATATCCTTGTTCAGCCTTCATGATAGCAACGAACGCCCGCAGAAACAAAAACGAACGAACAGGGGCGATGGATGACCAGCCTAAGGGATATTCAGCACCCACGAAGCTTTAGTCTCGAGACCGGCACGATCCACGGCGATCCCGCTCAGGCTCTGTCGGCCTGGGGGCAAGTCTTCGTCCGCTTCCCAGGTCAACCGATGGGCTTCCGGGTCATAGGCAGCGAGCAGCCAATGCTTGCCGATCCATAAGTTGGCACTTGCGATCCCACTGCCCGTGTCTTCGCACGACACCGCGATTTTGGGTCGCTTGGAACGTATGGGGTTTCCCGTTTCCGGGGCAATGATCTTGAGTTGGGGCGGGGAGGTGTCGTCCATCGCGACAAAAACGCCCAGTGATCGGGTGGAAACCGTTAGGCCCTCCCCTTCCATCTTGGTGTCTAGCGCGGTCCAGTGCGCGTCATCCAAACGGTATATCTGGATGCTCTTCGAAGGCGTTGTTCCGGTCGGGAGCGGAATGGTGAGGCTGACCGGTACGTCGAGCGGTGCTGTATCGGGCCAGAGTGCGACGGGTTTCCCTAAGATTGGAAACGGGGTCGCCGCAGTCTTTGAAGGAGTTTCGATGACCAGCGGCAACCAGTCGTAGGGGGCATTGGAAGGGATTTTCACCCGTGCGCCAAACTCGGCGCTTAGCTCTTGCGCCGGGGAGCCGCGTCGGGCAACAGTCACGGACGTTGCATGTTCCGGGATTCGCGGATGGCGCACGGTGAGCGTATATGTCGCGGCGGCTCCGGGGAACAGGGCGGTCGAAAAATGCCGCCCATCCAACCGCCGCATCGGTTTGAGCCCATCCTTACCGTCGGGCGCGAAGCATATCTGAGGTACCTCCCGCTCGGGTTCGGGGAATTCTGCGCTCACGATCAGGCGTTCCCCGAAAAAAGCTCGAGAGATGGTTCCTGGACGGGAAGATGCGGTGGACGGGGCTGAAGGTTCTGTGAGCGACTGAGCGCGGATTTGGAGGTCGATGGTCGCGATGTTCCCTGCAAAATCCTCCTCCTCAATGCGCCATAGCGCGTCCTTGGAGGCATCTATAACCCCGTCGCCGGTATTGCCCGCGTAGCTGTCGCACGCGTTGCCCGGCCATCGGGCAAGCAAGAGATAGAGCCCCTGTTTTTCAGGCAGGAATGGATAATAGGCAAGTTCAGCGTTACAGCCGCTGTCGTAGGGAATCCGATCGTGTTGCACCCGAAAATGCTCCCGGGTTTCTCCCGTGTCGGGATTCACAGCGAGCAGCCGTAACCGATAGACCCCCAGATGGTGGTCTGCGGGTGCGGTGTCCATGATGTCGACCCCAATGGCGATGCGTCCTGTACCCGGAATGGTCTGGGTGGCGTAGTGTCCCACTGCATCCGACGACACGGCGTACTCGTGCGGGGTCTCGCGGTTTTCAATCGCCGAACCCTCGCCCAAAGGCACGGCGATCAGTCCGCGTATTTTCGGGGCCTCTTGATCGGGCCACGAGAGGCCCGCCGTGTGCGGATTGAGCGGACAGCCGTCCACGCCACGTAATTCAAGGTGGAGGTGTGGCGGACCGATGCCGGTTTCGCCACTTCGTGCTAGGATTTGGTGAGGTTGCACGGGAAAGGCCCCTTTGGCCGGGGTCAGCTCCACTTCGTAGCGCTGCGCGGTATGCTGGGCGGCGCGCACAAAATCGCCCAGTGCGCCCTCAAAAGCTTGGAGGTGCGCATAGACCGCTGTATAGCCATCCGCCTGCCGCACATAGACGACCTTCCCGTACCCCCAAGGAGAGCAGCGAACACGCTCGACCTCGCCACCGTCTAGCGCATGTACCGGCAGCCCCACGCCATTGGTGCGGAGGTCGACCCCGGCATGAAAACGACCAGGACGATATTCACCGAAGCTGGACGTCAATTCCGGGGTGCGTTCCAAAGGCCAAGCATACCCGGTCTCTGCCTTTGGCGGACGAACCACTTCCAGCGTTTGCGCCCAACTCCCAGCTATGGTCAGCATAGCCAGAGCCCAAGCCCATCGCGCCGAAGCACCGGCAGTCGCCATTATTATTTCTTCTTGGGAGCCGGCTTACCCTGCGCCGGGGCTGCCTTGGCGGCGGGTGCCTTGGGCTTTGCGGCGGGGGCCGCTTTAGCCGCAGGGGCTTTGGCTGCTGGAGTCTTAACCGCTGGGGTTTTCTGGGGCTCCTTGGTCGCCGGTTCCGTGTCCTTGTCGCCCTTGGAGCCTTCCGCGCCCGGCATTGCTGCCAGATGACGTTCCAGCTGCAGGAAAACCTGCACCCGGCCCTGGTCCATGACGCCCTGGCAGAAATTGGAGACAATCTCCTCGCTCTTCACATCCTTGAGGAGCGCAGCAATGCGGTCCTTGGCCTGTTCAAAGGGGATATCTCCCCCTGCCTCGCGGGCAACGAGCTTGACGATGTGCAGACCCAGTTCACTGCGAATGATGTCACTCATGGCTCCGGGCTGTAGGGCACGCGCCGCCTCTACGAAAAACGGTGGAAGCGATTCTTCGGGTATTGAGCCCATGTCGCCACCTTTTTCACGGTCGGGAGCCTCGGAAACTTCCTTCGCCACCGTCTCAAAACTTTCCCCGGCGCGAATGCGGGCGAGAGCCTTCTCCATCACCTTGCGGGACTTTTCCCATCCGGCTTCCGGGGTTTCTTTGGGTGCGGGTGGCGGTTTCACAAAGATCTGCATCAGGTGGACAGTTCCGGGTCGCTTGAAAAGGTCGGCGCGGTTGTCAAAGAACTTGCGTACTTCCGAATCCTGCACGGGACTTTTTTTCTCAGCGGTAATGGTATTGCTAATCTTGTCCACCAACAGCGTCTTGCGAACGGAGGCAATGGCTTCCTCCCGGTTCTGCCGGGCCTTCTCAAGCACCTTAGCTTCGTCGGGGGCCACACCATCCTGTCCCGTCATTTCTTTCTTGAGGGAATCGAGGCGTGCCTGATACGCAGTATCCACCTCTTTGTCGGAAACCGTGATCTTTTGGTTCAAGGCCTCCTGAAAGAGGATTTCACGTTCAAGAAGTTTGCGCAGGCTGACCAACCCGGCCATGACGCGCGCCTTGTCGGGAAGCTTTTCCACGTGCCCGTGGTCGGACATGGCCAGCAACTCGGTGCGATAAAGAAAGAGGAAATCGCCCCGGGGAACCCCTTTGCCATCGACGAGCGCAACAGGGCCATCGGGGATCGAGCGTTCGACAATATCCAGTTTCGTAAGGTCAGGCGGCTGGGCGCATGCACCAGTCGTCCACCCTGCGACCGCAACAATGAAAACGGCCAGACTTGCGCCCCATATCCTGATATTCCAACAATATTTCATGTCTTACGACTCCCGTTAAGGTTCGATAACCACCGATTCCTGAACCTCTTCCTGCATCACAGCCTCATCTTCGGAAACGGGAACAGCTTCGGGTTCGGGCTCAGTCTCGGGGGGAAGTTCCCGTTCCGCAATGCACAAGAGGTAATAGACGAACGCACCTGTGAGGGTATAGCTTACCACAAAGGTTAGACAGACCCGAAGGAGAACGTCCATCGGATCCATGATCAGTCCCCACTGCTGACGCAAGAAAAGGTAGACCATACACAACGTGGCACAGGTCATCCCGCCCACCATAGCGATCTTGGAGGGTTCCAACACCAGCCAAGACACCGCCGCTGGGTCAATCCACGGTTTCAGTCGCGGCCGGGGGGACGGTTGGTTCTTGTTTTGTTTTTCCGCCATGCCCCGTATGCTACCACATGCGGGGAAAGCGTCGCTAGCCAAACCAGCGGATATCGAAGGGAGGTGCCCTTGTTCATACCACCCGCAACAGAACCAAAAGGGGAACGGCAGCGAAACCTGCCACTACCAGCAATCCGATGGTCCGGGCCGCATAATTGATGTTCCGGATGGAACGGCTGTCTAGGCAGCCCAAGGTCGTCCAAATCCTCGAAAAAGCGAGATGGAAGCCCACGCAGAGCACAAAAAATACGTATGCAAGTGTGTGCAGGGGCGATAAAAACGCATGGTGTACAATTTCGTATAGGCCGGGCCCACCCGTCCGGGCCGCACGCACCGCTGCAAAGGTAAACTCCTTAAGATGCGAGGGAACCACAAATAAAATCACCAGGCCGGTAAAAAGCAAGGCCAGCGAAATCTGGCCTGCACGCGAGCCGTGGCCCAAAGCGGCGCAACGGGCCTCCCGCGCCGAGCGATCCCGGAGAAAGACAAGCCCGCCGGAAACCACGTGAATAAACAAGGCTGCCGTGAAGGCAAACCGCACAATACCCACGGCCGCAGGGACTTCCTTGAGTTGGGCGGCATAGGCCTCAAAGGCCACCGGGCCTGCGAAAAAACGCAGGATACCTGTGAGATGGGCAAGCACGAAAAGCGTCAAGGCCAGCCCGGTGATCGCACAGACCCATTCCCGCTTGCTGACCGGGGTGAGGCGGGGTCCACCTTGCAAAACATCCATTTTCCGACTCTTTCTCCCTTCGCGCGGACAACGCGCTTATGGTTGGTAGGTTGGTTTATATTATCGCGCGAATCCCTCGGGCTATTCCAGCGTCCACTATGGGGTGTTCAAAGAATGCAAAATAGATGGGCGGCATAGTAAGATGGGGCACCAGATGTGGTGTTTCGGGGTTCTCTCGCAGGCTGACGACGGGGTTCGTGGCCTGTCAAATCCCCGGAACTACGGGAGTCTACCGGAATAAAGGAGCCATGGGCTCTGTTTCGGCCAATACGCATGATCGGTGGCGGATTTGCATCGAATGCGTTCAGCAACCAACGACAACTCCGGAAATCGGTTAACACAAATGTCTTCCAAGGATGAGCAAATCGATGGAACCCCTTACGAGGGTTCGCGCGTGGAACAAAGCAATCGCGAAGTGGCGGATCTCGCCGGTCAGGAGTACAAATACGGCTGGTCGACGGACATTGAGTCCGACACCTTCGCGCGCGGCCTGAACGAGGATGTGGTGCGCGCGATTTCGGCGCGCAAGGGCGAGCCGGAGTGGATGACCGAGTGGCGCTTGCAGGCCTACCGGGCGTGGTGCGGGATGCAGGAACCGACATGGGCCAAGGTGCGCTACGCGCGGCCCGACTTCCAGGCCATCAGCTACTACTCCGCCCCCAAGCAGCAGGAAAACCCCAAGAGCCTGGACGAGATGGATCCGAAGCTCATCGAAACCTTCGAGAAACTGGGCATTCCGCTGAACGAGCAGAAACGACTGACCGGGGTGGCCGTGGACGCGGTGTTTGACAGCGTGTCGGTGGCGACCACGCACCGGGACATTTTGGGTAAGAAGGGCATCATCTTCTGCCCGATTTCCGAAGCCTTGCGCGAACATCCCGAACTGGTGAAGAAGTACTTGGGTTCCGTGGTGCCGCGCGGCGATAATTTTTACGCCGCCTTGAACTCGGCGGTGTTCAGCGATGGATCTTTTGTGTACATTCCCAAGGGCGTGAAATGCCCAATGGATTTGAGCACCTATTTCCGAATCAACGCGGCGCAAACCGGGCAATTCGAGCGCACGCTGATTGTGGCGGACGAGGGTGCGCAGGTGAGTTACCTGGAAGGCTGCACGGCCCCGAAACGCGACGAGAACCAGTTGCATGCGGCGGTGGTTGAATTGGTTGCGCACGCGGGTGCGACGATTCGCTACTCGACGGTGCAGAACTGGTACGCGGGCGACGAAGAGGGCCGGGGCGGCATTTACAATTTTGTGACCAAACGCGGACGCTGTGAAGAAAACGCACGGATTTCGTGGACGCAGGTCGAGACGGGATCGGCGATCACCTGGAAATACCCGAGTTGTATTTTGAAGGGTGACAACGCGGTGGGCGAGTTCTATTCGGTGGCCTTGACGAAGGGTTGCCAGCAGGCCGACACGGGCACCAAGATGCTCCATGTGGGCAAGAACACCCGCAGCACGATCATTGCAAAGACCATTTCTGCGGGCCGGGGTGACAGCAGCTACCGGGGTTTGGTTCATGTGGCGCCGACGGCTGCCAATGCACGAAGCTATACCCAATGCGACTCGTTGCTTATTGGCAGCCAGTGCGGCGCGCATACTTTTCCCTATCTTGATGTACGCCAACCCTCCGCATCGGTTGAACACGAGGCGTCGACATCGAAAATCAGTGAAGAACAACTCTTTTATTGCCAGTCCCGTGGCATCCGTCCGGAAAACGCGATCAGCATGGTGGTGAACGGCTTCTGCAAGGAAGTCTTTGATCATCTGCCGATGGAGTTTGCCGTGGAAGCCTCGAAACTGCTTAGTGTCAGCTTGGAAGGGAGTGTTGGATAAATGCTCGAGATCAAGGACCTGCGCGCCGCGGTAAACGGCGTCGAAATCCTTCGCGGACTAAATTTTTCAGCCAACGCTGGAGAAGTGCATGCCATCATGGGGCCGAACGGCTCCGGCAAGAGCACCTTTGCCCACGTGCTTTCGGGTAAGGCCGGTTACGAGGTGCTTCCCGGAAGCCAGGTGCGCTTTCAGGGACGTGACCTCCTCGAACTGCCCGCTGAGGAGCGGGCGCGGCTGGGGCTCTTTCTCGCGTTTCAGTATCCGGTGGAAATTCCCGGTGTTACCAACGCGAACTTCCTCCAGACGGCGGCCAACGAGATCCGGGAAAGCCGGGGTTTGGACAAGCTGGACGCACTCGATTTTGGTGATTTCCTGCGCGAGAAAATGGCCTATGTCAACGTGAATCCGGTCATGGCCGACCGTTTTGTCAATCACGGCTTCTCGGGCGGCGAAAAGAAGCGCAACGAGATTTTGCAGTTGGCGGTGTTGGAACCCAGTCTTGCGATTCTTGACGAGACGGATTCCGGACTGGATATTGACGCCCTTCGGATTGTGTCAGAGGGCGTGAACAAGTTGCGGTCGCCGGATCGCACGTTTATTTTGGTGACCCATTACCAGCGGCTGTTGTCGTATGTGGAGCCTGACTTTGTGCATGTCCTGTACAAGGGACAGATTGTGAAGTCCGGTGGCAAGGATCTCGCGCTCGAGTTGGAAGACAAGGGCTACGACTGGATCAAGGAAGAAGTGGACTCGAATGGCTGAAATGCTGATAGCTTGGCCCAAGGCACTTGTGCGGGAAGGCCGGGAATTGCCGACATCGGGCGTGCCCGGCGTTGTGACGCAGCTCCGCGCAGCGGGTGTGACGCAATTGGATGGCATGACCGCACCGCACAAAGGCCAGGAAGAATTCCGCCACACCAATCTGACGGCCTTGGCGGAGCCGCTGTTTCGAACCTTGGCCCGCCCGGCCACACTGGCTCACGAGAGCATTGCCTCCTGGCTGTATCCCGATGCCGCCTGGGCACAAATCGTTTTCGTCAACGGCGTCTATTGCCCCGCGCTTTCGACGCGGAGAAGTCTGCCGGAGACCGTTTATGCGGGTGGTCTGGCTGAAGGCTGGACGGGTTCGCATGCCGCGACGCTGGAAGCGCATCTGGGTTCCTGCCTGGGCGCGCGCAGCACGTTCACCGCATTGAATTCCGCCCTGCTTCAGGACGGCGCTTTTGTCCATGTACCCCGGAACACCGTGTTGTCCGCCCCCATCCACTGCCTGTTCATTTCGCTGCCGCAAGAGACTCCGGTTTCCGTGCATCCGCGCAATCTTTTTGTCGTGGATGAGGGCAGCGAGGTTTCCATACTCTGCACCTATGCGGGATTGGCCGGAAAAAATCCCGTGCTGACCAATCTGGTGGAAGAGACGGTCTTGGGGGCGAATACGCGGCTGGACTACTGCAAGGTGGTTCAGGAAAATGCGATTGGCTGCCATCTGTCGACCCACGAAGTGCGACAGGAGCGGGACAGTCGGCAGAACGCGTTCTTTGCGTCTTTGTCCGGCGGTCTGGTTCGCAACCAAGCCTATACGCGCCTGGCGGGCGAAGGCACGCAGTGCCACGTCTCGGGCTTGTACCTTTGCGATGGGCAGCGCACGGTGGATAATTACCTGCACATAGCCCACGAGCAACCCCACGGAGAAAGCCGCATCTTTTTCAAGGGCATTCTGGAAGACGACAGTCGGGCGGTGTTTCTGGGCAAGGTCCATGTGTTCCCCGGCGCGCAACAAACCGATTCTGAGCAGTTGAACAACAATTTGCTGCTGTCGGAACGGGCGCGGGTGAACACCAAACCGCAGCTCGAAATCTATGCCGACGACGTGAAATGCACACACGGGGCCACGGTGGGCCCGCCTGCGGAAGAGTCGGTGTTTTACCTGCGCAGTCGCGGCATCAGCGAAAGCACGGCGCGCGGCATGCTGACGCGGGGTTTTGCCGAGGAGACGCTGGAAGCGATCCGATGTGACGAGGCGCGCGGCCGCTTGGCCGGGCATATTCTTGATAAATATCAAGTGAAACGGTAAGGTGTGATGATGTCGGCCGCACTTGCATCCCGAAAGCTCAATCCGGTTCCCGAACGCTTGCCCGTGTTCGACGTTGAGGCGTTGCGCAAGGATTTCCCCATCTTGTCGACAAGCGTGCACGGGAAACCCCTGATTTACCTCGACAATGCCGCTACCACCCAGAAGCCCCCGGTCGTGATTGACGCTCTTCGCGATTACTACGAGGGTCAGAACGCGAACGTGCATCGCGGTGTGCATCACCTTAGTCAGGTGGCCACGGATCTCTACGAACATGCGCGCGAACGGATGCGTGCCTTTATCAACGCGGCGGTGAGCTGCGAAATCGTGTGGACCCGGGGTGCAACCGAGGCGTTGAATCTCGTGGCCCACAGCTACGGACGCCCGCATCTCGGCCCCGGCGATGAAGTGCTGATCTCGCACATGGAGCACCACTCCAATATCCTGCCCTGGCAATTGCTTTGTGAGGAGAAGGGCGCGCATCTGCGCGTCATTCCAATCAATGATCAGGGCGAGATCATCATGGAAGAGTTTGACCGCCTGCTTTCAGAGCGCACAAAGATTGTGGCGGTGGTTCATGTGTCCAACGCGCTGGGCACGATCAATCCCGTGAAGGAGATTGTGGCGAAAGCGCATGCGGTGGGCGCGGTTGTGGTGGTGGATGGCGCGCAAAGCGCACCGCACACGCCGATTGACGTGCGCGACTTGGGTTGCGACTTTTTCGCGATGTCGGGCCACAAGATGTACGGCCCCACAGGGATCGGCATTCTGTACGGTCGCGCGGACAAATTCGAGTCCATGATTCCGTATCAAAGTGGCGGAGACATGATTCTCTCGGTGACCTTCGAGAAAACCGTGTTCAATTATCTGCCGCACAAGTTTGAGGCGGGCACGCCGCACATTGAAGGAGCCATTGCCCTTGGCGTGGCGGTCGACTATCTCATGCGGCTGGGCATGGATCGCGTGGCCGCGCACGAACATGAATTGCTCGAATATGGCACCAAGGTGCTGCAGGGTGTGGATGGCTTGCGCATGGTCGGCACGGCCCGGGAAAAGGCCGGGGTGCTGTCCTTTGTGATGGATAAAGCGCATCCGCACGATGTCGGACAGATCCTTGATGAACACGGCGTGGCGGTGCGATCCGGTCACCACTGCGCGCAACCGGTCATGCAGCGATATGGCCTGGCGGCCACAACGCGGGCCTCCCTCGGTCTCTATAACACCAAAGCAGACATTGACGTCCTGGCCACCGCCCTCGAGGACGTAAACAGGATATTCAGCTAATGGCCGACTCACGCGCACTTTATGAACAGGTGATTCTGGACCACACCAAGAATCCACACAATTTCAAAGCACTTGATCCCTGCGACCACAAGGCCGAAGGCTTCAACCCGCTTTGTGGCGACCAATTCACCATCTACCTGAACATGAACGGTGAAGTGATTTCAGAAGTTACCTTCGAGGGTAGCGGTTGCGCCATTTCAAAGGCCTCCGCCTCGCTGATGACCACGGTGCTCAAAGGGAAGACAGTTACGGAGGCCCGTGCGCTTTTCGAGCACTTCCATGAAATGGTGACCTCGGCGCCCGACACGGAGATCAACGAGGCGGCTGTGGGCAAGCTTCGGGTCTTGGGCGGGGTTCGGGATTTTCCCATCCGCATCAAATGCGCCACGCTGGCCTGGCACACTTTCACGGCCGCGCTTGAAGGGCACAGTGCGCCGGTGTCCACGGAGTAGTTGAGCGAACCCACCGGGCTTCTCACCGGAAAACTTTTGCCGTGGGCGTTGCCCACGGCTTTTTTTGTTGGGCCCCTTTGGGGCGGGGGGAGGTGCCTTAGGCTCTTCGGTTTTTGTCGTACACGTCTTCTGAGGATCCGAAGGTGCAGAGATTCCCATAAACATGCTATTGTTTGGGATCTGTTGTCGGGGAATGTTTGTTTATTGAGGAGTAGTGGATGGAACCGATTCGTTGCCGGATTGCACCTTCGCCTTCGGGCTTTCTTCATATTGGCACGGCGAAAATGGCCCTTTTCAATTGGCTTTTCGCTCGAAAGAGCGGGGGCACCTTTGTGCTGCGCCTTGAGGACACGGACGCGGAACGCACCGAGGAAGAATTTGTGCAGGCGATGTGCGAGGGCTTTCATTGGCTGGGCATTCATTGGGACGAGGGTCCGGAATTTGGTGATGAACCGGAACGGGGCGCGTATGGTCCGTATCGCCAGTCTGAACGGCGCGAACTGCACCGAAACGAGGCGTTCCGGCTGGTCGAGGAGGGCAAGGCCTACAAATGCTTCGCCACCAAGGAAGAAATCGAGGCTTTTCGCGCGGAACATCCGCACGCGCATTTCGCCAGCAAGTGGCGCAATGCTTCGGCGGAGGAAGTCGCCGCGATGGGCGATGCCTCCTATGTGGTTCGTTTCAAGGTGCCGGAAGGGCAAACGGTCATTCAGGATCTTGTGCAGGGGGAAGTGCGGTTTAACAACAGCGAATTTGACGACTTTGTGATCGTGAAACCCAATGGCGATCCCGTGTTTCATCTCGCGGTGGTGGCCGATGACGCGCACATGAAAATCACGCACGTCATTCGTGGCGATGACCATCTGACCAACGCGCCCCGCCATGTCATGCTTTTCGAGGCGCTGGGATTTCCCGTGCCGAACTTTGCGCATTTACCGATGGTGCTGGACGAGACGGGCAAGAAATTCAGCAAGCGCCTTCGCGGCGCGAATATTCTCGATTGGCGTGAGGATGGCTACCTGCCCGAAACGATGATCAACTATGTCGTGTTGCTGGGCTGGTCGCCCGAGGAGGAAAACCGCGAGTTTTTCACCCTGAGCGAGCTGGCCGAGCACTTCTCCATTGAACGCCTGAGCAAATCGGCGGCGCGATTTGACCGAAAGAAACTCGACTGGCTGAATGGGCAACACATCCGCAACCTGAGCATTGAGGTGTTGTGCGAACATTGCGTGCGGATTCTCGAGAAGAACGGTTTCGACACGCAGTCGAAGCCCCCGGAATGGCTGACCAATCTTGCTGCGATTTGTCAGGAAAAACTGCCGACATTGAACCGCATCACGGAACTGGCGGATTTCTTCTTCCGGGAAGTGGAGGGCTACGAGGAGAAAGGCGAAAAGAAATTGTTCGCCAAGCCGGAATCGGTTCTCTGGCTCGAAACGGCAGCGGAGGCGATGCAATCGGAGCCGACCTGGGAACGGGCGGCGTTGCACACGGCCTTTGAGAAAAAAGTGGAAGCAACCGGGCTGGGCTTGGGCAATCTGGTGAACCCGTCGCGACTGGCGCTCACCGGAAAGACCGTGGGTCCCGGCTTTTTTGAACTGTCGGAACTGCTGGGCCGGGAAACCTGTCTGGCGCGGATGACCAAGGCCATTGCGCATGCAAAGGACCTGGGGGAGAACGTATCGTGAGTGAGATTGTGATTGGCGTCGATCTGGGCGGCACCAATGTAAAAACGGCGTTGGTGTCAAGGGACCGGGAGTTGCTGGCAAAGGATTCGCGCCCGACGAATGCGGAGGGTGGTCCGGAGTCCGTGATGGCGGTCATGGAGGCGAGCATACGCGACCTGCTGAAGGCGGAAGCCATTCGCATGGATGAAGTACTCGCGGTGGGCTTCGGCGCACCCGGCCCGATGAACTGGCAAACCGGGGTGGTCTACAGTCCACCGAATCTGCCGGGCTGGAGCAACGTGCCACTCGCGCAGCGGATGATGGAACGCCTGGAAGGCGTACCCTGTTTCGTCGACAACGACGCGAATGTCGCATGTTACGGCGAATACTGGATGGGCGCGGGTCGCGGCACGGAGAGCATGGTGGTGCTGACGCTGGGCACGGGCGTGGGCGGCGGGGTTGTGGTTTTCGGCCAGCTGCTGCGCGGCATCGACGGCACCGCCGCCGAATTGGGACACCTCAAGGTGCATCGCGACGGGCGTCTTTGCGGTTGCGGATCGCGCGGATGCCTTGAGTCCTACGCCTCTGTTTCGGGGATGGTGCAGACCGCGCTCGACGGGCTTGCCCAAGGAAAATTATCACCCGCACTGCTGAATCTATGTGGCGGGGATACCGGTGCCATCGACGGAAAAATGATTTTCGATGCAGCGCAACAAGGCGACGCCTTTGCGCAATGGGTCTTCGAGGAAACCGCCGAATGGCTGGGCCTCGGCATCGCAAGCATCATCAACTACCAGAATCCGGAGAAGGTGGTGCTGTGCGGCGGCATGATCGAGGCGGGCGAGCTTTTGTTCGCGCCGGTGCGGCGCGTGGCCAAGGCCAACTGCTTCAAGGTGCCGGGCGACCGCTGCGAAATTGTTCCGGCCGGATTGGGCAGCGATTCCGGTGTGCTCGGTTGCGCGGGTTGCGCGCTGGCGCGGTTTGAGGCGGAGCGGTAGACGCACCTTGTTTGTTTACGGCCAGAAGACGTTGGAGTGAAACCATGATTCTCACCGTGACTTCCAATCCCTGCGTGGACAAGACCGTGTATATTGATGCGCTCAACCCCGGCGCAAAAATCCGCGCGCCACGGTTTGCTTGTGTCGCGGGCGGCAAAGGGGTCAACGTGTCGCGGGCGGCAAAGGCACTGGGCTATGACACCGCAGCACTGGTCGTTGTGGGCGGACACACCGGCCACCACGTTGTCGACATGATCCAGAGGGAAGACGGGGTGCGTTGTGTGCCGGTTTGGGTGTCGGGAACCACACGCACTATCACCACCCTGCTCGAAGAGCCCGTACATCGTCAGACGGCCATTTTTGAGCCGGGCCCTTGTTTGAGCGAGGCCGAGCAGACCGCTCTTCTGGCGGCTTTCGATGCGGTGCTGCCCGAAGCACACGTGGTTACCTGCAACGGCGCGGTATCGCATCCCGGCTTGCGGGGGCTATACCGCGAATTGATTGGGCGCGCGAACCGGGCCGGGGTGAAGACTATTCTCGATTCCTACGGCCCTGAATTTGATGAGGGTCTGGATGCCCGGCCCACGATGGTGAAGCCGAATGTCGAAGAAGCCGCGCAGTACCTGGGACGGTCACTGGACACCGACCCGGATCGCTGGGCGGCGATTGATGCGTTTCATGAACGCGGCGTGGCGTTGGTGGTCCTCTCGCTCGGGGCGCAGGGCGCGATGGTT
The DNA here is from genome assembly GCA_903932505.1 of Candidatus Hydrogenedentota bacterium. GTDB lineage: Bacteria > Hydrogenedentota > Hydrogenedentia > Hydrogenedentales > CAIZGN01 > CAIZGN01. The sequence continues at coordinate 18,184 of CAIZGN010000613.1, forward strand.
TCGCTCAATGGCGAACGGCTTCATGTAGTACCCCCGGCGATTGAGGAAGTCAATGCCGTGGGCTCGGGGGATGCGCTGGTGGCCGGATTCGCCATCGGGCTGATGGAGGACTGGCCACTTGAGCGAATGGCGCGAATGGCCGTGGCCGCCGGAACTGCCAATGCCATGTCGTGGGAGATCGGGCATTTTGAGCGCAACGAGGTGGAACGGATTGCAGGGGAGGTTGGGGTAGTGACGTTGACTGGATCACCGCCTGACTTGTCATTTCGACGAATGTAATGAGGAGAAATCTTGGGACGGTGTGCGCCTTTAGAGACGCAACAGCCGGGATAAGATTTCTCGCTGCGCTCGCAATGACATGGTGGGTTGGGTTATTCCTGGACTTGCAGGCGTTGTTCGATGTCTTTTTTCTGGATGTTGTATAGGGCGTCGAGGAACTGGGGTTGAAAGGTGCCGGGGCCGGTGGACTTTTCTGCGGCGATGGCTCCTGCGATTCCCATGAGGGCCATAGCGTGGGCGGCGGCTTGGAGGGGGGAGGGATTGATGGCGGCAAAGGCTCCGGTGATGGCGGTGGCGGTGCAGCCAAGTCCAGTGATGCGGGGCATGATGGGATGTCCGTTGAAAACGCGGATGGTGCGCCCCTGCCCGATGATGAGGTCGGTGGCACCGCTGACAGAGAGGATGCAGCCGGATTGTTCGGCGAGTTCGCGCACAGCGGGTTCGCATTCTTCGGTGGAATTGGTGCTGTCCACGCCCTTGGTGTCGGGGGTGCCCCCGGCGAGGGCCATGATTTCGGAGGCGTTGCCTCGCACGATGGCGGGGGATAGTTCGCTGAGGAGGCGTTGGGCGGTGGTGGTTCGGAGACTGGTGGCACCGCAGCCCACGGGGTCGAGGATGACGGGAATGCCGCATTTGTTGGCGGCGATGCCGGCCCTGATCATGGATTGCACCCAAGGGGGGCTGAGGGTGCCGATGTTGAGTACGAGGGATCCGGCGAGGGCCACGAGTTCTTCGACTTCCTCGAGGGCATGGGCCATGACGGGGGACGCACCGATGGCCAGGAGTGCGTTGGCGGTGATGTTCATGACCACATAGTTGGTGATGTTGTGCACGAGGGGTGCGGCGGCGTGAATTCTTTCAATGTCCTGCCAAAGGGTATTGGCGTCCATAGGGGTCGATCCTTTCCGTCGCTGTCCGGTGGTGCTCAGAGCGGTAGGGCGTCATCGTCCAAGTCGAGTATCTCACGAACTTTTGCGGCGAGTGCCTTGGTGGAGAATGGCTTTTGGATAAATGAAACGCCTTCGTCAATGACGCCATGATTGGCGATAACATCGGCGGTATAGCCGGACATGAAAAGCCGTCGGATTCTGGGATAGAGCTTCATGACGCTTTGCGCGAGATCCCGCCCGTTCATTTCGGGCATCACCACATCGGTGACGAGAATGTGGATATCGCCGGGGTGCTCGGTGGCGAGATGGATGGCTTCTCCCGGCGCTAGCGCGGCGAGCACGGTGTAACCGTGCTTCTTGAGCAGCCGGGTGGTTAGCCTGAGGATGCCGGGTTCGTCCTCGACGAGCAGAACGGTCTCGTTTCCGTGCTTCGGTGGCGATGCTTTGACCGCAGCGGCGATTTCCTCGGCCTTGGCGACATACCGGGGCAGATACATGGTGAAGGTGGTGCCGATTTTCGGGGAACTTATGACATCGATGAAACCTTTGTTCTGTGCAATGGCACCGTAGACCGTGGCCAGTCCCAGTCCGGTGCCTTTGCCGAGTTCCTTGCTGGTAAAGAAAGGCTCGAAGATGTGTTTGATGGTTTCCTCATCCATACCCCGACCGTTGTCGGTGACGACTATGCGCACGAAGTCGCCGGGCACGAAGCCGGGGTGGGAGAAGCAGAAAGCAGCGTTCAAGGCGGTGTTTGCCGTTTCGATGGTGATCTTGCCGACTGTTCCCATGGCGTCTCGGGCGTTGACGCAGAGATTGGCGAGGATCTGATCCATCTGGGATGGGTCGATCTTGATGGGCCACAAGCTGTTGCCGGGCATCCAATGGAGGCTGATATTCTCCCCGATGAGCCGCTGGAGCATCTTGAGCATGTTTCCAACGGTTTCGTTGAGGTCGATCACTTTTGGTGCCACGGTTTGTTTGCGGGCGAAGGCGAGCAGCTGGCGCGTGAGGTCGGCCGAGCGACTGGCGGCTTTCTGGATTTCTTCCAGGTCGGCGTAGACCGGCAGTGCAGGCTCCAACTCTTCCATCGCTAGCTCGACGTGCCCGAGAATGACGCCGAGCATGTTGTTAAAATCGTGGGCAACGCCACCGGCCAGGCGGCCGACGGACTCGATCTTCTGGGATTGCATCAACTGATCTTGCAGCTTGACGCGCTCCGCTTCGGCTTGGCGGCGCTCCGAAATGTCCCGCGTCACCCCGCGCACTTCGACCCGGCCGGTTTCCTTGTTGATATAGTAGCTTGTGACAATCTCGGTCCAGACGGTGGTGCCGTCCTTGCAGGGTTGCTCGACTTCGTCCCGATAAAACGCGGATTGCTGAAGTTCCCCCGAACGGAGCGCGGCAATTTTCTCATGAATACTCTCCAACAAAGTTTTTGCGCTTTCAGGGGTGAGTGCCTCTGTTACGGGTAACGCGATAATCTCTTCGGGGGTGTATCCGCGTAATTTCTCTACAGAGGGACTCACGTAGCTGAATCGCATGGTTTCCGTGTCGAGTACCCAGACAACATCCTTGATGTTTTCGGTGAGCAGGCGAAATTTTTCCTCGCTTTGGCGGAGGGCTTCCTCCGCACGCTTGCGGCGGGTGATGTCTTTGTCGATACCGCGATACCCCTGAAAATTTCCGTCCCGGTCCAGAATCGGCACCGCATTGGTGAGCAGGCAAATCTGTTCCCCGGTTTGGGTGAGCATCCAGTTTTCCAGATCTTTGAAAGGTGCCTTGGCGTCGATAATGGCGGAGGAGATGTCGCTAATTCGTTGGGCTTCCCCGGGGGACATAAAGTCAAAGGGGGTTTTTCCAATTACATCGCCGAATAGTTCGATACCCTTGGAGGAGCTGTAGGTGTAGACGTTATTGTTATCGACCTCCCAGAGCCAGTCGGCGAGGCTAAAGGCAATATCCCGGAGCCTCTGCTCTTTTTCGCGCAGGGCCTCCTCGGCCATCTTTCTTTCGGTGATGTCGATGACCGTGCCGAGATAGCGAAGCAGGCGGCCATTCTCGTCTCGCTCGGGTTGTCCGCGGGACATGATCCAGCGCCCGGGTTCGTCGGGATCGTTCACGCGCCATTCGAGGTTGATTTCTAGACCGGCCTGTGTTGCGCCACACACTTGCGCTGCGAGCTGCTCGCGCTGGTCGGGATGAATGGAGTTGATCCACAAATCGTAGGAGGCGGGACCCTCCTCGGGGTTGATTCCGTAGAGTCGCCACAATTCGTCGGACCAGGTGTTTTCGTTGGTACGGAGATCCCATACCCAAGTGCCGGCCTTGGCGGCATCGAGGGCGCGATTGAGTTGATCGCGACTTTCCCGCAGGACGTTTTCGGCCTCTTTTCGCTCGGTGATGTCGCTGATCACAATACGGGCGGTGGGTTCCCCTTGATCCGCCTGCGCGAAGACGGCGGTCAGGTGCGCCCAGAAGGTCTGCCCGTCCGACTTTATTATACGAACTTCGTAGCTTTGCGACTTTCCGGTTTCAAAGAGCTGCCGATTACATTTATAATGGATGTCCTGGTCTTCCTTGTGCAGGAGGCGATGGAAGAGATGATTGACCATCGTGCTCCTGGGTATGCCGAGAAGGGTGGACGCGGTGAGATTGGACTCCAGAATGAGCCCTTTTTGACTGAGGGTGATGTAGCCGACGGGGGCCAGGTCATAGAGGTCAAAGTATCGGGCGCGGAGGGCTTCGAGTGCCACCTGCGCCCGGCGCAGCTCATCGTTCTGCATGTCAAGTTCGATTTCATGCACCCGCAACTCGTGGAGAATTTCACGGGCTTCGTCGGCCGAGGGGGTTCTTTGGCCATTTGAGATCCGGGCCATATCCCCCAAGTAGACGGATTCGGCCTGCTTGCGCAGTTCGACGGCCTCGTCGGAGGTTTTGTCTTTTCGGGGCATGACGGAACTCCTGTTTCTTGGCGGGGGGGACACGGTTTATTGTTCAGGTGTCCCGTATCTTATTTTCTATGCACGCCAAGAAAATCGAAAGCAGCGGGGATGATATCTTCCTGATTCAGCGCACCTCATGGTGCGGTACCTGCTAAGCCATCGGTGCACGCCTCAATCGAACACTTCCTCTACTATACCTTTCCCGAAGTGGTACTGCAAGTCTGCGGCGAATACGGAGCTGGAATCCGAAGAAAGTCAGAAACCCTTTGAGAGCAACCGTCCGACAGACTTGGGGTGATTATTCCACCCGAATGCTCACTTTCTTGCTACCGGTGTTATCGGCGTTCAGGTTGGGGGTGCCAACTGTTTCGCCGTTGACGGTGCAGGCGACGACTTTGGTGCCGTTACCCTCGATTTGGAGTTCGATGGTCATGCCGCGATAGCGGATATTGCTCAGGGTGAGTTTCGACAGGCCTTGCGGGAGACAGGGCTGGAAGTTCAGGCCATCGGTATCGAAGCGCATGCCCGCGACGCCGAAGAGGATCATGCGCAGGTAGGCGGTGGCGGACCAGGTTTGGCGGCTGGTGGCCTTCCACAATTTGATGCCGCGCTCCTGCCCGGCCTCCTGCATGCCGCCATAAATGACGCCGGTATCGGGGTGGTATATCTCGGCAAAGTGGAGATCGCGGGCGGCGTGTTCGGCGAGCTGAAACAATTCATGGGCGAAGATCTCGGTCTTGCCCTGATGCACGGCTGCATCGGCCCAGAAACCCTGGATCTGCGGCCAGACCGTGCCGCTGTGGCGTCCGTAGGCGGTTCCTTCGGCGTTTTCGTAGCGAGCGAAGGTGGGCCAGACGCAGGGGACGCCCGCCTTGGCCACATGGAGATTTTTGAAGATGGCTTCGGTCTGGGGGGGGGCAGCGATGCCGAAGAGGATGGCGTAGGCATGGCCGAGGGCTTCCTGATAGTCGCAACTGCCGTCGGGGTCAATGAAGAAGCGATAGGTGCCTTTGTCGGGCATCCAGAGTCGCTGGTTGATGGCGGCTTTGAGCTTGTCCGCTTTTTCGATCCAGAGCGGTTCGGGTTTCGAGGCGAGGGCCTGCGCCATTTTCCCGGCACAGACGTAGGCGTTGTAGTAGATGCAGTTGGTGGAGATGGCTTCCATGGGAATGCCAACGCCGGGCTTGGCGACGCGATCAGGATGCGCGGCGGGCCAGGCGATGATTCCGCTGGCCATGCCGGAGGTGTAGGCATCGGGATAGGCGGCGATGCCATCGCTCCAGCCGGGACCGCGAAAGAGCCCGGTGGCGGGGTCGAACTCGGTGTTTTCAAAGAAGAGGAGCGAATTTCGGACGGCCTCGAGCGCCAAGGCAAGGAAGTTCTTGTCGCCGGTGTATAGGTAATGGTTCCACGCACCGGTGGCCCAGATCATGGCGTCCCAGTATTCGCCGCCGATGCGAACGCCCAGTTCGGCGGGCTCGAGGACGGAGAGCAGGGTGTTCCGGGAGATTGCGGGCATGAGGAGGGAGGCTCCGTTCCAAGCGTTGATGGCGGCATCGCGGGTCCAGGGGGTGTCATAGTCGAGTCCGGCAAGGATGACGAGCGATTCCTGTTCGAGGAGACCGGCTTTGTAGCGGCCGACATTGCCCACGAGGTCGCCGACAGCGATGCGAAAGGCGCGATCGACTATCCGGTGGTCGGTTTGCAGGGCGGGGATATGGATTTCCTCCGGGTATGGGGTCGCGGTCAGTTGGGCGTGTGACGAACACATCATGAGAAAAGCTCCAATGGCAAGGTAAAGATAATGTTTCATGCGACTTCCTTTATCGGGCGTAGTTTCGGCCCTCGTCGAGCATGGCGAGATAATTGTCCAGAGGGATGTAATTGGTGACGCTGTTTCCGGTGCCGAGACAGTACCCGCCACCGGGCTGGCAGATGTCGAGGGTTTCGCGCACCCTTTTGCGGACGGCCTGCTCGTCAGAGCGGCACAGGAAATCGACATCTATGCCGCCGAGCAGGGAGAGTCGATTGCCATAGGCGCGTTTGGCGTCGGTGACGGCCTCGATGGTGTCTTCGAAGGAGTGTTTGGCATCGATGTGGACGTCATCGATGAGTTCGTCCATGATGATGTCGAGTTTGCCGCAGGCATGAAGCATGTAGGGCCGTCCGGCGGTGTGGGACAGCTGAGCCATGCGCTTGTGGCCTTCGAGGACGTAGGGACGGATGTCGGCGGGCGACATGAGGAGTCCGGTGCGAAATCCCATATCGTCGCTGCCCCACACGATTTTGACGATATCGAATTGAAGGAGTCGAGCGACATAGGCCTCGTAGTAGTCGTAGAGGCGTTTTGCAATGGCCTCGACGAGATCGCGCTGTTCAAAGAGCGCCATGCAAAAGGTCTCGTAGCCCATGAGCCAAGTGAGGTGTTCGGCAAAGTGAGCGAAACCTCCGCTGCCCATGACGCACATGCCCTCGGGTAAATTGGCCTGATACCATTCGAGGCTTTCGGTGCTGGCGTCATCGAGCTTGGGCCAGGGGTAGGTCTCAAATTCAGCCCACGAGGTGACGGGCCCGGTGTGGAGGTCCATGAAGGCGCGGCCCTCGGCGCGGGCCAGGGTTGCGGTGTCCTGGGTGGAGTGGCGATTCAGGGGCCACTCCTGATTTTCAAGACTACAGCGCACATAGTCGTAGCCGAGGAAAGACTGGATGGCTATTTGGCGACGGCGCGGAAAATTCGGGTCGTCGGGATTGAGGCCGACGAGGAGATTGAATCGTTCGCAGACCGCCTCTTGGACTTCGAGATCGAGGAATAATTCGATGTGATGAACCCGCTTCGGGGTTCCTTTGCGCAGGATGCAGTCGCGAAGAGCTGACCAATCCGGGGTGATTTTTGTGGCGAAGGAAGTGAGC
>CAIZGN010000614.1 GCA_903932505.1 Candidatus Hydrogenedentota bacterium
GCGACTTTCTCGGACCGCTTTTTAGGTTCGACACAGGCAAGCGCCATGAACTTGGTGCGCACCCGACCGTTAAGCTCCCGAGCAATTTTCTCGATTGCCGGAGTCAACACCTTGGACAATGGCTCAGTAGGAAATACCCTTTGCTTGGTATTCGTAACCCCGAAAAGTTCGTCCAAGTCCGGTTCAAAGTGGACCTCACACCGCCACCAATCATCGTAGTTTTCTTTGCGTTTTGCTCCCATGAAGAGCCAACCGTAGTCTACTTCTCGACCAGCTCGCACAACAGAGACCCCGGCCCGTTTGGTAATCCCGAGCTTTGATTTGGAACTATTAGACAACTGAAATAAAGAAGCTATGGGCAACTCAGCGAACATAACACGCACCTGAGATGTTTGGCCCACACACCGGCCCCCAGGTATTGTAAAGTTGAAACACAAATCAGGCCCGAACCGCGTTGCGTGCGCATCCGCACCCACGCCACGTAAAAACAGAGCATCAATGGGGAGAACCGTAGAGTTATTAACGATTATCTTTCGACCCTCCCAAATTTGATACCGAAATATTCTCCCTAACTCTAGCACCAGCGTCTGACATATCATTTCCACGCCCGCTGGTTCGAGGCGGTCACAACTCTTCAAAAAAACAACAGTGCCCCGACCAGATCGACAGACGTTACAAAAAGCTGCGCGTGCCACATCTATTTTCCCATAGAAAGGGAAATGGTCGTCGATATCAAGATACCTACCTGCTGCGTGCTCCCCATCGGCTGAACTCCAAACTTCTACTCTGCGCGCGTGGCTGAGGGAGGCGTTTGGAAGTCCCATCCCATAACGCCCGGTCCCGCGACGATCGTTAAATCGTGAACTCCAACCAAATCTAAGCGCATTCCGCAGGGTGAGAGCATTCATTCCGTCACCGTCATCGGATACTGACACGACAATCTTGCTAGTGGCGGCGAGGTCTTGGCGTATGAATATTGATACCGAGTGAGCATTTGCTTGAAACGAATTGTCGATCAACTCCGCGACGGCGGCGCCAAAACTCTTGTAGCCAGAATCGCGGGTCGCCTGGATGAAATTTTCCGGGACGATCATCGGGTTAGATGTATGATTCATGTTTGTGCTTGGGCTTTGGTTAGCATCGGGGTTTCCAATAGATAGACAGTAGGCAAACAGGGCACGATGACTTGCGGTTATGGAGTCAGATTTAGTCACCAGATTGCCCCTCTTACCCGCAGCCGCCAAGTTTCCGACAAAAGTTAACTCTGGCGCGTCGATTTGCCGCGCCCCCAACGCGGAGCGGTGGCGTCCTTGGCGGGACGACCCCCCTTGTGCCCGCTCTGGAAACCCAGATGGTGCAGCACCCGCCACGCCTTGTAGCGGGAGACCTTTCCTGGATAGCCCGTGATTTTCCTGATCAGTCCGGCCACGGCAGGCAGGGTCCAGACCTTCGCGCCCTTGATTCCCTCCGCCTCTGGACTGCCCTTTAACGCGGCCACGATCAGCTGGAGATGTCCCGCATTCAGTGCCGGCGCCCTGAACTGGTTGGTCGGGGTCCGGAGTCCCAAGGTGCCTTCTGCCAAGAGCGCACGCTGCCATTTATTCACCGCGGCCCAGGAGACGTTTAGTTTCCGCGCCACTACAGCCACGCCGTAATCTTTGAGGAGTTCCGCCGCTTGGAGGCGTCGATCCTCTCTGGCTGCGCGATCAAGAGTAAGGCCCACGCGGGCAGCCTTGGGCCGCAAACTAAAACCGCAACATTTATTGAATCATTAGGAGCTGTCGCTGGCCACCAGTGATCGCTCCCTCGGGCGTCCCGAGGCCGCCCGGGAGGGATCCCGGGTGCCCCGTCAGGTGCACCAAGCAAAGGATCGACATGAAGCCAGCCACTATTGA
>CAIZGN010000615.1 GCA_903932505.1 Candidatus Hydrogenedentota bacterium
ATCATAATAGCTATTTCCCAGTCGGGAGAAACTGCTGATACCCTTGCCGCCATCGAACTTGCCAAATCGAAGGGTGCGCTGATCCTTGGGATCTGCTGGTTGCGACATCCTCCAGAGATTTTTTTCGTTTGTCCATTCTGCTGTCTCCGTATTTAGCCTATAAACTTGCCTGCTGCCGGATCTAGGACATGGCTTAGCCGGTCAGTTCCTCCTCCAGCGCCATCACCCGCTTGATATGTTCGTTCGCCTGTCGCTCATGCACAGCATCAAAGGGGAGAATGGGGTCTCTTACCCGTGGCGTGGCATAGACGCCCTGCGCATGCAGAAGACGCTTAAAGAAATGGATGGAAATGTCCAAATGCTGGTTGGAGAAGGCCAATACCGGGGCCACCTTATTGAACAAGGCGCAGGCTTCATCCCGGCATCCATCAGCATACAGGGCATAGATGCGCGTGTAAATCCGGTGCATGCCCGTGGGCATAAAGGCATGCACACCACGATCCAGCCCCTCGATCATCTGAGTGACCGCCCAACCGCCGGAGACATGGAGGCATCCGCTCGTCGCGGCAAGAACTTCAGAGTATTTGACGCCGGCCGGGATGACTTCGATTTTTAAGCAGCGGAACTCGTCGATTTCCTCAAAAAGACGGACAATAAGGGGAATGGGCAAGCCATAGCCCGAGGGATCCCAATCCTGCAACATGAGGAAGCCCGGCCGGGTGGAGGCCAAGTCGAGAACCGCATTTCGGTAGGCTGTTTCGTTCTCAAAGGGGATATTGGCGAGGATTCCCGCACAACCGAGTTCGGTATAGCGCCGGGCGAGGCGATGGCGTTCCTTCGCGTCGGGCGATGAAGCACCTCCAATTACCGGCACGCGCCCTTCGGTTTCTGTCACCACCGTCTCCACCAGCTGCAGGCGCTCCGCTTCCGTGAGCTTGCCGGTTTCGCTGGCCAAGGCGGGCACAAGGAATCCCGCAACTCCGGCATCAATGGCATTACGCACATTGACACGCAGTCCGGGCAAATCCAAGGTGTCCTCGTCCGTAAACGGCGTGTTGAGTACCGTCACGATGCCGCGCATATCCAGAAGCGTTTTCATTTCGCGGTGCTCCAAGCTTTTGGGCATTGTAGCGCGAAGACGGCAAACGCATCCATTCCCGGGACATGAGCGCTTCCGCATCGATACGAGAAGCGTCTTCTACGCATTGCGTCTGATCTATTTGAACCGCTTGGCCGCGCTGGAAACTCCACGCAAGCATGATAATCGAAAAATGTTGTGATGCTTCAGTGGCAAGTGAGACTATAAGACAGTGAGCGCACGATACTGTGCGTTCCAACCAATGAAAGGCAGGCCACTATGATGCTTTTTGGTCCAATGATGTCTTGGGGTCGGAACTCGTCGGTTGGCGCTGGCGGCGGCAGTTCGTTTTCGCTCGGTTGGATGGGCGAACTCATGCGCACCATGTTTCAATGGATGTTCGGCTGGCTGCGCTAATTCATAAAGTACCGTTAACAGTACCTCCCCCAGTGTTGAAGGTTGGGGGAGGTTTTCGTTGCGCGGGAGGCAGGATGCGTGCGGTACGGGGACGGGTGGTTGCGGGAGGGGGATTTGCACCACAGAGGCACAGAGGGCACGGAGTGGGGAGGATGGTTTGGGGTATCTTCACCCTCTGCCAACAAACTTGAGAGGGCTCTGAACCAATTCTTTGAAGGAGGGCCTGAGTTGCCGGGTGCTCTCAGGACATCAGGCAAGGCGGTAGAGGACGCATGCGAAACCAGGAAACGCATAGGCGGTAGATGCAAATCCACCCCCTAACCGGTTTCATCCGCCAACCAGTTTTCTTCCTAATTTTCGGGCCTTTTCCTTGTTGCGGGCACTCAGCGCCGGGTGGGCTTTGTGACCTGCGATTCCGATAAAGAGGGTGCCGATGTTTTTCGCGCCCAGGATGGTGGACACATTTTTCATGAGGCCGACCATTCGGGTCATGAGGCGGGCGAGGAGTGCGGGTGCTGCTGATGAGGCCACCAGCACGGCGCGTTTTTTCAATTCCACATTCCGATTTTTGGGGGAGTAGGCTCCCCAGGGCCAATAGGCCAAACACACCAATCGCTCTATGAATCGCTTCATGACTGCGGTAACTGTCCAGAAATTCATGGGCGAGGCCAGCACCAAGGCGTCTGAGGCATCCAATTCATCCAGGATCGCGCCCATGTCATCCTTGAGCGGGCACGGGCCACGTTTGGGTCCTTCGGTTTGCGTACAGGTGCGGCAGTTGGTGCAGAATTCGATGTGCTGGTCAATGAGATAGATCTTTCGGGTTTCGGCACCGTTTTCGGCGGCTCCCGAGAGCACGGCATCGACCGCCTGATCGATCATGCCGCCTTTGCGATAGGTTCCAACAATGGCGGTGACTTTCATATGCATATCCTCCGATCGCGTGTACCGCGCTCTCAATCCGCGATGCTGCGCAGACCATCCGCAACGGTCTGCAAGATTTTAATCCGGGCATACAGCTTGTCATTGCCCTCGACAATGGTCCACGGTGCGTGTACCGTGGAAGTCCATTCGATCATGTCGGATACCGCGTCATAATACGCGTCCCATTTTTCGCGATTGCGCCAATCCTCCTCGGTAATTTTCCAGTTTTTGTTGGGGTCGGTCTGTCGGCTTTCAAATCGCTCGAGCTGTTCTTCTTTGGATACATGGAGCCAGAACTTGAAGACGGCGGTGCCATAGGCGGCGAGTTCGGATTCGAACTCGTTGATTTCGCGGTAGGCACGCGTCCAAGCCTGCGGCGTGGCAAAGCCCTCGACCCGCTCGACAAGCACACGTCCATACCAGGTGCGGTCGAAGATGGCGAAGTGCCCGGCCTTTGGCAGTGCGCGCCAGAATCGCCACAAGTAGTGATGGTTTCGTTCCGCACCATCCGGCGCGGCAATGGGAATCACATTGTAGCCACGCGGATCGAGTTCGCGGGTGAGTCGACGAATTGCCCCGCCCTTTCCCGCCGCATCCCAACCTTCGAACAGCATGACGACGGGCTTACGTTGCACATAGCAGAGGTGCTGCAGACGGCGCAGCTCTTCCTGAAGTTTTGGGAGCCGGTCATTGTACTCGTCCTCTCCGAGGGCCAGCTGCAGATTGGCACGGCTCAGCGGGCTGCTTCGTCGCGGTCGGGTATCGGGTGTGGGTTCCGGCGTTTCCACCGGCCGTGCCAACGCGCGCTCACAGGCCGCCACCAGCGTTTCCGCCACAGTCACATTGCGGAATCGTTCGTCGGTGGAGGGGACGACGGTCCAAGGCGCGTAGGGGGTGGAGGTTTCACGCAGCATGTCCTCCACTGCCAGGCAATGCTCGTCGTAGTGTTTGTGGCGGCGCTTGGCGTCCTTGGTGACCTTCCATGCGAAGGCGGGATCTTTGCTCATTTTCTTGAAGCGTTTCGCCTGTTCTTTCTTGCTGATATGGAGAAAGAACTTCACAACCACGGTGCCACTGTCGGCAAGCTGTCGTTCAAAGACACGGATTCGGTCATAATTGCGCGCCTCGTCCGCAGGAGTCTCGGGTTCATCCAGCACCAACCGGTACCAGCTATCGCTGAAGATATTGATGGTGCCTTTTTCCGGAGTCATGATCCAAAAACGCCGCAGGGGCGGAAACATCGATTCCGCCTTGGTGGGCGGTGCAATGTAGTACACGTTGAACCCCCGTGGGTCGAGTGCCTTAAGCAGGCGGTTGAGGGTGGAGCCTTTTCCCGCTGCATCCCAACCTTCAAGGATGACAGCCACAGGGACACCTGCCTCCTTCAGTTCCCGCTGCAATTGCCCCAAACGGGCGTCCAATTGCGTCTGGAGTGCGGTGTAGGTTTCTTTGTCCATAGCGGCATTCAGATCGACGGTTTCCAACATGATGCAAGACCTCCGGTGGTGTCGGCATGCGTATCTTTAGGCCCGGCCGGGTGGTTAAGGGTCGCCCATCTTCGGCCCCGGCTTTCCGTAAGAATACGCCAAGTTGGCACAATGTGCAAGGGGTAAAATTATGCGGTTTGCCTTGTCCGGAGCGGGTATGCCAAAATACCCGCAATAACCTGCCGCTGGCAGACTTGTCGGCGTCTGGGCGCTTGGGGATGTCTGCGTGGGGCGAGCGGTGGACTTAAATTTGTGGTCAAGTCGAATTTCCGTAGGAGACGCGCGGTGTTTAGCCTCACTTTCATGAAAGAGGTTTTTTTGTCGAATCGAAGCACGGGCGCGGTAAGCCCGAGCAGCCGTCAGTTGGCGGAACGCATCACCGATTTGGCCGAGATTTCCGGTAACAAAATTATTGTCGAATATGGCCCCGGAACCGGTGTTTTCACCGAAGTAATTCAGCGCAAGAAAGATCCCGACGCGATCTTTTTCGCGATGGAAGTCAATGACGCCTTCGTCGAGGTGACTCGCAAACGTTGTCCCGGTGTGACCGTGTACCACGATTGCGCTCAAAACACGTTCAATTACGTGAAGGATGCCGGTGCCGAGCAGTGCGACTTGATCATATCGGGGCTGCCCTGGACACGGTTCCCCGGTGCGCTGCAAGACGAGATTCTGGAATCCACGTTCAAGGTACTGCGGCCGGGAGGCAAATTCCTGACCTTCGGCTATACCTTCAGTCCTCTGATGCCGTCGGGCCGTGCCTTCTTTTGCCATAAGCTCCCGGATAAATTTGGGAAAGTCACCCGATCAAGCGTGATATGGCAGAACTTTCCCCCGTGCCACGTGTATATTGCTCAAAAGGCTGCCGACGCCACCTGATTTGTTTCGAAGGAAATCGTCGCAGGCCCGACAAGGCGGCCCGTCCGCCCGGCGAAAGGAAAGCGCATGAAATCGGCGTTGTTGGTCTGGGGTGGATGGGACGGCCATGAGCCCAAGCAGTGCGTGGATCGCTTTGTGCCCTTTCTGGCGAGTCACGGTTACGCCGTTGAACTCGCGGACACGCTGGCGGTTTTCGAGGACACTGAAAAGCTGAACTCGCTTGATTTGATCACCCCCTGCTGGACCATGGGACAGCTTTCGGCCGAGCAGGAGCAGGGTCTGCTGAATGCGGTCAAGAGCGGGGTCGGCATTGCCGGATGGCATGGCGGAATGGGCGACGCCTTTCGTTCAAACACCGGCTATCAATTCATGACCGGCGGGCAGTGGGTCGAACATCCGGGCGGCATCATCGACTACACCGTGCACATCACCCGACCCGATGATTCCATCACCCAGGGTATCTCCGATTTTCGCATGCACTCCGAGCTTTATTATATGCACGTGGATCCCTCAAACGAGGTGCTGGCCACGGTGACGTGTCCCGGCGAACCGTATCCCTGGGTGGAGGGCTGTGTGATGCCCACGGTCTGGAAGCGGATGTATGGCGCGGGACGGGTGTTCTATTCCGCGCTTGGTCATGTGGCCACCGATTTTGATGTGCCCGAGGCGTGCGAGATCATGAAGCGCGGTCTGCTTTGGGCCAGCCGCTGACAGGAGTCTGCGATGGGAATGCTGGGCAAATGGCTTGCTGGTCCTCGCTTGGTGCCACCCTCCAACTTTTTCGAAGCCTTCTGCCTCCTCCTGTTTCGTGTGATTTCCGGTTGCGTGTGGGGTTTTGTTTTGCCCACCGGCCTGCTCCATCTGGCTGGAATGCCCTTTGCGCAACATGTTGAACCTTTGCTGATTCCTGCGGCGATCATCGGATTCGCTGCCGGATTCTTCTTTGGACTCGAACTCTTGGATATGCTCAGAAAAGAAACCGATAGAAAATAGGCGGACTATCCCATGGAAACAATGCTCTCCCTGATGCTGGTGACCCTGATGGCATGTGG
>CAIZGN010000616.1 GCA_903932505.1 Candidatus Hydrogenedentota bacterium
CACCCTGTCCAAACCCCGCATCGACGTCAATGAAATGAACCAGCCCACCGCTTGGGGTGCGCGCGAGTCCCTGGCGATGGATCTCAGCGAGATCGATCGCGCGCCCATGTTTGAGCTCAACGAGATCATCTGGAAAGCCGTGCGCGGCGCGGACTCAGAAATGCCCCTGCCCATCCACCGGTTTCAAAGCGCGAGTGTGGCTCAAAAGTAGTTCCGACAAACAGGGAAGTCTGAAATCCCCTTAAAAAAACAATGGCCCCCTTGCGGGGGCCATTTTCATGTAACGCATCAGCCGTTAAGGGTCCAGCCCTTGCGATACTGACGGCGCAGCAGGCTGTCGCCATCGGCGTTATTGGTCACCTGTCCCTTTGCCCCGTCGTATTGCAGCGGCTTGCCGACCCGGTACGCCACCAGTCCCAGGTGCATCATTTCCGTCATCTTGCCCGCATAATCAAAGTCGCAGGAGGTCTTCAAGCTGCCTTTGCAGGCATCAATCCACTCCTGCTGGAAATTCTTCACCGGCGGCAACAGTTGGTCAGCGGCCCGGTGCTTGTAGTAGGTCATATCGGTGTTCGCACCATAGGGGAACAGAAGCCGATCTTTGAAACTCGCGATGAGATAGCCGTTGCTGCCCTGGAACATCGCGCCGTGATCAATCTTGTTCAGGTCGACACAGCCCGTGGGCGACTCCGGCATGGCCCCGCCCTGATACCACGTCACGCCAATAGCGGGCCGCCACGTGTTGGCCGGGATCTGGAAGGTGGCCTGCATCTTGACCGGCGTCACTTCGGGATTAAACGGATCACCGGTAGCCTCTGCTGCCGTCGGCAAATCCGCATCAAGGGCATTCCACGCCAGATCCATGGTGTGACTGCCCATGTCGCCCACTTGCCCGCTACCGAAATCCCAATACATGTTCCACTGCAAACAGTTGGCGCCAGGTTGCCCGGAAAAGTACCCCGGATTATAGGGGTGAAGGGGCGCCGGGCCAAGCCACAAATCAAAATGCAGCGTCTTTGGCGGTTTGCCTTCGGCGGGCAAATAGCCCGGACGGGGCAGCTGACGATTGCCCCACGCATGCACCGTTTTCAACTCACCAATCGCCCCGTCAATAATCATTTCCTGTATGCGGTTGAAGTTTTCGTCTGCGTGACGCTGCGTGCCGTTCTGGGTGGCCAGCTTGTCCTTGTGCTTCAAGTACGTGGCGCGTACCACCCGCGCTTCCTCCACCGTGTTCGCCACCGGCTTTTCGCAGTACACATGCAGGCCCCGGTTCATCGCCCAATTCGCAACAAAGGCGTGCACATGGTCCGGTGTGCAGCATACCACCGCATCCAGATCCTTCTGTTCAACACACTTGCGCCAGTCAACGTACCGCTTCGCCTTCGGGAACTTCATCGCGGCCAGATCAAGATGCTCCTCGTTGACGTCACAAATCGCCACCACGTTTTCCTTGGCCAGGCCGTCATAATGCGCCGTGGCCCGGCCATGCGCCCCGATGAGAGCAATATTGAGCTTGTTACTGGGCGTGTTCGCGCCAAATACGATCCGGCTCGGCAGAATAAGTAGTCCGGCCCCGGCGGCTGCCGTCTTCAAAAATTGACGCCGCTGAATAGTTTTCTTCATCACACATGCCCTTTCATCGAGGCCCTCACACCGCCACAGGGCGGAGAACCGATTGGTTACCCGGCCGACCTGCGCCACGCGTCACCCGACGCGCAGGCAATCCCGGCCACCCGTTCAATACCCCTAGGCAGTATAGTGGCGACTGACACACGAGTCAATCCCCAATCTACTGGATACTGCGAAGCAATTCTCGGGCGGCATCCACGGTGGCATGGCCCACGCGAAAGACCCCGGTCCTTGCGGCACTACTCGCGAAACGTTGCTGTGAGTTGTCGCTGGCTGGGGCACCAATGCGAACAGGGCCGTGTTTTTTCGGGCCGTCGGGATCGGTGGGATTCTGGGTGGTGACTTCGGCGCTGAACACGGGGGTGTTCAGTCCGTAGGTATCGGGCGTGTCGTTTTTCTCGTTCTCCAGCGATTCTGCAGCCAAGGGGGACAGCGTGGTGAGCAAGGCCTCGACATCGCTCTGGTTGGCGAGGGTTTTTCCGGCAGGCTCCTTGATGCTCCAGATATCGTGGGCCTTTTCAATTGTGTAAGACTGGCCGTCGAGCGAAAACACCAGCTGTACGGCATCGCTCTTCGGGAAGCGCATCAGGATGCGGGTGCGGAATTGGGTGCGCTCAGCCATGAGGGATTCCGCGCTCGCTCGGGGCACCAAGGTGACTTGTCCCGCGTCCTGCGTGGCCACATAGTACTGGTCGTTGTCGCGATAGGGCGCGAGACGGATTTCGGAAACCGGGTGCTTCTCCCCGGCATCGAGCGTCACGCGAAGCTCCGGTGCCTCAAGCCCATATTGCGCGGGTGTGCCTTCCAGAAAATACACGGCCGTGGCCGACTTGATGGCCCCAAGGAATGCAGACACAGCCACCGCATCGGTGCCTTCCGGATCAGGCGGATCCATTTGCCATGTTTCACCCGCCTTGCGCACCAGACTGAAGGCGTCTGCCGGGCCGGTGTATTGGATCTTGCGGACATCGGCGACGGATGCGGTGAAAAGCCGTCGCTCACGGAACGCATCAGGCTGCTTGGGGAAATCGCCGAGGATGGTCGAATCCACGAGGAACACCGCCGGGTTATCGTCGCGCCTCACGAACATCCCCTCCTTCTTCCCGGTAGTGTCGGTATTGCCGAAGTAGATGGTCTGTCGACGGGCGCCCTTGGCATCCACCACGGTCACCCGCGCACCGGGCGGGTCGAGTCCATAGTCCGAGAGGGCCGTCGGTGTGTCAATGAAGTCCCGGCCTGTGCCGTTCTGCACGGCGGCCACCAACTTCTCCGCGAGTTCCTGATCCGCGCCCGACTGCACCGGCGAAGTCAGTCGCCACAACGATTGGGGCGTCTCTCGTTCCAAAATCACCGCGACCGACTCGGTGCCTTTGGCCGGGGGATTGACGCCGGTCTCGGTTCCCTGGGCGATGCGCGCAAATTCAAGCTTCAGGATGGGGGACTCGCGGTCATCCACCAAAAAGCGGGATCGGAGCAACTCCAGGGAACGGTCAAGTTCGAAGAAAGCGTCCTTATGCACAAGGAAGATATCCCCGGCATTCATTTGGGCATAGCGGTAGGTCTGGGTCGGGGTCATGTCGCCAAATCGAAGTTCAACGGGCCCGGTCTGCCCGCGCACCGAAAAGCGCACGGTGAGCGCCGGTTGCTCAAGTCCATAAGGGTTGGCCTCCCGGTCAGGTTTCTTGATGGCGCGCTCGTTGAGCAGCGCGGCGAGTCCGGTGCACACGCGATCCCACATATAGGGAAACGGGATGATGGTGGGAACGGGCTGGGTGATGCGCCATCCGGCGGTATCGCGCACGGCCGAGCTGGGCGCTTCGCCAATGCGCGCGATGGTGAGTTCCGTCACGTCTTCCGGCATGAAGTGAAAGACGCGCTTCGCCTGAATCTTGTCACCTATCTGCTTGAGCTGATAGTAACGCAGACCGAGATACGCGGTGCAAAGCAGGAGGAGTACCCCGCCCATGGCCAAGGTGGTGCGGAATCTCATTGGTGTTTCCTTCTCAAGACGTACATGCAGAGTCCCGCAATAACGACAAGTTGCACGGTAAACAGCGTGGATATCCAAGTGATGGCGCGTTTGTCGGCCGGGGTCAGCATAAGGGGCGGATCCGATTTCGCCGATGGCCGAATGGCGATGAGTTCCTCACGCTGGGTTAGCCAGCCCATGGCATTGAGCGCAAAATTGAGGTTCCCCGGCGTATTCATTCCGCCGTTCATTGCGAACGTCGCGTCACCCACGGCAAGAATGCGTGCATCGCGCGGGCCACCCTCCCGGATCAGATCCGGCGCAACCGGCAGCACAGCGGCGACCGCCACCGACAGCGGCCCCTTCCGCTCATCCTCCGAGCGGTTCATCGCCTGACCCTCGGCAAGCCCGGCCACATCGATTTCGCCCCAATAATCCGGCGGCGTGCGCAGCAACTCGGTCACGGCAACACCCGGCGGCATATTCTTGGCCTTCGAAACCGTCCGGCAGGCCTCAAAGAGCACGACCTGATCAAAACTGCTGGTGATGGGATGGGTGGCGTTGAAAGCGCCCTTGAAGTCGCCAAATCCCTCCTCAACATCCTTGTACGGGGCGTCATCCGTGGTGAGTTCGACCTGCCACCGGCCTTTGCCCTTGCGCTGCCCGGCGAAGCAAAAATCACTGCCGATAGTAATGCCGTATTGCTCCTCAAGGAACGGGCGCAGGTGTTCACGCTGGCTTACACCGAGCTTTACACCAGCCCAGGGTTCAATGAGAAGCATCATGCGGCCACCCCGCTTCAAAAAGAGATCAACCGCAGAAAGTTCGCGCGGGTGAAGGTCGCTTGCAAGGTTCCCGATGAGCAAAACGTCACAGTCGGCGGGGATTTCAGGTTCGGTGATGCTCAGGGTAAGCGGCTTGAGGTCATAGGCCTCGGCCTGTAACAGCTGCGCGAGCATGGTGCCACCCGATTGCGGATCTTCAGACGCCAAATCGGTTTCGCCGTGCCCCTGCAGGTAGTACAGTATGGGCTTGGATTCGCGAAGCACATTGACCAGTGCATTGGTGAAATCGCGTTCCTCAAGGCGGGGACTGCCCCCGGACAACAGGATAATCTTCTGCCGATCCTTGCAGCGGATCACAATAGTGCCTTGGGGGGATGCATGAGTGACTTTGAGGGCATTGAGCCGATCCCTGTCCACATCGGGATCCAGTTCCTCGACATGGAGAAGGTCGGTGTGCTTCTTGCACTGCTCAAGAAAGCGCAGGGTCTTGCCGCGCGCAATCTGCACCAGGTCGTCCTCGATACTGAGGAAGAAACACAATACCTGTGCATCCTGGGTCATGCTCTCCAGCACGCGAACCGTCTGCGGGGCCAAATCGCGCCGGGCCTCGGCCGTCAGATCCCAGGACGCGTCCCACTGTCGCACGAAAACGTACACCA
The DNA here is from genome assembly GCA_903932505.1 of Candidatus Hydrogenedentota bacterium. Taxonomy (GTDB): domain Bacteria; phylum Hydrogenedentota; class Hydrogenedentia; order Hydrogenedentales; family CAIZGN01; genus CAIZGN01. Next base: position 5,046 of record CAIZGN010000616.1, read on the forward strand.
TCACGCAGATGCCCAGAAAAATCAGCGAGGACACGGCGGCGTTCAAGCCACCCAGCGACCGATCCTGTATGGCCGTCTTGTCGGCCAGCACGAGCACGATGGAAACCACCCAGGCAAGCCCAAGCGCCAACCCCACCGCCGCAGGAACAAGAACTGTCCAGTGGAAGGGATCCGGACGCCATACCGCCAGGTTCAAGGAAAAAGCCGTGGCCGCTAAGGCGGCCCATCCCATCAAATGACGCCGCTTCATGAGCCACTCCGCCAATTCCGGCTTTCAAGCGCACGGAAAGTCAGGAACAAAAAGAAAATGGAAAAGAGGGGATAGTACACGAGGTCGCTGGGGCGCACGATGCCCTGCGCCATTTGCTTCGCATGCGCGTCGAGGTCGAGCTCCGTGACAAAGCCGCGAAACAATCCATACAGAATTCCCGCGACCGCCCTCGCCATGTCGGGCCAGGCCGTGGGGGTGGGATTGGTCTTCGGCAGGTATTCACCCATGATGCCGGTGAAATACAGCAGAAGACACAAGCCGAAAGCCAAGGTGCCGGAGGTCACCTGGTTCCGGGTGATTGACGATACAAAGAGCCCCAGACTCGAGAATGCCGCTCCCATGAGAAACACGGTGAGCACACCCAGAAGCAACACCGCCGGTTCCACCCGGGTATAGTAGCCCACAAGCGCAACCTGCACGGCGACAAAAAGCAGCAGCACTGCCACCATGCCCAGCGAGGCCAGATACTTGCCAAAAATCACCTCCCGATCCCGCAGCGGATACGTGAGGAGCAGTTCGATGGTGCCGCGATGCCGCTCCTCGGCGATGAGCCGCATGGTAAGCAGCGGCGACAGAAACATAATCATCTGCCCACAGAAAACCAGATAGGGACTCAGCATGGTTTCCTCGAAATCGGGCGCGGTCGTAAAACCATACAAACGGGGCGATTGGGACATGGTGGCGTAGTCGATGAAATACACCGCAAAGCCCAACCCGGCAAGCGCGGCGAAAATGCCCGCCGCCGCATAACCCACCGGGGTGGAAAAATAACTCGCAAACTCACGCTTGCATACGGCCCAAGTGTTCCTCATGCCGCACCCTCCTCAAGCGCGCGATCCCGCGTGATGGCCGCCATGAACGCCGACTCCAGCTCGCGGGCGCGTGCCTCGGCGTCGCCACCCTGAAACTGATCCATCCGGTTTTCCGCCACGATGCGGCCCTCGTTGAGAATAAGCACCCGCTGGCACACCATCGCCACCTCTGGCAGGATGTGTGTGCTGAGCAGCACCGTGTGATCCTGGCCCAGCTCAGCGATCATTTTCCGGATCTCTATGATTTGCCGGGGATCCAGACCAACCGTCGGCTCGTCCAAGATAAGCACCGGTGGCGAACCGAGCAAAGCTTGCGCAAGCCCCACCCGCTGACGGTAACCCTTCGACAAATTCCGAAGCGTCCGTTTCTCCATGCCCAGCAGACCGCAACGCTCCATGGCCCGCCCCACTTCGGTCGTGCGCGCAGCTCGGGCAATGCCCTTGATCTCCGCGACATAGCGCAAAAAAGCACCCACGACCATCTCGTCGTAAAGCGGAACCCGCTCAGGCAGGTAGCCCACCCGGCGCTTCACCTCCAGGGGAGATTGATGCACCTCAAACCCCGCCACCCGCGCGGTGCCCCGGGAAGCCGGGGTAAACCCCGTAAGGATGCGCATCGTCGTGCTCTTTCCCGCCCCGTTCGGACCGAGAAAGCCGATCACCTCCCCTTGGCCGACCTGAAAGGTCACATCCCGCAGAGCGGGAATCGTGCCATAGTATTTAGAAACACCCTGAACTTCTATCATTGTGGGCCTCTGTCATGGTGCCGAAAAATCGTCAGTTCCGTCAAAGCGACGGGATTCTGTCATCAAATATATTCTTTCTGGACAAATAATCGAGAATAGTGCGCATACGAAACATGTGCTCGAAATTCGATTTGCACCTATATATTTGTCAAAGTCGGAAAAATTTTCCTTATATGGGGCTTTAGCTGCCAACCCACATGCCGTCATTGACCATAGTCTAGTGGTAGTCCGGGAATCGAATCAAGCTGTAGGGTTGTTTTGAAAGTGGCACGGTAAATGCTTGTTCTAATGTTGGCTGCGGGCAAAAACGGGAATAGAAAGGCAGGCGACTATGGTAGTTCAATGTTGTGTGTGCAAAAAAGTTCGCGACGGGCTGGAATGGAAATCGTCGAGCCTCCGGGTACTGGTTGAGGAAGTGAGTCACGGATACTGTCCGGAATGCGCATCGCAGGCGTTTGAGGCCATTCGGCGCTATCGCATTGCAAATGCGACCGAACAGCACTCGTTGTCCCTTCACTCCATGTGATGGGATAACGCAGTCAAGCCATCTGCGGTTGACCCTCCTCCGTACCACTAGCACGGCGTCACAAAGCGGATGGCCTTTGGCAGGATGGTGAAACGGGCCGGGGTCACACCAGCCGGGTCACCATCAATCTGCAGGGCCACCGGCACACCGTCCACCGGCTCAAGATGAACCTCGCGGCCCTGGACATAAACCAGATCGTCCCGCTCAGGAAAACGTGGCGACCATACCGTTGCCAACAAGAGCGGCAGACGCCAAGCGTTGAGACGCTTGAGGGCGACAACATCAATCAACCCATCGTCCACTTGCGCCTTGCGGGTGGCCGGGAAAATCCCCGCCGAATAGCGGCAATTGCCCACCACCACATACGGGCTTCGCTCACACACCACCGCGCCATCAACCGTCACCCGCACACACGGGTAGGTGTAGTGCAATGCGGTTTGAATCCCCGGAAGAATCCAGTGAAACACGCTCGACTTGCTGCCACGCCTCGCCTTTACGGCCGTCGCAATGGCCGCGTCCAAACCGGCACCCGCGCCCAGAATGATCCGCCGACCGTTGGACTCCAGCAGATCCATCGGCCGCGCGCGGCCTTCCACAATCCAAGACGCCACCCGCTCCGCATCGGGCGTAATGCCGAATTCACGCGCCACCACATTGGCGGAACCGGCGGGCAGGGCGGCAATGCAGACCCCCGGCTCACGCACGCCGTTCACCACCTCGTTCAGCGTGCCGTCGCCACCCACCACCGCGATGCAATCCACCGGCTCAGCTTCCCCTGCAAAATTCTGCCCGTCGCCGGATTTTTCGGTGAGCCTGCACACCACGGCGCAGCCCCGCGCCTCAAGGGCCCTACTCAAGGCCTCCGCACGGATGCGTCCCTGTCCACCACCCGCCACGGGGTTTGCGATGATAAGCACGGAAGTCGGCATTAGCGGGGCACACTCCAAGGGTAGATTTCAGCTGAAAAAAGGAATGCCGGGCCACGCCCTGAACAGGGCACGACCCGGCATCCAATTAGTAACTCGCCACGTCAAGTTCCTTCGCGGCCTTGACCTCGTCGAGGCGGCTGACCGGCGTGGAACGCGGCGTGTCATGCAGGCTTTCGGGATTCTCATCCGCGATACGCGCGATATCGATCATGGCGTCGCAGAAGGCATCCAGCATCTCCTTCGATTCCGTTTCCGTCGGCTCGATCATGATGCACTCTTTGACGGTGAGCGGGAAATAGATGGTCGGCGAATGGAAGCCGTAGTCCATGAGTGTCTTCGCGATGTCCAAGGCGCGCACGCCAGACTTTGCCTGACGCACGGCGGACAGCACGCACTCGTGTTTGCAGGGCTGCTTGCTCTTCACGGGGTACTCGTAGTGTTCGCGCAGACGCGCCAACACGTAGTTTGCGTTGAGCACCGCATTGCCGGAAATGCGCGGCAGACCTTCGCTGCCCACCATCAGCAGGTAGGTGTACGCCTTCAAAATGACGGCAAAGTTGCCGTAGAAGGGCGACATGTACCCGATGGACTTGGGGTGGTCGTACTCGAGGTAATAGGTGCCATCCTGCCGTTCACGCACCACGGACACCGGCAGATACGGCATGAGCTTCTCCACCACGCCCACCGGCCCCGCGCCCGGCCCGCCGCCGCCGTGCGGCGTTGCGAAGGTCTTGTGCAGGTTGATGTGAACGACGTCAAAACCAACATCACCCGGACGGCAACGGCCCAGCATCGCGTTGGTGTTCGCACCATCGCAATAGACCAGACCATCCACCGCATGCACGAGGTCGGTGATTTCCTTGATACGGGGGTGCGTCAGTCCCAGCGTGTTCGGGCAGGTGAGCATGAGACCCGCGACGTCGTCATCAAGGGCGGCCTCCAAGGCCTCCACATCCAACAGCCCGTCTTCGGAGGACGGAATGGTCTTCACCGTAAATCCGGCAATGGCCGCACTGGCCGGGTTGGTGCCGTGCGCGCTGTCGGGGATGAGAATGGTCTTCTTATGATTCCCACGGTCTTTGTGGTACGCCGCAATAATCAGCACACCGGTGAGTTCGCCGTGCGCACCCGCGAGGGGCTGCATGGTGAACCCGGCCATGCCGGAAATCTCGGAGAGCAGCCGATCCATTTCGTAGAGTACGGCGAGCGCGCCCTGCACCATAATCTCACCGCCCGGAAGCTGGGGCAGCAGCGGGTGCAGCATCGCAAAACCGGGGTTGCGACCCACGACTTCCGCCAGTTTCGGGTTGTACTTCATGGTGCATGAACCCAGCGGATAAAACCCGGTGTCCACGCCGAAATTCAGGCGGCTAAGGCCGGTGAAATGGCGCACCACATCGAGTTCGGAAAGTTCCGGCAGGGCGGCGGGCTGCTTGCGGAGCAGGTTCGGGGCCAGCTTGGCTTTCGTGGGGACATCGCTGGCCACAGGTCGCGTCGAACGACGACCGGGTATTGATTTTTCGAATATCGTTTTCATAGTACGGCTCCCAGGGCATGCGCCAAGAAGTCAATCTCTTCCTTTGTGCGCTTTTCCGTGACGGCGATGAGCAGGCAGTTGTCCATTTCCGGCCAGTACCGGCCCAGCGGGAATCCTGCCGCCACGCTCCGAAGAAAGAGGCGGCGGATGACCTTGTCGGCGGCCATGGGAAGCTGCAACACGAACTCGTTGAAGAAGGGGCGATCCGGCGGAAAGCGGAGCGACACGCCCGGCACCTGCAGGAGCCGTTCGCGGGCATACGCGGCCTTGTCGGCGCAGGTCTGGGCGACTTCGGCGAGTCCTTCCTTCCCCATCAGCGAAAGGTAGACCAGCGAAGTCAGCGCGCAAAGCGCCTGATTGGTGCAGATGTTCGACGTGGCCTTTTCACGGCGAATGTGCTGTTCACGGGCCTGCAGGGTTAGTACGAAGCCTTCCCGACCCTTGGCGTCGACCGTTCGTCCCGCGATGCGTCCCGGTATCTTCCGCGCGAATTTCTTGCGCGTGGTGAGAATGCCCAGATACGGTCCGCCGAAGGAAAGGGTGAGTCCCAGGCTTTGCCCCTCGGCCACAACGATGTCCGCACCGCATTCTCCCGGGGGGCGCAACAGCCCAAGCGCCAACGGATAGGTCGAGACGACCAGAAGTCCGCCGTGGCTGTGGATGCGCTCGCCGAGGTCCGTGACGTCGTCAATGCATCCGAAAAAGTTCGGTGTCTGCACAACCAGCGCCGCTGTTTGGTCGTTGAGCGCGGCTTCGATAAGCCCACGATCCGGCATCCCATCTTTGGAGGGAATCTCGATGAGTTCCAAGCCCAGGTTGCTCGTGTAGGAACGCACCATCTTGCGATAGATGGGATTGACGCTGTCGTCAATCACGATGCGCTTGCGGTCGGTGATGTTGGCCGCCATGATGATGGCCTCGCAGATGGCCGTGCCTCCGTCGTAGAGCGAGGCATTGGCGACTTCCATCCCCGTCAACCGGCACATGGCCGACTGGTACTCGTAGATGGCCTGCAACGTGCCCTGCGAGATTTCCGGCTGGTACGGGGTGTAAGCGGTGTAGAACTCGCTGCGGCCCGTAATGGCACTCACTGCGGCGGGGATGTAGTGATCGTAAAATCCGCCGCCGAGAAAATTGAAGTAGTCCACATTGTTGCGCTTGGACAGGATGTCCAAACGGTTTCGAACCTCCTGTTCGGACAGTCCCTTCGGTATATTGATCTCGCCGCATTGCAAATGCGCGGGGATATCGGCGAACAGCTCGTCGATGTGCTGCACGCCAATGACCTCCAGCATTTCCTTGCGCTGGGCATCGGTGTTCGCGATAAAAGGCATTTAGACTCAGGCCTCCTCGGTGTGCTTGTTGTATTGTTCCGCGTTCAGGAGACTCCCGGTCTCCTCCGGGGTGTCGGCTTCGATCTTAAACAGCCAACCCTCGCCATAAGGGTCGGAATTGACCGCCGCAGGATCTTCTTCAAGGGCGCTGTTGACGGCCACCACCGTGCCCGAAACCGCCGCGTAAACGCTCGCGGCCGCCTTGCACGACTCGATTTGCGCCGCCTCGTCGCCTTGTTTCAATTTCTTGTTCAGAGCGGGTAGTTCGACGAAGGTGATGTCCCCGAGCGCGGCTTGGGCAAAATCCGTAATACCTTCCGTCGCGGTCTGGCCCTCAACGCGAATCCACTCGTGCTGCTTGGTGTACAAAAGATCGTCCGGTGTCATGTGCGCCTACTCCTCATGGGTTCAGTTTCTGCCGGCAGGTGCCGCTGGCATAAAGGGGTTTATCCTTTACATGCGCGACCAACTCCCCGCGTTCACAAACGACACGTAATTCCGTGCCCGCAGACGCTAAAGACGGGTCGACATAACCCAGTCCGCCGCCACAGGCGAGGCTGGGAAGAAACGTACCACTGGTCACCTCGCCCACAGTCCGACCATCCACGGTAATCGCATCGCCGGGGGCGGGTTTCCGCCGGGAATCCAGAGTGAAGGCCACAAGGTGCCTTTTCGGCCCGGCCGCGCGGATCTCGGCCAAGGCCGTCGCGCCGATGTAGGAATGACTGTCAGTCGCGAAAGCACCCAGACCCGCCTCAATCGGATTGAAGGCGGTGCTGAGTTCGTGACCGTACAGGGGGTAGCTCATTTCGAGGCGCAGACTGTCGCGTGCACCCAAGCCCGCCGGGGATACCCGGTCATCCGCCACGAGCTGCTGGAACAAGGCCCGAATGGTCGCGCCCGGGGCCAGGACTTCAAAGCCCAATTCGCCCGTATAACCCGTGCGTGTAATGATACAGTCGGCATCCATGCAACGGGTCCGGATGCCGGTAAAGTACTGCAGCCCCCCAAGCTCCGGAGCGCACAACGGCGCGAGAACGCCGTAAGAAAGCGGGCCTTGAACGTCGACCTTGCCCCAACCGGCGCGCGAAAGATTTTCCAGCTGCACCGGTGCCTGCAAGCGCGCCTCAATCCACGCAAAGTCGGTGTCGGCAGTTCCCGCGTTCACCACCAGCACAAAATCCTCCGCCCCAAGGCGAACCAGCACGGTATCATCCAGCACCCCGCCCTCTTCGTTGAGGAGAAAGCCGTAGCGGCAACGGCCAATGGACTGTCGGGGGGCATCCTGCGTGCCGATGTGGCTGAACCACTCTGCGGCGTCCTTGCCGGCAATGTGAAACAAGCCCATGTGGCCGGTATCGAACACGGCGGCACTCGTACGGCAGCTTTGATGCTCCGCCAACACGCCCGCATAGGAAATGGGCAACCACCAACCGCTGAAGTCCACCATGCGGCCACCCAGCGGGGTGTGGAGGTCGTCGAGTACCGTCTTTTGAATCATGAGATTGTTGCTCCAAGCTGTGCGGATCGGGGAAAGAGCTGACCACCCCCTCATAGCCCGAAAAGGAGGTCTGCACCCGGGAATCTACAACGCCCGCCGGAAAACACGCCCAACCGGTTGGCATCGGTTTAACAGGAAACCAGAACCATGCCCGTTTAATTCCATAGGGCCGTCCTGACGAAGGCGCAGCGTCCGCCGGGGCGCATATTGTACACCATTTTGACGGCTCGTTGAACCTTTGTGCCGCATCCAGCGCCCTGCGTTTCCCGGTTCCAGGGTCTGATCGGTGGTGTCGAAACCTCCGGGGCGGTGCTGTATAATAGCGCAGACATAACGCCAAGGCATGGAAGGAGAGGAATCATGGCCAAGATTGCATTTATCGGTGCCGGAAGTCTGGGGTTCACGCGCGGACTGGTGCGCGACCTACTCACTTTTGAAACCACAAAAGACGCCACCATCGCGCTCATGGACATCGACGAGGAGCGGCTCGATTTCGCCAAGCGCGCCGTGGAGTCCATTATTGCAAAGGGCCAATACCCGGCCAAAGTGCTCGCCACACGGGAGCGCAAGGAAGCCCTCAAGGGCGCAGACGCCGTGTGCTGCACCATTCTCTGCGGCGACGTCGATGTATGGCGCTATGACATCGAAATTCCCAAGAAATATGGCGTGGACACCAACGTGGGCGACACGCGAGGCCCCAGCGGCATCTTCCGCGCCCTGCGCACCATCCCCACCATGATCGACATCTGCCGCGACATGGAGCGTTATTGCCCCAACGCCATCCTGCTCAATTACACCAACCCCATGGCCATGCTTTGCCGTGCCATGCAGCGCACCTCGGGCATACAGGTCACCGGGCTGTGCCACAGCGTGCAGGGCACGGCGATGATGTTGGCCGAGTGGATTGGCGCGCCCATGGACGAAGTCACCTATGTGTCGGCGGGCATCAACCATCAGGCCTGGTATATCGAGTACAAACGCAATGGCCAGGACGCCTATCCCGAGATTCGGAAGGCTGTCGAGAAAACGAAAATCTACAAGTCGGAACTTGTACGCAACGAAATGTTCCTCGCGCTCGGTTATTATGTGACCGAATCCAGCGGACACAACAGCGAATACAACTGGTGGTTCCGCAAGCGGCCCGATCTCATCAAGAAATACTGCACCACCGGCACGAACTGGAACCCCGGCGAATACGCCTTTATCCTGAAGGAATACCAGCGCCGCAAGACCAAGTGGAAAAAAGAAATTGAGGAATGGTTCAAGGAAGGCGCGCCCATCGATCTTGCGCGCGGTCACGAATACGCCTCGTCGATCATTCATGCGTATCTGGGCGGTGAACCTTTTGAATTCAACGGCAACGTGCCCAACAAGGGGCTGATTTCAAACCTGCCCCAGGACGCCTGCGTGGAAGTGCCCGTGCTCGCGAACAAGCGCGGCTTCAACAGCATCCACGCCGGGGCCTTGCCGCCCCAGTGCGCTGCGCTTAACAACCTCAGCATCGCCGTGGAAGAAATGGCGGTGGAGGCCGCGCTCACCGGTGACCCCATGATGGTCTACCACGCCATTTGCTACGATCCGCTGACGGCGGCCGTGCTGTCACTCGCCGAAATCCGGAAAATGGTACAGGACATGCTGCGAAAGAACAAGGATCACCTGCCGCAGTTCAAGAGCATCACCCTGTAGGTCTCACGGGCGAGACAGCGTGCGCGGATCTCTGTGTAAAGGATCGTGCTATCTGCCGAGCTTTTCCCGCAATGCCGCCAATTGATCGGCCAGCAGGGTGTTGAGTCCCTCTTGCGAACCGGGCTGATTGAACACCGTGGGGGATTTCGAGGCCTGCCTTCCACCCGAACTGGGACGGCGTGCATCCTTATCCCGTGAGGGACGTCCCTCATCCCTGCGCCGGGGTGCGCGCTCGCCATCACGATCGCGCGAATCCCGCTCTCCCTCCCGTCCACGGGCAGGCCGTTCTCGGTCCTGATTCCGGGGCGCGCGATCCTGTGACTGGGGCGCTGCTGAATCGCCCGAAGACGACGCTGCGGGCTGCGGGCGGGCACTCTGTCGCGCACGAACCGGAGCCTCCGCCACCGCCGCTTTGTGCGACAGGGAAATACGTCGCGTGGCTTGGTCGATTTTGACCACGCGGACGCGGATGACATCGCCGGGATGCACGACCTTGTGCGGGTCGTTCACAAAGCGTCGGGACAATTCGGAGAGGTGGATCAATCCGTCCTGATGCACGCCAATGTCGACAAAGGCGCCGAAATCAGTGACGTTGGTGACCACGCCGTCCATTTCCATGCCGACTTCAACCTGTTCAAAGGTGTGGACGTTTTCGAGGAAATGCGGGGCCTGGAAAGGATGGCGCGGATCGCGCCCCGGGCGGTACAGTTCCTGTCGGATATCAGTGAGTGTCGCCAGGCCGCTGTCGGCATCCACCAAGGCCTCAAGGTCGAGTTTACGCAGGGCATCATGATTCCCGACCAGATCAGCCGGAGCAACGCCCACCTGGGCGGCCATTTTGGCGACAATCGGGTACAGCTCCGGATGGATCGCCGTGGCGTCCAGCGGTTCTTCGCCCCCGCTTATGCGCAGAAAGCCCGCGCACTGCTCGTACGTTTTCTCGCCGATGCCCGAAACATCCAGCAACTGCCGTCGATTCTTGAACGGGCCATGCTCTTCGCGGAAAGCCACGATATTTTGCGCCGTGCCGGTTTGGATCGCGCTGATGTATCGCAGTACATCGACAGGAGCGGTGTTGAGATTCGCACCCACCCGGCTCACACAGTATTCCACGGTCTGCGTCAATCCCTCACGCAAACGGCGCTGGTTTACGTCATGTTGGTATTGCCCCGCCCCGAGACTCTTGGGTTCAATTTTGACCAGTTCCCCCAGCGGATCCTGCAATCGGCGGGCGATCGAAATGGCGCCGCGCGTCGCCGCATCCTGCTCAGGGAACTCCTCGCGCGCCTGCTTCGACGCCGCATACACCGAGATGCCCACTTCGTTTACATAGGCCACAAAGTCGTTGCGGCGATTGTGTTTTTCCAGGACCGTCCGCAAGAAATCCGTGACATCGCGGGAACCGGCACCGTTGCCCACGGCGATGGCGTGCGTGCTGTTTCGGTCGAGCAGGCCGAGCAAGGTTTCCTCGGCGGCTGCCTCGTTCTTGTCCGGGCCCTCAAGACAGAGCGTCGCCGCCTCCACAAAGGCACCGGAGGCTTTCACGACGACCGCTTTCACCGCGCTCTTGTTGCCGGGGTCGACACCCAGCACCGCGATCGCACCGGCGCATGGGGTCATCAGCACATGCTCGGCGGCCTGCCGAAACACGGCCACCGCCTCTTCGTCCGCCTGTCTGCGGATCAGCGAGATAACCTCACTCTCAATGGCGGGGCGGAGCAGGCGCTGATAGGCATCCTCCACCACCACCCGTATCGCGGCTTCATAAAACGAGTCCGGCTTGAGATAGTGACCGACCAGTTTCTCCAGAATCGCCACATCATCAATCAGGATGTCCATGTGGAGCACGCCCATGCGAACCCCACGCAACACAGCAAGAAGGCGATGCGAGGGGATTTTTGAAAGCGGCTCACTGTAGTTGTAGTAGGGCTCGAATTTCGTCTTGCCATCTTCGGCGTTTTTCGTCGAACGCGAAGAAAGCACCCCGTTCTCCAGCATCTCGCCGCGCAGCAGTCCTCGCGCGAAAGGATCGGCCGCAACCTGTTCCGAGAGGATGTACTGTGCGCCCAGCAGCGCATCTTCGGGAGTGCCCACCGACTTCTCGGGATTCATGAAGCCGTTGGCGAACTCCTCCAACGAGGGGCCATCGGTTCGCTGCTCCCAAACAAAATCCGCCAGTGGCTCCAAGCCCTGCTCGCGCGCCATGGCCGCCTTGGTGCGACGCTGCTTCTTAAACGGCAGATAAAGATCTTCAAGCTCGATCTGATCATACACGTCGCCAATTTCGGCCCGAAGCGCGTCCGTCATCTTGCCTTCTTTTTCAATGTTTTCCAACACGGCGTTGCGCCGGTTGGTCAGCGCGATAAAGTAGGCGTTGCGTTCCTGGATTTGTTCGAGAACCGACTCATGCAGATTGCCGGTGAGATCCTTGCGGTAGCGGGCCACAAAGGACACCGTGGCACCCTTGTCGAACAGTGGGATGGCCGCCGCGACCTGTGCCGCCGTAATGCCGGTTTCCTGCGCAATCCGTTCAACAAACCTGGATTCAATCATGACACGCTCCTGTGTTCCCAAACCGCGCGGATCTGGAAACGTCTCCGCCGAGGCGATAAAGAATGGACGCACGGTGACTCCCGTACATCGTCTACCCTTGCGGCCGGCAACTCGCCCAAGTCCATCTTGCCCGACCCGGCCCAAGGGAAAAACCAAAACTGAGTGTAGCAAATACCCGCCGTGCAAACAAAGAACGCAACTGCATCGCTGTGTTACGAGGTATGCGCCCAGGTGCACGCTGAAGCGTGAACAATGTGCTTTAGCGATGAAAGGGTCTTCTCGCCACGCCACGTCATTTCAACGAATGGAATGAGGAGAAATCTTGGGACGATATTCGCCTTTGGGGGCGCTATTGCCGGGATAAGATTTCTCACTGCGTTGGAAATGACGCGGAGGTTGGGGTTCAGCGGCCGATCCATCGGATTTGTTATAGTATCCAGCGAAATTAGGGAGGCCGACGGAGGCTTAAGTCTTGAGTGCAACAACACCGGAAAACCGCACCGAACGCCTGTTGAGCGTCGATGTGTTGCGCGGGTTCAACATGTTCTGGTTGGCCGGAGGCACAGGGTTGGCCTTGGGCCTTCTGCCCTTCTGCGGTGAATCCATCCGCGCGCGACTACTGCCGCAATTCGAGCATGCGGGATGGGTCGGCTTCACCTTCTACGACCTCATCTTCCCCTTGTTTATTTTTGTCACCGGCCTTTCGGTGGTGTTCTCGCTCGACTGCGTATTGCAGACCGGTGGACTCCCCGGTGCGTATGCACGCATCGCCCGGCGCACCCTGCTGCTCTTTGCGCTTGGTGTCGTATACAACGGCGGGGTGAGCAGCGGATGGGGCGACATCCGGTGGATGGGCGTCTTGCAACGCATTGCCCTGTGCTATGGCATCGCCAGCCTGCTCTATTGCCACCTCAACCCCCGCAACCTCATCGTGATGTCAGTCGCACTACTGCTTGCGTATGCGCTTCTGCTGGCCTGCGTGCCCGTGCCGGGACAAGCGGCGGTTTCATGGGCCAAGGAGACGCATTGGGCCGCCTGGCTGGATCAACATTGTCTGCCGGGCCACAAGCATGAAGGTTCTTGGGACGGAAACGGCCTGCTCGGCACCTTACCCGCCACCACCAATTGCCTCATGGGTGTGTGGGCCGCGCGGATCCTTAGAACGCAGGGATTGCGGGAAATCCAGAAAACCGTACGGCTGGCCGCTATCGGTGCAGGACTCTGCGCGCTGGCCTTGCTTGCAAGCATCGAGATCCCCATCATCAAACTGCTGTGGACCCCCACCTACGCCATGCTTGCGGGCGGACTGAGCTTCCTGCTGCTGGCCCTCATCCACGGGATTGTCGATGTGCTTCAGTTTCGCGCTTGGACAACGCCTTTTCTGTGGATTGGCGCAAACGCGCTCACGATCTATCTGGCGCGGAATTTCATGGACTTCAACGCCCTCTCGGTTCGGCTTACTGGCGGAGGAATTGCTGAGGCGGTGGGTGCCGATGCCGCCTACCTGCTCAAGGTCATCGTATCGTTGGCGTTCTCGCTGATTTTTCTTCGCTTCCTCTATCAGCGAAAAATCTTCCTGCGGGTCTAGCGCGAGATTTAAGAACGACCGCCGATTTCCTGCCCCTTGTACTGCAATTCGTAGAGGGTACGATACAGACCGCCTTTCGCAAGCAGTTCCTGATGAGTTCCCGTCTCGCGGATTTCGCCGTGGTGCATCACCACAATCCGGTCGGCGTGTTGGACCGTGGAAAGTCGGTGCGCAATCACGATACTGGTGCGACCTTCCATGAGCTTGCCGATGGCATCCTGAATGAGCGCCTCGGTCTCGGTATCCACGCTGGAAGTGGCCTCGTCGAGGACCAGAATGTCGGGATTATGCGCGAGGGTTCGCGCAAAGGCCAGCAGTTGCCGTTCGCCAGTCGACAGGTTATTGCCGCGCTCACCGACGTGATACTGGTAGCCGCCCGGCGTTTTATCGATGAATTTTCCCGCGTTGACATATTCCGCGCATTCGCGCACTCGTTCCATCGTCATCGTGGTGTCGCCCAAGCGGATGTTGTCCTCGATCGTACCGGAAAACAGAAAAACATCCTGCAACACCACGCCGATACGCCGACGCAGGGCAACCTGCTGATAATCGCGCACATCCACCCCGTCGGCTCGAATCGCTCCCCGCTGAACATCATAGAAGCGGCTCAGCAGACCGATGATGGTGCTTTTTCCAGCACCCGTATGCCCCACGATAGCCACACGCTCGCCCGGTTCGATCTTGAGGTTGATGCCTTTGAGTATCCAGTCCTCCGGCTTGATGGATTCGGCGTTTTCGTCCCCATAGGAGAACCACACGTTGTCGAATTCAACGGAGCCATTCAGTCGTTCACAAGGCACCGCATCGGGCTTGTCCTGGATCTCAGGCTGCGTATCGAGCAGCGCAAACACACGCTCGGAAGAAGCCATCGCCTCCAGCAACAAGTTGTAACGATCGGCGAGGGATCGGATCGGGCCGAAGAAATGGTCCGCCAGAAAAACGAAGGCGAACATCGTGCCGTAGGAAGCATGTCCCGTTACCATATTGGCCGCCGTGGCTGCCGAATTGGCATTGAGGATACGCGCACCGCAGAAAAGAATGATGAGCGAAAGGGAGAGGGTGCCCAGAAATTCCACGGCGGGGAAATAGAGGGCGTAGTTGCGCACTTGTCGCAACCATTCATCACGATGGTCGGCGTTGCGCGCGCGGTATTCGGCGAAGTGCGGTTCCTCGCGACAAAATAGCTGGATGAGCCGCATGCCGCTGACGTTTTCTTGCAGGTAGGCATTGACCCGGGCTATTTTCCGCTGGATCTCGAGAAACGAATGGTGCGCATACTTGCGGAAAAGGAGGGTGACCGTGGCGATGAGCGGAACGGGAGCCAGCGCGATGAGCGCCAATTGCCAGTCGATCACGAGCATGAATATCAGCACCACCACGAGGGACATGCAATCGCTAGCCGCTTGCACCACACCCGTCACGATGGTCTGCTGTATTTTTTCAACGTCATTGGTGACGCGCGTCATGAGGCGTCCCACGGGATTGCGATCGAGGAAGCGCAACGGCATTTCCTGCAGGTGCGCGAAAAGCTGCATGCGCATCTTGAGCATCGTGGTTTGCCCCACGAAGGAGACGATGATGAGCTGACCCCAGCGCAGCAACAGCTCGCCAATAAGCAGCCCGGCCAAGATGACGGTAAGCATCGTGAGCCCATGGCGATTTTCCCGGATGGCGGCCTGAAGCAGGGCGGGATCTCCGTGGGCCTGTTCCAGCGCGGTGCGCTCAGGGCTGGCGATATAGGTGTCGATGGCCCACATGATGAGCGTGGGGTTGAGATTGCTCAGCACCGCCGCGCCCAGAAGCAGGAACAGGGCACTGATCATCCAGCCGCGATAGGGTCGAACATACTGCAGCAATCGGCGCATGCTCTGGGTGTCAAAGGAACGTCGCTGCACCTCGTCGTGCATGTGATAACCGTCGCTCATGACGCACCCCCTTCCACTGGCACGCCGTCTTCGAGCGCCGTCTCCAGCAATTGCCGCCGGTACATGCCCGCGTAGAGACCGTCCAGAGCCACCAGTTCATCGTGCGTGCCCCGTTCAACGATCCGTCCTCCGTCCAGAACCACAATGGAGTCCGCATGCCGGATGCTGGAGATGCGGTGGGCGATGATGAGGCTCGTGCGTCCGGCCATGAAGGCCCGCAGTCCCTCGAGGATACGCTCTTCCGTATGGGTGTCCACACTGGACAGCGCGTCATCCAGCACCAAGATGGCGGGGTCGCACAGCAGCGCCCGCGCGAGGGCAAGCCGCTGTTTCTGGCCGCCCGACAAATTGATGCCGCGTTCACCGAGCAGCGTGTTCATGCCGTCCGGCATGTCGCCCAGCGCCTCCTCGAGTTGCGCGATCGCGCACACCCCCCGCACCTCGTCATCCGTCGCGTCCGGTCGTCCCAGTTTTGCGTTTTCGAAAACGGTTTCAGAAAAGATGAAGGTGTCCTGCGGCACGCAACCGATCGCGCCGCGCAGCACTCGCAGCGGCAGTTGCCGGATATCCCGGCCATCCACAAGCACGCGGCCCTCGGTGGGGTCGTATTCCCGCGCCAGCAGCGCCGTCAGGGTACTCTTACCCGAACCGGTCGGGCCGACGATGGCCACCGTCTGCCCGGCGGGAATTTCAAAGTCAATCGCCGTCAATGCAGCGCGACCGGGTTCAGGGCTCTTCTCGGCATCCTTGGTTTCGCTGAGGGGCGCGCTGTGATAGGCGAAGGACACATTTTCGAACCGCACCGCACCACCTTCGATTTTGGCCTCAGGATCGGTGTCCGGGCCGTCGAAGACATCGGGCTTTTCCTGAAACACCCGCTTGAGGCGTTCCATGCTGACCGCGCCACGCTGATAAAGGGTGAGGATCCAGCCAAACTGCGCCAGAGGCCACACGATCATGAGAAGGCACAACAGGAAGCCCGTCATATTGGCGAGATCGAGTTTGCCTGCAATCACGAGGCGGCCACCTTCCCATATAGCCAGCAGCACGACACCGCCAATGAACGCGCCAATCATCGGCCAGGCCATGGAGGTCACGACCGCAAGTTTGAGGTTGGCCCGCATGTAGTCCTTGGAAACCTGCAGGAAGACCCGCTGTTCACGGTCGGCAATGCCGTAGGCTTTCACCACCCGCGCGCCCGCCAGATTTTCCTGCGCCTTTTCCGTGACCGCCGCGAACAACTCCTGCACAATGCGGGACTGGGTGTGCATGAAGCGCACGAAAAAATACACCAACAGGGTGACGATGGGCAGGGGCGCGGCCATGAGCAGGGTGAGACGCGGACTCATGTGAACCATGGCCCCGATGGTGAGCGGCAACTGGATCATATCCACCGCTCCCATGATACCGGGCCCCACGAAATCGCGGACGTAATTCAGGTCATTGGTCGCGCGCGCCATGATGTCCCCCGTGGGGCAGCGGTGAAAGAAGGCGCGCGACAGGCTCAGGATATGCTGGAAATAGTAGTTGCGCAGGTCGTACTCGAAACAACGCGAGGTGCCGATCATGAGCATGCGTTGAAAATACCGAAAGACCCCGGAGAATGAGGCGATGGAGAGAAAGACCAAAAAGTAAACCGCCAGGCGCTTTGCGTTCATGTGCCCTGCGTCAAAATCGGTCACCATCTGCCGAAAGGCAAAGGGCGTACCCAGACTTACCACGGCGAAAAAAACCGCCAGCAAGGCGCCCACCGCGTAACGCCGCCAATACGGGCGGTTGAACAGCAGCAGAAAGATCAGCGGATGGCGGTCTATGCCCGCGTCCGGCAGCCCATGAGCGGTATCCGATGCACTCTTCAAGACGTTCCCTTATCCGGCGTGCGGCTCAAACCGATTCCGCGCCGGGTTCTTCTTCACCAACCTTCGGTCGCCGGGATTCATACCCCTGCACCGCGCCCAGCAACTCTTCCGCTTTGAACGGCTTGAGAATATATCCGTCCGCGCCCGATTCCTGCAAGCGCGGCAGATCTCGATTGACCGGTTTCGCCGTCACCAGGTAAACCCGGATGCCCGCGAGGGTGGTTTCCGACTTCACCCGGCGGCACACCTCCCAGCCGTCCAGTCCGGGCATGGCAATATCCAGCAGCACCAGCCAGTAATTCCCCGTGGCGATGCGCTCAAGCGCCTCTTCGCCCGAACTGCACACGTCCGCATGGTAGCCCTCGTTGCTCAGGCAGCGAACCATGAAGGTCACGATTTCCGGGTCGTCATCGACGCACAAAATCGAATCGCCCAGCTGCTGTCCGTCGGGAATCCCCTTGGACAGCGCGTAGTGAATCCCCGAAAGCAGCATGGACTTGCGGAATCCACGCTTTACGCGTGCGGCAATGCAATGCCGGAAACGCTCGTACAATTCATCATCATTCGCCAGCAAAATAATCGGTGCGATTGTGCCGCCGGGTTGTGTGAGAATCTCTTCCAGTGCCATCGCCCCTGTGGCACCGGATTCGGAGTCCACCAGCAGACAATCGGGATTGTAGCGGTTGGCGAGGGAAATCGCGGCGGACGGATAGGCCGCGTGGATCACGTCCATCCCCTCGGCCACCAGAATGTTCCGGATCTGCGTGCTCATGGCACGATCCTGAGTCACGAGTTCAACCAGCAAATGGGTTTCCGCCGGACTCGACAGCCCCATCGGCAGTGGGTCGCCGTGTTTGCGCACGTCCTTCTTCAGCGGCAGGGAAAAGCGAAACACACTGCCCTCGCCCGGCTTGCTGCTCACCGTGATACGGCTGCCATGCAAGCGCGCGATATCCTGCGCAATCGCCAGACCGATGCCCGTCCCGCCATACTTGCGGGTCGAGGAACTGTCGCACTGATAGAATCGCGTGAAGATTTTGTCTTGCGCATCCTCGGGAATGCCGATTCCACTGTCACTGACCGAAACCTCGGCCGTGTCCTCTCCCACTGCGATGCGAACATCGATCCGACCACCGTTCTGATTGAATTTCACCGCATTCGAAAACAGGTTGTTGAACACCTGCCCGAGCTTGCTCTTGTCGCCCTCCACCAACACGGCCGGAGGCGCCTCCGTGGAAAGGTCATCCTCGCCGGACGCCACACGGGATACCGTCTTCAGGGTCACCTCGATGTTACGACCGTCAGCCACCGGACGGATAATCTGGATGCTGCTGCGCGCGCACTCGGCGAGGTCAAAGGTGTCGAAAACCATCTCCTCCGCACCCCGGTGCAGGCGGGAGAAATCAAGCAGGTTCTCGATCAGGGTCACAAGCTTCTCCACATTGCGCATGCTGATCTGCAGGTATTCCAGCTGCATGTCGTTGATGGGGCCCACCTTCCCATGCAGCAACATGTCCGTGTAGCCCATCACCGACACCAGCGGGGTGCGCAGTTCGTGTGAAACATTCGACAAGAGGTTGGTCTTCATCTCGTCCAGCGTCTTCAGCTCTTCGTTGGCCTCGTGAAGTTTTTCGCGCGCCAGCGTCACCTCCTCCAGTGACTGCTGCAAGTTCTCCAACAGGCGTGCGTTGCGGATGGCGACTGCAATGTGCGGCGTCAGCTGACTGATCGCCTCCACCTTGTGCTTGGTGAAACTGCGGGCCGCCTCCGCTCCCAGGTTCAGCGACCCGGTCACCCGCCCCGTCGCGTGCAGCGGCACGCACAAGCAGCTATGGATGCTTTCAGGAAACTCTGAGGCAAACATCGAAAGCGGAGCCTCGCCATGAACCGTGCCATGTGGCCGCAATTCGTCAACGACCAGCAGGCGGCCTTCCCGGGCCACCCACGCCGCGCAGGCACCGCCCAGACGCGGAATCGCCACGCCCTCTCGCCCGTCAAGCACGGGTTCCGGGAACAAGGGACGAGTCTCCCCTTCTCCGCTCTGCCCGTCGAGCAGGGTGATCGACGCAAAATCAAAATGCACCAACCGGCGCACCTCCACGCAAATCGCCTCATACACCCGCCCCGCCTCCAGACTCGAATTGATCGTGTTCGCTATCTGGTTGATCGCGCCGATGCGCTCGGAACGTTCCCGGGCATCCTGCTCAAGGTGCACATGCTGGGTCACGTCCCGGAACGTCCCCTCTGCGCCGATCATTTCACCGTCCGCCCCGAAAAGCCGGTTCGCCGACATCTCCACGCAGATCGCTTTAGGAAGATCACCGCCCTCTTTCTTCATCCATACCCGGGTATGCTCGACAAAGCGATGCTTGGTCAATTCCCCCGAAAGGCGGACAAAATCAAATTCCTCAATGAACAGGTTGCGCAGGTCGGTTCCGATCAAGGCTTCCGGCGAGGAAAACCCAAAGATCTCCGCACCCGCCGGATTCATGAACGTGACCGCGCCGTCCGAGTCCGCCTGATAAATGCCGTCGCGCATTGAGGTGATCAGGCTTCGGTATTTCTCCTCCGATTCACCCAGCTGCCGGATGTTACCGCGCAACGCCGTTGCCATCTGATTGAAGGATGACGCAAGCTCCTCGATTTCGTCGCCGGTGTCGATCTTCAGCTTGAGCTCGAGGTCGCCCTGCCGAATAATCTGCGCACCCTCATTTACGAGGGACAAAGGGCGGATGATGTTGTTGTTCACAATGCGATAGCCGACGAGACAAAAAAGAGCGATCACCAAACCCGTGATAAGAATCGTAAACGCAGCGCTCTTGGCTATACCCGCCATGGCGTCCCACAGCGAACGGTAGGCGATGATCACCAAGCCCGGTTCCGTCGGTATGCGGTGATAGGCCAGTAGAACCGGGTACGAGCGACTGCCCACCGAGTAATGCCACAAAAAAGCCGTGTCACTGGTCTTGGGCAGGCCCTCCTGCAAACGCGACCGCAAGCCCGGATCAATTGCATCATCGGCGATAATGTCCGGCTGCTCGCCCGGTTTCTTCACATTGCGGTATACGCGCCGATCCACATCCTCCGTACGCAACTCGTTCCGCAAATACACGACTTCATAGCGGTTGCCATCTTTTTCCGGGGTCAGATTAATCGGGTCACCTCCCAGCACGAAGGTTATCAACCCCTCCAAAGACTGCGTTTCCGACACATACCCGATGGTCGCGTGCGTGCCCGGGTCGCGCACGGGCGCAAGAATACGCACCGTGTAGAGATTGTGGGAATGCACAAAACTGGGTTCCTGTATCTCCGCAATCCAGCGCTCCTCAAATACCGCCTCAGGGCCTTCGGACACCGTCCCGGTCAGCAGTTGCCCTGTGGCGTCATAGAGAAAAAAGCGGGATCGGAGCAGTCCTGATGCCTCGGCCTCCTGCAACAGGCATTGATGCACGCGCTCCAGACTCGACTTTTCCCCCGCTGCGAGGTGCTGTAAAGCCTCCTGCACCTCCACCCCCCGGGTAAGCACATCGGCCGTTCGGCGACGGCCCTGAATGACCATGTCCACGCCTTCTGCGGTCTTGCGAACGGCGGTGGCTTGCGCCTGCTGGATGAGGGCACGCTGCGTGTCCAAACTGAAAGAGAGGCCAATCACCAGCGCCAGTGCCATGGGAATGAGCCCCACCCAGACAATCGACCACACAAATTTGTGCTCGATGCTGGCCCGCGTCTGCCGCTTTTTGCCGAACAATTCCCAAAACACCTGCTGTCGCCTCTCTAATACGAAAAGGGATCCGCACGTCGCCATGCCGATCCCTCATTGTACAACGCGAAAACCCTTTTCCGGTATTCCATTGCGACGAACTAGGTCGCCATACGCCCCTGGCCGACCAATTCCCGCACTTTCTCAATCAACAGATCCACCCGGAAGGGCTTGGGCAGGTATTCGTCCGCGCCACACGCAAATATGCGCTCGATGTCAGCCTCTTTGGTCAGGCAGGTCACCGCCATAATCGGGATCCCCTGGGTGGTCTCATCCCCGCGAAGCGCCTTGCACACCTCAAAGCCGTTGATCTCCGGCATTAGGAAATCCAGCACGATCAGGTCGGGTGTCATCTGCGATGCCTTGATTCCCACTTCCGTGGCGTTGCTCACCTTGACCAATTCATAGCCTTCAGCACCCAGAATCTTCTCCATCAAGGACAGTGCGTCCGGATCATCGTCCACCACCATGATCCGCATCTTTGCGGGGCTTTTATCGCGCGGGAACATGTCGTACTTCTCTCGGAACGAATCCAAGTCGCCCTCAAGGATGCGGTAATGCCCTCCGGGCGTGCGCGACGCCTTGATCAAGCCCTGCTTGATCCAGTTCTTGATGCTGTGGTGCGTCACATGACAAATACGTGCCGCTTCAAATGTCGTAAAGGCCTTTTGTTCCCGGTCACTCACCGCCGTAACTCCTTTTTGATCCCTCGTATGGATGTTGCATCCCATTAGCGCAACAAGGCCGCCTATGCGGCCCACTGCGCTCCACAATATTCACAGTTAAACCAGCATTCTTATAAATCATACCGCGAAACAGCCGGTTTGTCAACTTTGCCCCGGCGATAATCACCGTTTACGCGATTTGACATCCTCCATATCGTTGGAGCATGCGGTGGATTGCCCTCCTGAGGTTTCTTTTACCTGACGCCGTTCTCGTTCCTGCGCCCACATGATCTGCTCGCCTGCGGGATGGGATTCAACTGTGATAATAGCCTCATCCATGCCCGTAACTGCTTGTCCTTCTCGAAACAGCGCCACCAAACGCGCCTGAGCTCCTGGCACCCCCGAGAGGCCTACCTCGAACGATGTCCGCTCTTCATCCGTCAGCTCGCCGTCCAGATAACGAGCCATACTTTCGTCGTCCGGTGGCCCAACTTCTTCCGCAGCCGCTTCCAGCAACGCCCTGTTTACAGCCAGTGCCTGACGGCGAGATTCCTCCAGATACCGGGCATGGGTGGGGTCTTTCGACGCCCAACTCTCAACAGCAAGCCGCTGCGACTCATCCGCCCGGCCCAAGGCCCAAGCCTCAATCATTTCATCGGAAGGATTTACAGGCGGAATCATCATCGCGACCACCGGTTCTCTCTATCGCCGGTATCCACATTCGCGGATTCCGTAGACGCCAGAAAGGCGTCCCGCAGCTTTCGCTTGGCGCGAAACAACTGCGAGGAAATCACGCCGATTTTTCGGCCGGTCATTTGGGCGATTTCGTGGTATTGAAGCCCCTGCAAGTAGTACAGCTCCAAGACAAGCCGGTCGAATGCGGGCAACGTCGCCAGGGCCACCCGAATGCGCACGGCATCTTCATGCGTCATCGCCGCATCATCCGGTCGAGGAACTGGATCCGGCCCCTTTTCAAGCTCCGCCGCTTCATACAGCTTGGAACGCGAGGCCCATTGGCGTACGGAACTCATCACTTGACGCTGCGCGATCGCGGTGAGCCAGTACACGATCGACTCCGGTTGCCGAAGCTCCCCCAGACGGCGGCACCCGTTCTCCAGAATGCGCTCGAAAACCTCGTGGCAGAGGTCATCCGCGTCCGCGCGCACCGGCGCGGCATTGGTCAGGCTGCGCAGCTTTCGTAGCACGGCCTGCCGAACGATCGGTCCGTATTCTCCCACGAAAATGGCCCGCGCCGCGTCGTCACCCGCCACACACCGGGCCACCAGCTCCGCAACCGGCAGCACAGGCGAGGAAACCGTGCGGGCGGGCTCTGTGCCATGCGGCGTCATCCCCCGCCCCGTCCCGTGGCCCCCGCCACCATGCCATAAACCGCCCGCAAGAGGCGCAGCGACTCCGATTCCTGCCCGTCCAGCAGCAGCGTTATCTGCCACGGATACAAGCCCTCAACCAGCCGGTGCGATGTTGCCCAGATGCAGTACACGCAAAGGAACCCGCCCAGCAGAATGCCGAAATAACGGCGTGCCAGCGACAAGACCGCCGCAAAATGATAGGGCAGGGAAAGGGTGTCCTTCTGCCCGGGATTGCACGTTTGCCGAGTCTGCCGCACCACGTAAATCACACCGAAAAGGGTCAGACCTGCCAAACATCCCACCCAGAGCCATGCAAAGCCCCGGAAGTAGAGTACGGGCAGATGCAAAGCCCTCGCAAGCGGGTGGGCGGACAACAGAATGAAAAGAAACAGCAGTCCGCCACCGGCAACCCAATACACCGCCCGGGGATGGACAAGCGCCCAAGAACGCCGATCCGCGCCCCACAGGCGGGTCAACACAAACGCGCAGGTGTAGCAGCTGCCCAGCAGCAATAACGCCCCGACACACAGGAAAAACGGACGCATCAACAGCGCCCGATCCGCAACCATCGCCTCAAGATTACCGTCCTCAAACCGCTGAAGTGTCGCCAGTGCCCTTTCGAGACGCTGCCCCTCATCCGTGAGGGCGGCATCGACAGCCCCGGTCCGGGATTGTGCCCAAGCCTGACGAATGCGATTGACATCCAGGCGAAACTGAAGCCCGGCAATGCATTGAGGCGGTGTGGGTGTTGCTTCCGGGGACTCCAAAGAACCGCTCAGCTGAATGCCAAGCCGGTCAATCGCATCGAGCCAAGCCCGACCCCGATCCCCCTTGTCGGCCTTGTCCGACAAGCCACGAATCGCCAGGTCTTTCATGCGATACAACGGCGCGCAAGCGCTCTGCGCAAGCTCACGACGCAACCGCTCATACCAGTAGCCCCGTGCGGGCAGGGTCGCATGCCACAGGGGCGGAGGGAGAAGAACGGGATCACCCACTGCATTCGTGCGCTCCACCATCCCCAGCGCCTGACGCAACGACTCCTCCTGCGCCTCGGGCGTTCCCTGCGAAGCACCCTGCATGGCCAAGGCCGCCGCTTCCAGATAACGCGGCAAAGCATTTTTCGGCGCGTGAATCCCCGCTTCGCGAAAACGATCCCGTGCCTCCTTATACTGCGCCTGCAGGAACAGACGGCAGCCATAATTAATCGCCAACCACGGGTCTTCCGCGTGGAGACGGTAGGCCTCCTCATAACAGGGAAGAACCCGGTCCACCTCCTCAACCGCCGCCAAAGCCTCGATATACTTCACGTTCGGCTGCGCATTTGATTCCTTGTCCCGGCGCACCACATTCCGCAGCACCGCGCGAGCCGAAGGCTGTTCCTCCGTGAGCGCCATGCGATATTGAGTTTCACGCAGCTCAAGACGCTTGTAGCCATCCGCATACCAAAGCGTCCCCGCAAAAAGCACACAAGCCGCCACCGTATACCGGAAAGAACGCCGAACACGCCGCGCACCAGCATTGTCCGCACGCTGCCCGAAATACTCCGGCTCCGATTCACAGGTTTCTATGTGGGGGTCTGTCACGATAATCGCCTCAATTGCGGCGATCATATCATTTTTTGCGCATATGAAAGGACAAACCGACAAGCCAATCACGCTCACCCCAACGGTCATTTCGAGCGCAGCGAGAAATCTTAAACCGCCGCAAGCATTGACACCGCCGAAACTACGTCTCAAGATTTCTCGCTGCGCTCGAAATGACAAGGTGGGTTTGGGTGGCAACGGGTGAAACGCACATCACGACGTCATTTCGACGAATGTAATGAGGAGAAATTTGAAAGGTTGGGGGTGCTGCGGTAGGGGGCTGTCACAAGATTTCTCGCGGCACTAAATGGGAAGGGCGGGTTCCGTTCGCGCTGCAAACGAAACCCACCCGGATTTTGCATGTATAGCGGGCGTTTTTGTCTTCCTCAACCACCGCCCATGAGCTGCCGCGCGATGATCTTCCCGGCTTCCACGCCGGGCTGATCGAAGGTGTTGACGTTGTACAGGCGTCCGGCCATGGCGGTTTCCACCTCGAAGAGGTAGAGCAGTTGGGCCACGGTGTGGGCGTTCAGTTTGGGCAGCACGAGTCGCAGTGCGGGGCGTTTGCTGGCCTTGAGGGCGTCCATGGTGCCGCGCAGTTCCGCCGCCATGAGCTTATTCATCGTTTTGTTGCGCAGGTAGTCGAGACCCTGCAGACTCTTGAGTGTGTCCGGAATCTTGAGGCTGCGGTCAAACTTGGCGACCTCAATGAAGGTGAATACTTTGTCGTTCGGGCCTTCGCGGTACAACTGCACCTGCGAATGCTGGTCGGTGGCACCAAGCGACTTGATCGGGGTCTGTCCGGCGAAGACTTCGTCCCCGTCGAGACTGTATTGCTTGCCCAGGCTTTCCGCCCAAAGCTGGCGGTGCCAGTCGGCCACATCGCGCAGGCCGTCAGCGTAGGGCATGATCACCGTCATGCACTTTCCCTTTTTGGTGTGCAGCAGGTATTGTGCGGCGGCGCGCAGATAGGCGGGATTTTCCATCCAGTCTGCCAGGGAACACCGGGCATCCATCGCCGCGCAACCCTCAGCCATCGCGTCAATGTCCATGCCGAGCATCGCCGCCGGAAAGAGGCCCACCGGCGAAAAGACGGAGAAGCGTCCACCGACATTGAGGGGGATGGGGTAACTCTCGGTGCCGTATTCGTCGGCCACGGGGTGCAGCAGGCTCTTGGGCGCGCCTTCGCCCTTGGGGCTGGTCGTCACGACCAGATGGTCCTTCACGGCATCCTTGCCGACCTTTTTCTCCAGCAATTCGGCAAGAATCATGAGCTGGCTGATGGTCTCGGCGGTGTTGCCTGATTTCGAGATCACGTTGTAGAGGGTCTTTTTCGGGGGGCACAGCCGCATCATCTCGCGGAAGGTCATGGGGTCGATGTTGTCCATGACAAAGAGGCGCGGGGCACCTTTGCGGGCCGCGCGGCTAAGCAGGTTGTAGTAGGGCGGGTTGAGGGCGGTGTTCAGCGCGGTAATGCCCAGCGCAGAACCGCCAATACCCAGCACAACGAAATTCTCAAAACCGCGCGCGCCAAA
>CAIZGN010000617.1 GCA_903932505.1 Candidatus Hydrogenedentota bacterium
CCCCGACGGGCACCTGGCGGCACAGCATTTTTCGGGTGTATTGGGATGGCGAGGAAACCCCCAGCATCGAGGTGCCGATCGGCGATTTCTTCGGACAAGGCTGGGGGCGCTATGCCCACATGAATTCCATACCTATCTGCGTGAATCCCGGCAGTGCCTTCAACTGCTATTGGGAAATGCCCTTCCGCAAGCACTGCCGGATGACCTTTGAAAACATCGGTCCGGAAAACATGGTGCTGTATTACCAGATCAACTACACACTCACCGAAGTGCCGGACACGGCCGCCTATCTCCACGCGCAATTCCGGCGCATCAACCCCCTTCCCTACAAAGAAATCTTCACCCTTGTCGATGGCATCCGGGGCAAAGGCCAATATGTGGGCACGTACATGGCTTGGGGCGCGAACAGCCCGGGATGGTGGGGCGAAGGTGAAATCAAGTTCTTCATCGACGGTGATTCGCAGTACCCGACGGTTTGCGGTACCGGCACGGAAGACTATTTCTGCGGGTCGTATGGCTTCGAGATCGACAAGAAATACCAGGTGTTCACCACGCCCTATGCCGGCATGCACCAATACATCCCGCCGCCCGAGGGCAAAGAACAGCACCGTTTCGGACTCTACCGCTGGCATGTGATGGATCCCGTCCGTTTTGCACAGGATCTCCGCGTAACGATACAGGCGCTCGGCTGGCAGTCGGATAACCGCTATCTGCCCCTGCAGGATGACCTCGCCTCGGTCGCATTCTGGTATCAGACGGAACCGCACACCGCGTTTCCCGCCCTGCCGCCAAGAGAGAAACTGGACATCGTCTAACCCTCGCCAGAAACCATCAGGAGACGCCGGTATGCAACGCGGAACGGATCAGGACGCGGGCGCAACCCGCAGGGATTTTTTGAAGACGGCTGCCGCCGTTTCTGCTGCTGGACTCGCCGCCGGGGTCTATCCCGCCACCGTATTGGCCGCAGAAAACGGCCCGGTTCCGCTGCCGGGCGTTCAGGAGACCACCGCCATGTTCGAAGGACTCGAAATGGATCTCGGTATGCTGTCGCGCCTGTCCGACGCGCGCACCCATTTTGTCGGTTCGGAGCGCAAAGCCCCGGAGCAGGAAAAGGGGCCGCTGGCGCATCCCGGGGCCACCATTGCCCCCGGCACCACCCTCGAAATGCTCGACATTGACGGTCCCGGCGCGATTCAGCATCTCTGGGTGCTGCCCTCCGCCAACTGGCGATTCATTATCCTTCGCATCTATTGGGACGGTGAGGAAGCACCTAGTGTTGAGGTGCCCATCGGCGACTTTTTCGGCATGGTATGGGGCAGCTACGCCCCATTGACCTCGCCGCCCGTCTCCGTGCAATTCGGTGGCGGATTCAATTGCTATTGGGTCATGCCGTTCCACAAACACTGCCGCATGACAGCGGAGAATATCGGTTACGGCCCCGTGAAGCTCGCCTATCAGGCTTCCTATGTTTCGACCGAGGTTCCCGAGGACGCCGCATGCCTCCACGCCCAATTCCGCCGTGCCAATCCGCAACCGTACAAGGAACCCTTCACCATTCTTGATGGCGTGAAGGGTCGCGGTCACTACATCGGCACTTGCATGGGCTGGGGGGTGAACAACAACGGCTGGTGGGGCGAAGGCGAGATCAAGTTCTACATGGATGGCGACCGCGATTTCCCCACGATTTGCGGAACCGGTACGGAGGATTACTTCTGCGGCTCCTACAACTTTGAGCCGGACTGGCCCACCACCGGATTTCTCGGGCATTACAAGGAATACTCGACCGCCTACGCCGGGCTGCATCAAGTCATCCGCCCTGACGGCACCTTCAACGCCAACACCCGCTTCGGCCTTTACCGTTGGCACCTCATGGACCCTGTGCGTTTCTCCCAAGATCTGCGCGTCACCATTCAGGCCCTCGGTTGGCGGGGTGAGGAGCGGTATCTTCCCTTAAAAGACGACATCGCTTCGGTGGCCTTCTGGTATCAAGCGGAGCCTCACGCGCCATTTCCTGCCCTACCCGGCCGGGACGACCTTGAGGTGATCTGAACCGCTTGCTGCGTGTCTCAGCGGTATGGACCGAACTCGGCATAGGCCTGAAATAGTGACTCGACGTTTTCCAGCGGGGTGTCCGTCTGGATGTTGTGCGCGGTGCAAAGAATAAGTCCGCCGTCACCGGCCAGTTTCTCGACGCGATCCTTGACCTCATTTCGTACGTCCGCCGGAGTTCCGTAGGGCAGGGTTTTCTGGATCGACATGCCGCCGTGAAAACAGATATCCCGCCCGAACTCGGCTTTGATCTTGGCATAATCCATGCCGCGTACATCCGGCTGAATCGGATTGAGGATATCCAGTCCGCATTCGATAAACTCCGGGATGAGGCTGGTGATACTGCCGCAGGTGTGGTGCGCGACTTTGCAACCAAAGGCGTGACCAATATCGATAAACCGCCGGAAACCCGCCCGTAGAAATTTCCGCCAAGTATCGTCCGGCATGAAGGTGTTGCCCTGCGTACCGAAATCATCGCCCGTAAACATGAGGTCGATGTTACCCTCGGCGGCCTCCAGCGTGCGCCTCATGTATTCGGCGTAGAAATCCGCAATGCGGCCGAATAGGGCGTGGGCAATCCCTTCATTCATGCACAGATCCATGAGGATCTGTTCCATGCCCCGGATGTACATCGCCGGTTTGAGCTGTGCGCAACGATTCAGGCGATCCCCCATGAAGACCACGACTTTGCCCTCGGCCCGCGCCTGACGCGCCTGCTCGCGCACCGGCTCGTAGTCAAACCATTCCGGTTTTGGCCAATGAGGATACCGCTCGATGTCCTCGACCGATTCCGCGCCTCCCAAGGGCGAAGCGGCCACCTCGCTATAGCTGCCTTGGGTATTGCCTTCGCCATAGACCACCCTCCGCCGGGGTACCCCGAAATGATCTTCTTTGGTCCCATCCGCGTGTTCAACGAGTGCGGGGCCGATGTACACCGGCCCGTCGATGTACCGGAAATCAACATTGAAATGCCGGAGCAATTCCTCCTGCGTGCTGAAGCCGTATCGCATCAGAAGCTGCGCGGTGAGCTCCGGCGACGCCCAGAAGTCGATGGGAACGCGATCCGGCTCCTCATGCGCCAAAGCAAGCGAAACACGTGTCCTCGAATCCATTGTCCGTCCTTTCAGTCGCTCAAAGCCATTCCATAAGCTATCGCTATCCCCGTCCATGTCTTTGTATTTTGCCACAAATCGACAGAGGGAAGCCCATGACCATGGAATTCCAAGGCCCACATATCGAAGGACATGCAGTCAAAGAGCCAATGAGATTTCATTTCCGGGCCGGAATATGGCATCATTCACCGTAGCAACCGGGCGGTGGACGACTCTCGTACAGACCATGCCGCCTCGCCGCTCTAAGTAACCGCCCTCTGACCATAAAGGAAGAAGACCATGCAAGTTCCCGGCTATGTGTACGGAGCAATCGCCCCGGTGTTTACGGCTTTCAACGAAGATGGAACGCTCGACGATGCGGGCCAGCGCAATTTTCTGGATTACATGATCGAGTCCGGCGGTGTGAGTGCGTATTTCATCCGCTGCGGCATGGGGCAGATGTTCACTTTTGGCATGGACGACACCAAACAGCTGATCAAGAACGTATGTGCGCATGCGGGCGACCGGGTGCCGGTACTGGCCGGGTGCAGTGGGGTGTGGGATCGCAATTACGAGAAACGTCCGGCCCCCGGCGTATTTCTGGCACAGGCCATCGAGCTGAGTCAGTTCGCCGAGCAGGCGGGCGCGGCGGGGGTTGTGCACACAATTCCTGAAGCGGTGGTTCCCCCCGAGGGCATGAGCATGGACGATTTTCTGGTGGACTATTACGGGAAAATCTGCGCGGCCGTCAAAGTCCCCGTCTTCATCTACCAAAGCCCCGGCACACTGCCGCAGTATTGCGTCAACCGCCAATCGCTCGCGCGTCTGGCCGATATTGACAACCTCATCGGTATCAAAGTCTCCTCGCCGGATGGCGCGCTGATCTTCGACCTCTGCTATGCCGTGCGGGAGAAGCGCGAGTCCTTCGCCTACATCGTGGGCGCGGAAATGGGATTTCTTGCAGGGCTGACGGTGGGTTCGAAGGCGTGCATCGGACAGGGCACCACGATGAACCCGAAGGTCATCAACGCGGTGGGCGACCGCTATCTCGCGGGCGATCTCGAAGGCGCAATTGAAGCCCAAAACGATGTGAATCTGCTGGTTTACGAATGCCCGAACGCCATTGAATTCTTCAAGACCTACGTGAACGAAAAAGGCTACGCCATTAAGGTGTGCTCGCGCGGCACGGGGGGGAATCCCTACGAAACCACGCGCAACACGCTTTCCAAGGAACAATACGAGTCCTTCAAGAAGTACTTTGAAGCGACTCTGGGAAAATACGTCTAATCGGGTACGCCAACACGATTGACGCCTGACCGTGCGGACGGGAATGGGTATTACATGTCCTGTAAATCCCATGCGTCCCACGGTTCGGGTTTCCTTGCGCAAGAAAAACGTGGAATGACCAAGATTGCGGGTAAACCCCGCATTGGGGGTCTTTGCGCCCTTGAGCGGCGCTATGGTAGGCTGGCGCATGTCCAAAGTGAAGACCACGTATGTATGTCAGGCTTGCGGTGCGATGTCCTCGCGCTGGCAGGGGAAATGCCCCGAGTGCGAGGACTGGAACACCCTGGTCGAGGAGGCGGTCGCCGAGGAGGGATCGCATCGCCGCCCCGGACTCATTGAGGGATCCGCCCCCACACCGATCACGGATGCGTCCATCACCATGCCGGAACGACTCTCCACCGGCCTGCGTGAATTTGACCGCGTGTTGGGTGGCGGCGTGGTGCCGGGTTCACTCACGCTGGTGGGTGGCGATCCGGGGATCGGCAAATCAACCCTGATGCTGCAGGTCTCGCACGATCTCGCCCAACGTGGGGGCCGGGTGCTGTATGTCTCCGGCGAAGAATCGTTCAACCAGACCCGGCTGCGTGCGGAACGTCTGGGTGCGCTGCACGAAAATCTGCTGCTCCTCACCGAGACCTCCGTAAGCACCATCGCCAAGCATGTCCGTCAGGGTGATTACCGTTTTGTGGTCATCGACTCCATTCAGGCGGTCTACACGTCGCAACTGCCCGCCGCGCCGGGCAGCGTGGGGCAGGTGCGCGAATGCGCGAATGAATTTCTGCGTCTCGCAAAGGGACTGCCTGTCCCCGTATTTCTCGTGGGGCACGTTACTAAGGATGGGAGCATTGCCGGGCCGCGTCTGCTGGAACATCTAGTGGACACGGTACTCTATTTTGAGGGCGAAGGCCGTCAGTCGCTGCGCATTTTGCGCGCGGTAAAGAACCGCTTCGGCTCGACCAATGAAATTGGTGTTTTTGAGATGCGCGGCTCGGGTCTGCACGAAGTGCAGAATCCCAGCGCGCTTTTTCTGGATGAACGCCCGCAGGGCGTGAGCGGGTCAGTTGTGTTACCGGCCATGGAAGGCACACGACCGGTGCTGGTAGAGGTGCAGGCCTTGGTGGGCGATGCGCACGCGGGGTCGCCCCGCCGCACCGTGACCGGCATGAATCCCAACCGGATATCGTTGCTGCTCGCGGTCCTGGAGAAGCGTGCGGGAATGCATTTCGCCGATCGTGACATTTTTGTCAACGTCGCCGGCGGTGTGCGGCTGGATGAACCGGCGGCGGACATGGCGGCGGCACTCGCTCTCGTGTCGAGCTACTTGGAAAAGCCGTTTCCCGCGCAAATGGCCGCCTTCGGCGAAGTCGGTCTTGCGGGCGAAGTGCGCGCGGTGGACATGCCCAGGCAAAGGGCCGCTGAAGCCGCCAAGTTTGGGTTTACCCGCTGCATCCTGCCCAAGGGTTGCGCGGGCGGCATGGAAGACGCAGGGTTGGACTGCCTGTACGCGGGCGCGTTGATTGAGGCCATCGAACAGGCTGTGGAGGAATAACGTGACGACACCACCGAAATCAAGCTCACAAATGTTCCGGGAAGCGCTGCTCATGCTCGCTCCCGGCACATTGCTGCGGGAAGGCATATCGGCCATTCTGCAAAGTGGCACGGGTGCCTTGCTCTGCATCGGCAACATCAAGCGATTGTCCAACCTCTCGGAAGGCGGCGTGAAGCTCGATGCCGCCA
>CAIZGN010000618.1 GCA_903932505.1 Candidatus Hydrogenedentota bacterium
AGAGGAGGGGAGAGGAGGGGAGAGGAGGGGAGAGGAGGGGAGGGATGATGTGTGGTTTTTTTTCTTGGGGACTTTGACATTTGTGGCGGTGAGGGATCATGATGTGGTTTGGTTATCAACTTGTGAAGGAATGGTCATGAAGAGTACTCGGCGTGGTTTTTTTTCTTGCTTGGGTCTGCTTGGGTTGGGGGGGCGTTGTTTGGCGCAGGATGCTGCTTGTCCGGTGGATTTGCATGTTCATTTGGATAACAGCACGATTGATGCGGTGCTGGGGCTGGCGAAGGAGCGTGGGGTTCGGTTTGGGATTGTGGAGCATGCGGGTACGAAGGAGAATGTGTATCCGACGGTGCTTAGTAATGATGCGGAATTGCAGGGGTATTTGGATAAGCTTGAGGGGAAGGGGGTGTATCGTGGGATTCAGGCGGAGTGGAATGATTGGATGGGGTGCTTCTCGAAGGGGATGCTGGGGAAGCTGGATTATATTTTGACGGACACGTGGACTTTTCCGGATCGAAATGGCAAGCGGAAGAAGCTTTGGGAAAAGGATGCGGACTTTGGTGATTTGAACACGTTCATGGATCGGTATGTGGAGTGGCATGTGGAAATCATGTCGAAGGAGCCGATTGACTTATTGGCAAATGTGTCGTGGTTGCCGGGGCCTTTTGCGGCGGATTATGACGCGCTTTGGACGGAGGCGCGGATGCAGAAGGTGATGGATGCGGCGGTGCGTAATCGGGTGGCGTTTGAGATTAGCGCGGGGTTCCAGTTGCCGAAGCTGGCGTTTTTGCGTCGGGCGAAGGAGGCGGGGATTAAGTTATGTTTTGGATCGAATGGCCGGTATCCGAAGATGGGATTGCTGGAGTATTCGTTGCAGATGGCGAAGGAATTGAATCTGGGCCCGG
The DNA here is from genome assembly GCA_903932505.1 of Candidatus Hydrogenedentota bacterium. Lineage (GTDB taxonomy): Bacteria > Hydrogenedentota > Hydrogenedentia > Hydrogenedentales > CAIZGN01 > CAIZGN01. Next base: position 903 of record CAIZGN010000618.1, read on the forward strand.
CTGATATGTTCACGCCGGCACCGGATGGGCAGCGTGCCGCACAGCGGCGGACGTACTAGAATGGTTTGCCGCGCGGGATTGCGCGGAATAATACCGCTTTTTGCGGGAAAGGATAGAGCATGGAAATGACACGCCGGAATTTTATCGGAAGTGCTGCTGCGGCTGCGGTGACGGTCGGGCATGTGGCGTCGGCGGTGGAGGGTCAACCTTTGGTGGCGTGTGTTATTGGTGATTCGGCGCAGGGCCAGTATGGTCATTCGATGCACCGGGTGTTTGATTTGTGCCCGAATGTGCGGGTGGCGGGTTTGGCTGATCCGGTGGAAGCGGGTCGGCAGAAATTTGGGGCGGAGGCGAAGGCGGAGCGGCTCTACGCGGATTACCGCGAAATGTTGGAGAAGGAAAAGCCGAGTCTGGTGGCGATCGGGCCGCGCTGGACGGTGCATCACCGGGAGTATCTGCTGGCGTGTGTGGCGGCGGGTGCGCACGGGATATTGGAGAAGCCGCTGTCGCAGGATTTGGTGGAGGCTGATGAGATTGTGGCGGCGGTGGACGGAAAGGGTTTGAAGTGGGGAATCGGGTTTAATTTCCGGGCTTTGGCGGAGGTTCAGTTTGCGCGGAAGGCGGTGGTGGAGGAGGGGTTGATTGGGGAGATTCTGGAGGTTCGCGGGCGGGGGAAAGAGGACTATCGCGCGGGTGGGGAGGACCTTGTGGTGTTGGGTACGCATGTGTTCGATCTTATGCGGTATTTTCTTGGTGACCCGGAGTGGGTTTCGGCGGATGTGACGCAGGATGGGAAGCCTGTGACCCCGGGGGATCGGCGGGAGGCTTCGGAGCCGGTGGGGCCGGTGGCGGGGGATCGGATTCGGGCGATGTATGGGTTTGCGAAGGGGATTGTGGGGTATTTTGCGAGTGTGAAGACTCAGGAGGGTCTGGGTGGACGGTGGGGTCTTGATATTCTCGGGAGCAAGGGGATGGTGACGATTCGGCAGAATGGCGGGGCGCGGATCGCGTTGTTCCGCAGTCCGACGTGGGCTCCGAGCAAGATTGCCTCGGCGTGGGAAACTATTCCTGGGGCACCGGTCACGACGCCGGCAAATCCTGAGGCGGAACGTTATCTGCCGATTGTGCAGGATGTGATTGCGAAGATCGGCAAGCCGGAACAGCCGACGATTAGTCTGCATGATGCTCGCGCTTCGATGGAGATGATTCAGGCGGTGTATGCGGCGCATCTTGGGGGAGGGCGGGTGGCGTTGCCGTTGAAGGAGCGGAAGCATCCGTTGTTGGGGTAGGGGTGGAGGGTGTTTTTTTAGGACACACTAAAGCGTGAACAAGGTGCTTATTGGGGGGGGAGGAGGTCTTGGGCTATTTTTTCCAGTTGTTCGGCTACTTGTTGGGGGCGGTGTTCGGTTTCCAGGGTGAGGCGGGCCTGTTGGCCTAGTTGGGTGCGGAGTTTGTGGTCGGTGAGGAGGCGTTCGATGGCTGTGGCGAAGGCTGCGGCGTTGTTGTCGGGTACGATGAGTCCGTTGACGCCGTCGGTGATGGGGTAGGCGGCGCTTTCGCAGGCTACGATGCCCAGGCCGGCGGCCATGGCATTGAGGAGCTTGATGGGGTAGCCGGACCATGATACGCGGGGCACGGCGAAGACGGCGTCTTGGGCAAGGACGGTGCGGAGGGTGTCGATGTCGGGTGTGGGGATAACCTCAGTTTGGGGGAATGATGCGGAAACGGCAGTGGCGATTTTGAGCCGGGCTTCGGGCATGTGGCGGCGGACGAGTTTCATGGCTTCGAAGAGGAGGCCTAGGTTTTGATAGGGGTCGAGGTTTCCGGCGTAGAGCACGGGGGGTGCGGTGTTTTCGATTTTGGCCTGGGTGAATGCCTGGGCTTCCATGGGGGGAGGCACGATGGATACTTTGCCGGGTGGGCAGCCTCGGACGATGAGGTGTCCTGCGAGGCGCCGATGGGGTACGCAAACATGGTCGGCGCGCTTGGGAAAGGTGCAGTCGAGCCATCGGCCGAGTTGGCGCGGGCCGTTTTTGAAGGGGAAGTAGTAGGGGAGTTCGTCGGACATGGCGTTGTGGGCGTGGTAGATGATGGGGCGCTTTCCGGCGAGCAGGGCGACGAGCAGGGCTTCGTAGTTGTGCGCGTATACGACTTCAATTTTTTCCTGATGCACGACGCGGCGCAGGGTGAAGGCGAGGGCGAGATCGAGCAGGGGTTTTACGGCGTAGGGGCCTGATTTTGTGCGGGCGACTCCGGGGAATGCGGTGGAACGGTGGAGGCGGAGTCCGCTGGTGTCTTCGCCGTCGCCGTGGCCGTATACGATGAGGTGCACGTCGTGTCCGCGTGCGGCGAGGGCTAGGGCGTTGTCCCTGAGGAAGACTTGCGAGCCTTGCGGGACTGGGTAGGGGCATGCGCCCACCATGGCAATGCGTAGTGTCATTCGAGGTACCCCAAACCGCGCCACTGCGCTTCGAGCAGACGTTCTTCTTCTTTGGTGTAGGGCGTTTCGGCGCGGGGCGTCGTGGGGGGGGCGGTGCCTTCTGGGGTGTGGCCCCACAGGGGTCGGCCATCCATCGGGGGGGCGGTCACGCCGAGGACGGACAGTACGGTCGGGGTGATATCGTAGAGGGATGGATTGGGGCGTGTGACGGGTTCTGAGGACAGGAGAACGCCCATTCCACGATGGCTACCATTCATGCCTCGCTCCTTTCCGCCGGGATACTCTGCCGGGGCGAGACGGCGGAACGGCCGCAGGTCTCCTTCCGGGGTGCGCAAACAGGAATGCGCGTATCCGTTTTCGAGCGCCAACTCCAGCAGGATGTCGGGCGCGCGATCGACATAGTCTCCATGATACCGGGTTTCTCTCGGCCATGCACGCGCGACTGGGGCCCAGGATTCGAGTCGTGCGCAGATTTCGGTGATGAGGGCGGCGTATGCGGTATCGGTCATTCCCCGGGGACGGTTTATTCTCACGGATGGGAAGTAGTTCAATTCTTCGGACCAGGCGGTGGTGTGTTCCCAGTCGATACGGCCGAAGCGTGACTTGGTTTCGGCGCGTGTGGCGAGGCCTGAAAAGCGGCGGAAGAGGCTGCCCCGCCAGGGTGCGGGAACCCAGCGCAAAGCGGCGCGCTTGAGTGCACTTCCGCCTGCGCCATCGCGAAAGCGCAGATAGCCTTGTTCTGCGAGCCAGTTGTTGAGGTGGATAACGCCATCGCCCGCGCCGCCAAAGCCGTGGTCGGACACGACGCAGACCACGACGTCATCGCCTGCGGCTTCCATGAGTGCGCCGACGGTGTGGTCTAGCCGCTGATAGACGGATTGGATGGCGGTTTCGAAACCGGGGCGGTGGCGGGGGGAGTTTTGGTCGTGAAACATCCAGAAGTGGTGTGAGACGGTGTCGGTTTCTCCGAAGACGACCATGAAGAAATCCCAGGGTTCCTTCGAAAGGAGCTGGCAGGCGATGCGCTCTTTGTCGTCGATTTTTCGCAATAGTGCGGGGAGTGCGCGGGCGTGCCATTTGGGGCCGATGTTTGATTCCTGCATATCGGCGAAGCGCCAGTCGCGGACTTCGGGAAACCAATCGGGGGGCCAGACGAAGGAGGGGTTGATATTGGTGGCAACGGGGGAATCAAAGCCGGAGACCATGAAGCCGTTGACGGGTTCGGGTGGATAGGTGGCTGGGACGCCGAGAATTCCAACGCGCTTGCGGGCATCGGAGAGGATATTCCATAGTGCGGGGACTTTGCGAGAGCCGGCGTTGGTGAAATGAAGTGTGGGGGGGGTGCCGGTGGTTTCGGTGAAGTCGAAGAGGCCGTGACGGCCGGGGTTGACGCCTGTGACGCAGCTGGTCCATGCGGGAAAGGTGGCGGGTGGGAAGGTACTTTCCAAGGGGGCAAAGGTGCCGCGTGCGCGCAAGCGGGCAAGGTTGGGCAATAGGCCTTCGTCCATCCAAGGGGCCATGAGGGATGGTTCTGCGCCGTCCAAGCCAATGATGAGGAATCGTGCCATGATCGAGGTGTCCGTGTTTGTTGTATATTCTGGGGATTCGTGGGGGTTGACGCAAGTTCGTGTTGTTGGCGTTGGTGAAGGGGCAAGATTTCTCACTGCGTTCGAAATGACGGGGAGAGGTGGGGGCAGAGGGTTAGGGTGGGCCTTGACAAGCTATCCAGACAATCGGATAATGAATTATTAGGATTCGCTTTCGGCCGAAAGCGAACATCACGGTGCCACGATCCTCTAAGGATTCGATTTCTATGAGCGCAAGCACGCTATACCGGCTTGAAGAACTGATCGACATCGACCAGTTCCAGACACTCCAAGATAGGCTCAACGAGATCTACTCTTTTCCATCCGCAATTATCGATAATGACGGGAATATTCTGACAGCCACCGCATGGCAGGATATTTGCACCAAATTCCACCGCACAAACGAGGAATGTCAGCGGGAATGCCTCAAGAGCGACCGTTACATTCTGAGCCACCTCGCCGAGGCCAACCCAGCGGTCAGCTATCGTTGCCCGCATGGGCTTGTGGATAATGCCACCCCCATCATCATCGAGGGGGTTCATTTGGGGAATTTCTTCACGGGCCAGTTTTTTCTGGAGGCTCCCGATCTTGATTTTTTCCGAATGCAGGCGAAGAAGTATGGATTCGATACGGAGGCTTATCTCGAAGCTGTCCAAAAAGTGCCGATTTGGACGCAGGAGAAGCTGGACAGTTATCTATTCTTCATCAAGGGGCTGATCGAGGTCATATCAACCAGCGGGATGAAAAATCTGCGGGCGATTGAAGCAAGGCAAAAGAGTGAGGAGAGTGAGGAACGTCAGCGGGCCATTCTTCAGACGGCCATGGATGGTTTTCTGCTTCTCAACGAGGATGGTTCCCTGCTTGAGGTTAATGAAACGTATTGCGAAATGAGCGGGTATAGTGCGTTGGAATTGCTGGGGATGCGCATTTCTGATCTTGAGGCAGCTGAATCAGCGGATGATATAGCCTTCCATATGCGGAGGGTGATGACGCAGGGGGAAGATCGCTTCGAGTCGTTGCATCGCCGAAAGGATGGTAATGTTTTTGATGTTGAAATCAGTGTTCAGCACCGGCATTCCGAAAATGGATGTTTCGTTGCCTTTTTGCGTGATATCAC
>CAIZGN010000619.1 GCA_903932505.1 Candidatus Hydrogenedentota bacterium
CAGTTCAATGAGTGTAAAGCCTTTTTTCGTTTTCATGATCCGTCTCCAACGTTCCATCATTAATAAAACCCAAGACGCAACGTGACCGATAACGTAACATACTATAAACCAATTCTCGTTTTCTGTCAAGATCTTTTTTAGAATGCCTGAGCGGGGCGAAAATTAAGGAATAATGGGGATATATTTAACACTTGCACAGAAGGAGAAGTTGTGGTACAGTAATTGCCACGAGGTTGAACGTTCACTTTGAGTTGACTTGAGGAAGCCCATATATGGCCAACGGTCTGCAAAAACCAACCATCCGGGATATCGCCCGGCATTGCGGCGTGTCGATGAACACCGTGAGCCGTGTTCTCAACGAGAAGGCGGGCGTGGGCCCGGAAACACGCGCCCGCATTCAACAGGTCATGGAATCCCTCGACTATCACCCCCACATCGGCGCACGTTCGCTGCGCAGCAAACGCATGGCCGGTTGCATTGGGGTTACGCTTTCCGCCCCGCTCGATGTGGCCCCGGTGAGTCAGCGATTTCTCGTGTGGCTATTCTCGGAGCTGTACAAAACCTTCGGGGTGCGTGGCGAGCGTCTTTGTTTTGACATGAACCCCCACGGGGCCACACCGATTTCCGATTATGGACGCTGTGTCTGGGAAAACCTTTTCACCGTGTGTCTCGTTGCGGGTCCTTTGGCGACTGATGATACCATTGTGGAGCGGATTCATCAAAGCGGTGTGCCCTATCTGGCGCTGAGCCGTCTGGATCGCTTCCCCGAGTGCAGTTGCGCCACTGTGGACTACGAGAAGGCTGCCTACCTGGGCACCAAATATCTGCTGGGTCGCGGTCACGGAAAAGTGGCCATGCTAAAGGCCTTTACCGGGTATCAACCGGGGGTGGAGCGGTGCCGGGGCTATGCGCAGGCCATGGAAGAGTCCGGGAAGATCGTCGACGACCGTCTGGTTCGGTCGGTTTCTTTTGACCCGCAAGAGCTTGCCGCCACGGTTCACGGTTTGCTTGTGGACGAAGAGGTGACGGGATTACTGGATTGTAGCGGGAGCGAAGACGGGGCGAGCATTCGGGAAGGCGCGCGCCGGGCGGGTCGGGTGCCCGGCCAGGATTTTGAGGTGGTCTGCTGGACGTATGAGGATGGTCGTACGGTGCTGCAGGAGGCCTGCGCGCATATCTGGTTGCCGGTTCAGGAAGCCGCTTCCGACGGACTGCGCCAACTTGCCGCCTGGTATTTTCAGGAGCAGGAAGGCCCCATTAAGGTCGTTTATCCACCGATTCTCACCGAGGAGGTTGCCTTGGGCGAGATTTCGGTGCCTCAGCGGTTGTTTATCCCCGCCCAGTGATCCGGTTCGATGCCGGGCTATTCCTTGAAGACCAGTTCGAGAATCCCCTCGACCAGGGTTTCCGCAGCCCCGGGTTTAGCCAGGCCATGCGCGGCTTCCGCCATCCTTCGCAGGCGATCCGGGTCTTGTAAGAGGGCTTTGAGCCGTTCCGCCAGTGTATTTCCAGTACATTCGCTGTCGAGAAGCACATCGGCCGCGCCCGCAGCTTCAAAAGCCCGCGCATTCTTTTCCTGATGATTGTCGGTGGCGTGGGGGTACGGCACCAGGATGGAAGGCTTCCCCATCATCGCCAATTCAGCCGTGGTGGATGCACCGGACCTGCTGATAATCAGATCCGCCGCTGCACAGGCTGCGACCATGTCGTCAATATACCGGAAAACCAGGGTTCGGGCCTGTGCCTGGTCGGCTTGGGCCCTTGCCTCTGCATAGCCGTCCTTCCCGGTCATCCAGAGGAACTGCACTTCGCCCGAATGGAAGTGGGGCAGTAGATCTCGCATCGCTTGGTTAATGGAGCGGGCACCCTGACTGCCGCCGCAGACGAGTACTACGGGAACGGTGGTATCCAGCCCCAGTTTTTTGCGTGCGGAAGCCGTATCGGGTGGATCGGCGAAGCCGGAACGGACGGGATTACCGACGACTTGGGCGTGTTCACGGGGATATTCCCCTTCGGTATCCTCGTAGCTAAGTAAGATCCGTGCGGCGCGTGGGGCCAAGATTTGGTTGGCCATGCCGAGACGCTTGTTTTGTTCGTGGAGCACGGTGGGGATGCCCATGCGTTGGGCGGCCCAACCTAATGGCAGGGAAACGTAGCCGCCCACACCCAGCACCACCTGCGGACGGAATACACGGACGAGGAGGGCTGCGCGGCACACCGAATAGACGAGTTTGGCGGCAACCCAGGCCTTTCTCCATGTGCTCCGACGGGGCCAGCCCTCGACGGGCAATCCGCGGAACGGTACACTGTGCGCGGCACTTACCCCAGCTTCAAACCCTCCGGTCCTACCTACCCACTGTACACAGAGTTGCGTATCCCGGCGTCGGAGTTCCTCGATGGCGGCGATCGCGGGTGAGGTGTGGCCGCCGGTTCCTCCGCCAGTAATCATAATGCGCATGGGTGTCCCTTTATGTCGCCTAGGCGGCGAATCGCTTCTGATTTTTTTGCTTGGTGGGCGAGGCTTGAACCGAGATATTGATAAGGATTCCCACCAGACCAAGTGTGATGACCAGGGCGGTTCCTCCGTGACTGATGAAGGGCAAGGGAAGGCCTTTTGTGGGGAGCAAGCCGGTGGTGACCGCCATAACGAGGGCCGCCTGCCCGGAGATCAGAGCGGCGATACCGCTTGCGAGCAAACAGCCGAAGAGGTCATAGGCGTTCATGGCCACCCGGTAGGCGATGACGGTCAAGAACAGGAACAGGGCAAGAGTGGCGAGGGTTCCGAAAAGCCCCAGCTCCTCTCCAAGCACGGCAAAAACGAAGTCGGTGTTGGCGGCGTACAAGAAGCCCAGCTTTTGCTCGCTCGCGCCCGCACCTGCGCCCCAGACGCCACCCCGGGCAAAGCCCATGAGCGATTGAATGAGATGGAACCCGTCACCAGCGCGATCCTGCCACGGATCCATGAACGCGCTGAGGCGTTTGAGGCGGTGGGGCCAGAATATGATCAGAGCAGCACCAGCGGCACTTAAGGGCAGCACACTTATGGCGAGGTAGGACCAGCGTACGCCCGCCACGCAGAGCATTACCAGTGTGACCAGCATGAGGATTGCGGGAATGCCCAAGTCGCGCTCAAGAAACACCATTCCGGCAAAAAAGACACCAATCATTGCGCAGGGGAAAAATCCCTTGAAGAACGTTTGCATGGACTCCTGGTGTTGGGTGAGCTTGACAGCCAGCAGGAGGATGAGCGCGAATTTGGCGACTTCGGACGGTTGAAATCGAATGCCTACGACCGAAATCCAGCGTCGCGCACCGTTAACCTCGACGCCTATTCCGGGAATGAGAACGAGGAAAAGCAGCAGTATTGACCCGGTCACGATCACGCGGTAGACCATGGGGTCGCTGAAACGCCGGTAATCGAAATGGGCGGTGAAGCTCATGGCGACGAGGCCCGCCAACACAAAGAGTAACTGCCAGAGCAGTCGCGCCACGTTGCCGTTTTCGCCGCTACTTGCGCTGTACATCATGAGCACGCCGAGCATGACCAGGGCCAGCACGGTAGTGATCAACAGGGTCGTTTCGCGCTTCATGCCCCATCCTCCGTCGCTGCCAGACGATGCACACAAGCCTTGAAATCCC
>CAIZGN010000620.1 GCA_903932505.1 Candidatus Hydrogenedentota bacterium
CCATCACGAGGGCACTCTGTGGCCTGCCGGCTGCCTACCAGACCGTGCTGACTGACCGCTACCATCGCCTGCTCCCTGTGCTGTACCTGCTCCTACGCTCATCCGATATTGCGAGGCGCAACAGAACGTGGCCAGGCAGCATCCCCGAGGGCAAAGCAGCTACCAGCTATCTCTCATCGCAAAAGGCACGCCTTGCGAGAGAGGTCATCCAGGCATACGCATCTCAACAAGGGGAAATCGTTGATGAAATCTGGAAGCTGTTCCGCGCATACTGCCGTTATGGTCCCATCGGGCTGATCGAGGCACTCCCCTCGAATCTCCCTCCCCTCGTCGCTGAGCACATCCAGGAATACACCGACCTGCACCGTCTCGCCAGGCATCCACGTAGCGATGCGGGTCTGTACATTCGGCCCTTGCTCGATCAGTATGCCAGCGACATGGGCATCGATCCTCTACCGCCATTTGTAGCACGATATGCCTGGGCATCAGATCGGCGGATTGAGCGCTGGTTTGTGGGCGATTCAGCGGCAACCGAACACGTCGCTCGCACCACTCGACGGGTCTTCCTCGATCATCCCTACCCACATCAGCGCTGGCTAACGCATATCGTTCAGATCCCGCTTGAGTGTTTGCTCTCTCAGCGGCATCCGGTCGCTGTGCGGCCCTGGCTGATCTGGCTGACTGACGAGTATACCGGCACACTGATGGGCTACTGTCTGTGTGCAGCGGAACCAGGCGTTCGCGATCTGGCATTGGCGCTTCGCTGGGCAATCTGGCACCACGGCGCACCCTGGTGGTCAGCGCGTGGGGTGCCAGATACGCTCATCGTCCCAGAGCAACTATTCGCGGTAGATCTCGATGTGCAGCGCGCTTTATCGTACCTGCATATCAAACTACGTGCGGCTTCATCGAGCGTTCAGCCCCCGACTGCAAGTGCTGTATATGTCGGTTGGCCTGAGTCGTTTGCCGCATGGCTGATGCATCTCCAACCGCGATATGAACGGCTGCCCGCAGCTCGCCAGTGGACAATCGCGGATCTCAGCGACATGTTGCTCGACTACATCCAGGAGTCGATGCTCACGGGCGTTGCAACCAGAACAACACCAACTGCGCTCCAGGAGCAGGAGTGTAGCCTGCCGTGGGGCACGGGGATTGGCGCTGTGCTGCTCCTGCCCTCAGCCGGCACAGTGCCGGTGAGGGACAACCGTATAGCCGTATGGGGGATTCCATATGACCTAGCCACTGCCATGCCCGACAACACGATGGTTGATGTTCGCTACGACCCCGATGATGCGCGGCAGGTCTACGCCGTCATTGGTCGAGCATCTGTGGTCGTGGCAACAGCCAGCGCATTCGAGCATCGGATGCATTGGCACGAGCTCGTCGAGAGTCATGTCGTATACCGGTAAGGAGGCGCGTCCTATGCAGATGACCGTAGTCCCCTCGTCAGAGCAGGGAGATTTGACGATTTGGCATGTGGACCAGTGCATGCTGAATGTGAAGGTGGTGTGCAAGGGTTCGTCGGGCGAACTGGTGACGTGTCGTCCCTGGCTCACGCTCATCGTGGATGAACACACGAGGGCGATATGCGGGGCGTGGGTCAGTACGGAGCCGCCGTCTGCTGAGACCATCCAGAACGTGCTCCTCACGGCGATCCAGGACATCCGCAGGAGCGATGCGCCCCACGCCGCCTAGACTGTACAACGCACCAGGAAGCAGTAGATAGCAGCGCTCCTGTTACGACCGCTCCGTGCGCCTGCTGCTACGGAGCCGCATATAACAACTGCACTAGTTGGTAGTTGGAGGACAACATGCCTAACGCGCCTGACGTGGTGTACGTGGACAACGGTCTTTTGTTTACCGGGATAGATCTCACTACGGCTGGTATTGAGATTCGGCACATTCAGCCGGGCCGCCCCCGCAGCCGTGAGAAGATCGAAGGTGTTTTCGCGCAACTCAACCGGGAGCTTCAGTACCGTACGCCGATGTCACTGGATGATCTGCGCCTCATCATTGATGACTTCATTGCCCGGCACAACGCCAAGATTTAGCGCTCGCGCGAGGAGTACGGCTCGTGGCAGAGTCGAGGTACCTGCCACGAGTCCCAAGGATCACGTTGATGGCACTGTATAGCGACGACCACTTTGCATTTGTAGCGCATCCTGACGCCATATCAAAGTGGAGCTTGGACGCACGAATTAAGGCAGCGGTTATTGAACCGCTTTTGCCTTCTCTCACCGTTCCAGGCAATGCACTCCGTGAGGCCCGCATAGCTGCGGCCAAATACCTTGCTGTCGCTTGGCGTCACCGCAATCCAGGAAAAGAACAGAAGCGCACGAAACGCATGGTGAGCGCTCAGTCAATCTACACATGGCTGGATGCCTTCAAGAAGGGTGGCATTAACGAGCTTGAGCGAACCACTCGCCAGGGCGGTAGTACGCTCTCCCCAGAACTGTATCAGTATGTGCGGGATATGCTGGTGACCACGAACTACCCGCTCACCGAGGTGCAACATCGCGCTTCGAATCATGCACGAGACAAATTGGAACTTCCAGAAGAGGAGTGGCCGACCATTGATGAGGTTCGCTACATCGATTTTCAGTTATGTGACAGCGTAAAATCATATGGGAGTGAGGGGAGGGAGGCGTATCGTCGTACCTACGAGATGGCAGGACGATTTGAAGCAGCACACCCTAATGAGATGTGGCAGTGTGATCATCACCTGTGCGACATCCAGGTGCTAAATCCTGACACAGGCCAGTACGAACGCCCCTGGATTTCATTGTTTATTGACGATTTTACCCGCTGCATTATGGGCTTCCATCTCAGCTTTGAGGCAAACAGCAACACGATAGCATTGGCACTGCACCAGGCAATGGTACCAAAAACTATTCCTGAATGGACAATGCTGGGTATTGCAACCATTCTATATGCCGATAATGGCAAAGACTATCGCTCAAACCATATTCGTGATGTCTGTCTCCATTTTCGCATCGAACTCAAGCACCACGAACCTCACAATCCCAGGTCAAAGGGGAAAGTAGAACGTTTCTTTCGCACACTGGAGGAGCAACTCATCCGTTACCTCCCAGGCTATCTGGGAAACAGTCCTAAAAATCGGCCTAGGCACGTGAACCCGTCGCTTACTGTCGATGAGTTGCGTACAAAAATCATCGAGTATATCGTCACACGCTACCACAAACAGATTCACCGGTCGCTCAAGGCAACACCTTTGAGCCGGTGGACTGAGTCCAAGCATGTGATACGCCGTGTAGAGAACGAAGAGGACGTAGACCACCTGATGGAGTCCGACACACGCAAGGTTCAGGACGGCAAGGGCATTCAGTTTAAGAACGGATTCTACACCGACTCGAACGGGCTCCTGGAGGCACACTCAGGAGAGGAGGTGCGTCTATTTTTTGATCGCAACGACATCTCCCGTATCAGAGTCTGGTTCCGCGACAAGGATCGCGAACGGTTTCTGTGCGAAGCGGTGCGAGATCGAGGTGCCAAGGAACTAGCTGGGATCGCCCAGACCAGGAGGCAGGAAATTGGGCGTGACGTGAGCGACAGCAGGGCACGGCAGAAGGAAGCGAATAAGCTCTTGACGAAAACTGAAGGGAGAACACCCTCGAAAGGAGAACCGATATCCTCAGAACAAATCCCACCAGATGACGCAAAATCGACAGGAGATCAGCCACCACGACGCCGGATACGATACATACACGAAATCGAGGATGACGAATGACCATCTTCAGTAGTAACGCGGAGGGGCTCGTCCCGTTCATCGCCACGAAGCAGTATAAGGAGTTCAAGGAAATCTGTGATTACGTGCGGAGGAAACGCGCAATGGGCCTTATTCATGGGAAGGCAGGTGCAGGAAAGAGCCGCGCCGCGCTTCGCTATGTTGAAGAGCAGGGACGGATGGCGGTGAACGGTGAATCACCCGTGTTTTATATACACCTTGAGCAAACTGACAAAACCGACCGAGCTTTCTACAATGCCCTTGTTGCAACCATCCTCAAGCAGCCACCTGAAAACACAACCGCTACCGTAGCCAGCAACGAGGCGAAGCGGTTGCTGATCAAGTACCAATACGAATTCGTGTTCATTGATGAGTTCCAGTTCCTCCAGGACAGCGGGTTAGAGGCTGTTCGTACGCTTTGGGATAAGCTACACATCCCGATGATGTTCTTTACGATGACCGAATTTACGGGAAAGTTGGTCAAGGCCAGGTATGATCAATTGCGTACGCGAATCGTCAAGGTATTTCCCTTTGACACATTGAAGATAGAGCAGATCAAGAGAGATCTCTTGCCCAATCTGGACAAGCACGCTCATCTGACGTATAGCCCGACACAGGATGATGCAGAGGCGATTGCCAAAACACTATTTAAGGTAACAGGTGGAAATTTTCGCGACATCATTAAGATCCTTGACCAGGCCAACGAATTGATCGAACTGTCTCTCCTTGCACGAAAGCACGTCCTTAAAACAAAGCCGGATGAAGCACCGCCTGATCTGTACACCTTTGACGCACAGCTTATCATTGAAGCTGCCGAGATGACGAAGGGGCTCGGTCTCTGACGAGGCAGAATAGGAGATAGCGAATCGCGAGGGGCTTCCTACGGGAAGCCCCTCAGTTATTCCTGGATGACACCTTGTCAGCGGCAGTACCCTTGTGCTTGATTGCTCCAAAGAGCGACACAGGGCTGATAAACTGGAAAATTTTCCAGTTTATCAGCCCTGTGTCGCTCTTTGGAGCAATCAAGCACAAGGGTACTGCCGCTGACAAGGTGTCATCCAGGAATAACTGAGGGGCTTCCCGTAGGAAGCCCCTCGCGATTCGCTATCTCCTATTCTGCCTCGTCAGAGACCGAGCCCCTTCGTCATCTCGGCAGCTTCAATGATAAGCTGTGCGTCAAAGGTGTACAGATCAGGCGGTGCTTCATCCGGCTTTGTTTTAAGGACGTGCTTTCGTGCAAGGAGAGACAGTTCGATCAATTCGTTGGCCTGGTCAAGGATCTTAATGATGTCGCGAAAATTTCCACCTGTTACCTTAAATAGTGTTTTGGCAATCGCCTCTGCATCATCCTGTGTCGGGCTATACGTCAGATGAGCGTGCTTGTCCAGATTGGGCAAGAGATCTCTCTTGATCTGCTCTATCTTCAATGTGTCAAAGGGAAATACCTTGACGATTCGCGTACGCAATTGATCATACCTGGCCTTGACCAACTTTCCCGTAAATTCGGTCATCGTAAAGAACATCATCGGGATGTGTAGCTTATCCCAAAGCGTACGAACAGCCTCTAACCCGCTGTCCTGGAGGAACTGGAACTCATCAATGAACACGAATTCGTATTGGTACTTGATCAGCAACCGCTTCGCCTCGTTGCTGGCTACGGTAGCGGTTGTGTTTTCAGGTGGCTGCTTGAGGATGGTTGCAACAAGGGCATTGTAGAAAGCTCGGTCGGTTTTGTCAGTTTGCTCAAGGTGTATATAAAACACGGGTGATTCACCGTTCACCGCCATCCGTCCCTGCTCTTCAACATAGCGAAGCGCGGCGCGGCTCTTTCCTGCACCTGCCTTCCCATGAATAAGGCCCATTGCGCGTTTCCTCCGCACGTAATCACAGATTTCCTTGAACTCCTTATACTGCTTCGTGGCGATGAACGGGACGAGCCCCTCCGCGTTACTACTGAAGATGGTCATTCGTCATCCTCGATTTCGTGTATGTATCGTATCCGGCGTCGTGGTGGCTGATCTCCTGTCGATTTTGCGTCATCTGGTGGGATTTGTTCTGAGGATATCGGTTCTCCTTTCGAGGGTGTTCTCCCTTCAGTTTTCGTCAAGAGCTTATTCGCTTCCTTCTGCCGTGCCCTGCTGTCGCTCACGTCACGCCCAATTTCCTGCCTCCTGGTCTGGGCGATCCCAGCTAGTTCCTTGGCACCTCGATCTCGCACCGCTTCGCACAGAAACCGTTCGCGATCCTTGTCGCGGAACCAGACTCTGATACGGGAGATGTCGTTGCGATCAAAAAATAGACGCACCTCCTCTCCTGAGTGTGCCTCCAGGAGCCCGTTCGAGTCGGTGTAGAATCCGTTCTTAAACTGAATGCCCTTGCCGTCCTGAACCTTGCGTGTGTCGGACTCCATCAGGTGGTCTACGTCCTCTTCGTTCTCTACACGGCGTATCACATGCTTGGACTCAGTCCACCGGCTCAAAGGTGTTGCCTTGAGCGACCGGTGAATCTGTTTGTGGTAGCGTGTGACGATATACTCGATGATTTTTGTACGCAACTCATCGACAGTAAGCGACGGGTTCACGTGCCTAGGCCGATTTTTAGGACTGTTTCCCAGATAGCCTGGGAGGTAACGGATGAGTTGCTCCTCCAGTGTGCGAAAGAAACGTTCTACTTTCCCCTTTGACCTGGGATTGTGAGGTTCGTGGTGCTTGAGTTCGATGCGAAAATGGAGACAGACATCACGAATATGGTTTGAGCGATAGTCTTTGCCATTATCGGCATATAGAATGGTTGCAATACCCAGCATTGTCCATTCAGGAATAGTTTTTGGTACCATTGCCTGGTGCAGTGCCAATGCTATCGTGTTGCTGTTTGCCTCAAAGCTGAGATGGAAGCCCATAATGCAGCGGGTAAAATCGTCAATAAACAATGAAATCCAGGGGCGTTCGTACTGGCCTGTGTCAGGATTTAGCACCTGGATGTCGCACAGGTGATGATCACACTGCCACATCTCATTAGGGTGTGCTGCTTCAAATCGTCCTGCCATCTCGTAGGTACGACGATACGCCTCCCTCCCCTCACTCCCATATGATTTTACGCTGTCACATAACTGAAAATCGATGTAGCGAACCTCATCAATGGTCGGCCACTCCTCTTCTGGAAGTTCCAATTTGTCTCGTGCATGATTCGAAGCGCGATGTTGCACCTCGGTGAGCGGGTAGTTCGTGGTCACCAGCATATCCCGCACATACTGATACAGTTCTGGGGAGAGCGTACTACCGCCCTGGCGAGTGGTTCGCTCAAGCTCGTTAATGCCACCCTTCTTGAAGGCATCCAGCCATGTGTAGATTGACTGAGCGCTCACCATGCGTTTCGTGCGCTTCTGTTCTTTTCCTGGATTGCGGTGACGCCAAGCGACAGCAAGGTATTTGGCCGCAGCTATGCGGGCCTCACGGAGTGCATTGCCTGGAACGGTGAGAGAAGGCAAAAGCGGTTCAATAACCGCTGCCTTAATTCGTGCGTCCAAGCTCCACTTTGATATGGCGTCAGGATGCGCTACAAATGCAAAGTGGTCGTCGCTATACAGTGCCATCAACGTGATCCTTGGGACTCGTGGCAGGTACCTCGACTCTGCCACGAGCCGTACTCCTCGCGCGAGCGCTAAATCTTGGCGTTGTGCCGGGCAATGAAGTCATCAATGATGAGGCGCAGATCATCCAGTGACATCGGCGTACGGTACTGAAGCTCCCGGTTGAGTTGCGCGAAAACACCTTCGATCTTCTCACGGCTGCGGGGGCGGCCCGGCTGAATGTGCCGAATCTCAATACCAGCCGTAGTGAGATCTATCCCGGTAAACAAAAGACCGTTGTCCACGTACACCACGTCAGGCGCGTTAGGCATGTTGTCCTCCAACTACCAACTAGTGCAGTTGTTATATGCGGCTCCGTAGCAGCAGGCGCACGGAGCGGTCGTAACAGGAGCGCTGCTATCTACTGCTTCCTGGTGCGTTGTACAGTCTAGGCGGCGTGGGGCGCATCGCTCCTGCGGATGTCCTGGATCGCCGTGAGGAGCACGTTCTGGATGGTCTCAGCAGACGGCGGCTCCGTACTGACCCACGCCCCGCATATCGCCCTCGTGTGTTCATCCACGATGAGCGTGAGCCAGGGACGACACGTCACCAGTTCGCCCGACGAACCCTTGCACACCACCTTCACATTCAGCATGCACTGGTCCACATGCCAAATCGTCAAATCTCCCTGCTCTGACGAGGGGACTACGGTCATCTGCATAGGACGCGCCTCCTTACCGGTATACGACATGACTCTCGACGAGCTCGTGCCAATGCATCCGATGCTCGAATGCGCTGGCTGTTGCCACGACCACAGATGCTCGACCAATGACGGCGTAGACCTGCCGCGCATCATCGGGGTCGTAGCGAACATCAACCATCGTGTTGTCGGGCATGGCAGTGGCTAGGTCATATGGAATCCCCCATACGGCTATACGGTTGTCCCTCACCGGCACTGTGCCGGCTGAGGGCAGGAGCAGCACAGCGCCAATCCCCGTGCCCCACGGCAGGCTACACTCCTGCTCCTGGAGCGCAGTTGGTGTTGTTCTGGTTGCAACGCCCGTGAGCATCGACTCCTGGATGTAGTCGAGCAACATGTCGCTGAGATCCGCGATTGTCCACTGGCGAGCTGCGGGCAGCCGTTCATATCGCGGTTGGAGATGCATCAGCCATGCGGCAAACGACTCAGGCCAACCGACATATACAGCACTTGCAGTCGGGGGCTGAACGCTCGATGAAGCCGCACGTAGTTTGATATGCAGGTACGATAAAGCGCGCTGCACATCGAGATCTACCGCGAATAGTTGCTCTGGGACGATGAGCGTATCTGGCACCCCACGCGCTGACCACCAGGGTGCGCCGTGGTGCCAGATTGCCCAGCGAAGCGCCAATGCCAGATCGCGAACGCCTGGTTCCGCTGCACACAGACAGTAGCCCATCAGTGTGCCGGTATACTCGTCAGTCAGCCAGATCAGCCAGGGCCGCACAGCGACCGGATGCCGCTGAGAGAGCAAACACTCAAGCGGGATCTGAACGATATGCGTTAGCCAGCGCTGATGTGGGTAGGGATGATCGAGGAAGACCCGTCGAGTGGTGCGAGCGACGTGTTCGGTTGCCGCTGAATCGCCCACAAACCAGCGCTCAATCCGCCGATCTGATGCCCAGGCATATCGTGCTACAAATGGCGGTAGAGGATCGATGCCCATGTCGCTGGCATACTGATCGAGCAAGGGCCGAATGTACAGACCCGCATCGCTACGTGGATGCCTGGCGAGACGGTGCAGGTCGGTGTATTCCTGGATGTGCTCAGCGACGAGGGGAGGGAGATTCGAGGGGAGTGCCTCGATCAGCCCGATGGGACCATAACGGCAGTATGCGCGGAACAGCTTCCAGATTTCATCAACGATTTCCCCTTGTTGAGATGCGTATGCCTGGATGACCTCTCTCGCAAGGCGTGCCTTTTGCGATGAGAGATAGCTGGTAGCTGCTTTGCCCTCGGGGATGCTGCCTGGCCACGTTCTGTTGCGCCTCGCAATATCGGATGAGCGTAGGAGCAGGTACAGCACAGGGAGCAGGCGATGGTAGCGGTCAGTCAGCACGGTCTGGTAGGCAGCCGGCAGGCCACAGAGTGCCCTCGTGATGG
>CAIZGN010000621.1 GCA_903932505.1 Candidatus Hydrogenedentota bacterium
CTCGTGATTTTCATCAACCAAATCCGCGAGAAGATCGGCGTCATGTTTGGTAGCCCCGAAACCACGAGCGGTGGTCGGGCGCTGAAATTTTACGCTTCCATCCGGCTCGATATCCGCCGCATCACCTCGGTGAAGGAAAAAGAGGAGAATGTCGGCAACCGCGTGCGGGTGAAGGTCGTGAAGAACAAGGTCAGCGCCCCCTTCCGTCAGGCGGAATTCGATATTCTGTTCAGCGAAGGCATTTCCAAAGAGGGCGATATTCTGGATTTGGCGGTCGCCGGGAAAATGATCCAGAAGAGCGGCGCATGGTTCTCCATGAATGGAGAAAATCTTGGCCAGGGTCGGGAGAATACAAGACAATACCTCAAAGACCATCCTGAGGTGACGGCGCAGCTGCGTGAACAGATACTGCAAGGCAACGGGCTGTTAGTACCGGTCACGGTGGCTGAAGAAGAAGCCTAGACCTTTTCCATACCAAGGAGAAACTTTTTGCACGGCGCGCACGGCGCGCCGCGCAGATGAGGTGAACGCTGACTACACGGCATGACTCGGCAAGTGACTCACAAGTGCATTACGCCTATGGACGGCGTATGCAAGTGGGGCTGTTTGTCTTGTTGCTGCTGACCGTCCTCTTTACTGCGGGTATTCTCTACCTCAAATACAACCTGGAGCAGTTGCGCACCACTGTGCAAAGTCAGGCCGCATTGCGGGCCGGGGTGCGGCTGCAGATGGGCGAGGTCAAGGTCAAAGGCCTGCAGGGCCTACGAATCGCGAATTTGCACGCTGAGTTCGCACCGGACAATGGTCCTCAGGTTCAGTTGGACGCGCCCGAGGCCCTTTTGTACATTGATGTGCTTGACCTTTTCTATCGCCGCATCACGATTAAGCGTTTGGAAGTGAACAACGCCGTGTTTACCGTTCGTCGTCCACCCCACGGTAAATGGATTGGGACGGGGATAGCCAAGTCCATGGTAGGCCCCTCAGGTGCCCCCGATTTTCTCTCGTTTCGCATCGTGGGACAAGGCTGCACCCTGAATATGCAAAACGTGGTTGAGGATGGAACCGTTACCGTTCGCCCCTTGGATTTCGACCTCTTCCGTCCCGAGGATTCCCCAGATACTCACCTGCGAGTGGCCGCCTGCCTGAACGGTATTCCTGAAAAACGAGTGGAAACAACCATTCGCTTTCGTTCCCTCAAGGATTTCGATGTACATGCGCTGTGCGCAAGACTCGCTGTGGGCGATGTGCACAGCGTATTGCCGGCCACCAAGAATCTCCTGCAGACCGGCCTCGCGTCCCCCGATCTCCGGGTCTGGGGAGGGCCACTCAACACCTTGGTGCTGGGCTTGGACATGCCTTTCCAGGATCTCCAGTTTGAAAGCAAACCGGCAACCCTGCTTCCCAATACGGGCGTGCTCTCCGCGCTCGCCAGCTACTCGACTGAAGATCAGGTTTTGACAGTACAAACGGCGAAGGCCATAGCCAAGGACTTTGAGGGGCGGGTTGAGGGGAGTGTTTCCTTCAAGGAGGAGATTCCCACGCTGGATCTGAAGTTGCGGGCCGCGCAGTTGCCCATATCCCGAATTATTGACGAAATCCTCCATATTCGCTCAGCGACCTATGGCGATTTCAATATCACATTCAAAGAGCCGTACGAGGTCGGATTGGGATTGAAAGGGCCGGTTAACGCCCTATCTGTGACGGCCCAGGCCGGTGTGACGGCTGGAAACCTGCGCTTTGCACCCAAAGATCCCCGCTGGCCCACCGCCGACCTCGAATTTGGACAGGTCGAAGTCGCTTGGAATCAGGGGAACACTGTTCCCGAAGGAACCATCAACATTAGTGGTGGAACCTTCTCGCATCCCCAAACAGGGCTCTCGGGGGACAAGGTTTCCGGAACGCTCGCCCTGCGCACCGGCGAAATGGTGGCGGATCCCCTCAGTCTCTCCTTGCGGGGGCAACCCGTCACAGGCCGACTCAAATACGTGTTGGACAAGAAGTTGACGGAGTTTGCACTGTCCGGCACTTTTGCCAAAATAGAAGATCTGCCCTGGGCCTCCATGATTCCCTATTGCGCATTGCGCGGAACTATTCAGGCGCAGTGTGAAGGACAGACCACCCCCGAACACTGGAATTTTAAGGGCGGGCTGGATCTCACCCAGGCCCAAGTCGCCTATCGTTGGTGGCTGGAAAAGGTCGCGGGGATTGGTGCTTCTTTTCATGATATAGAATTGAGCGTAGTGCCCAAGAAGACCCTCAGCTTGTCTGGTATCCTTCAAGTGGACACCACACCCCTCAGTGTCAAACTTTCCCAAGCGTGGAAGGGGGGGAAATGGCATATCTCCGAATTGCGTTTCGATACCGATGCCCTTGATGTGCCCACCGCAGCCAAGTGTTTGCGCACCCCATACACCATTACCGGCGGAAAGGGAACCCAGGGCTATTTTGAATGGAAGCCCCCCGCGTCCGCCAATACTGGCCCCCAATACTTGCTTGGAGGACAGTTTGACTCCATTTCCCTTACCGCAGCGGGAAACCCTGTCCCCATACTCTTGCAGGGGGCCGAGGTCAAAACCGTATTTGACAATACCAAGCCGGATCAGTGCACCGGTGAGCTGACATTGAAGGTCGCGGCAGCCTCCGTCCCCGCTTTGGGCACCTCGTGGCTGCTCCCCTTGCGCCCGGATAATCCCGCCCTCTTGCAGGCCTTTCCTGAACAGGACCGCGACTGGCGGTACGTTTTGTCAGCGGCTCAGCTGGAGATGCCCCCATGGAAAGGTACCGAATTCGCAGGTGTCGCTTTCAGCCGTGGTACGGAGACCGGACTTGAACACTTCGAGGCTGTCGTTGACAAGGGGAAAATTGAGGGTTCCTTCAAGCGCAACAAACTTAATAATGAGTACGCCCTCGACACGACCTGGACCAGCATTCCAGCCGTCTACCTCATTCGCCACCTAAAGTTTCCCGAATTGCTCAACGGAACCACCACCGGCCACATCGCCTACGGTGCAGACCAAGACGACCCAAGCACCTTGAAGGGATCGGGCAATTTGGAAATCGTTGATGGTCAATTTAGCGCGGATTTTCTCGTCGCGCAGTTCGAAAAGCAATTGAACGGGGAACTAGGAACCCTGCCCCCGTCCCTTCGATTCTCCAAACTGCTGGCCGAAGTCCAGCTCGAGCGCGATATCGTCCGAACCCCGACAATCTCCCTTGAAGGAACGGGAATCACTATCACAGGGGGCGGCCAATACGTGCTTGAAGGGGACATGGATTACACGCTGAAGATTTCC
>CAIZGN010000622.1 GCA_903932505.1 Candidatus Hydrogenedentota bacterium
AATGAAAGAGGTCAATTCATCATTAACGTCAAAATGTTCGTCGGCGTAGCTATGATGTCCTTCTACAATATTACTGTAGAGTCCTTCTACACTGATAAATTTGAAGCGCAGCTTGTCCAGAACAAAGTTTAAAGAATTGGCCGAATAATACACCAGATGGGCCGGCGCATATCTATACTCCCAAGTGCCGGGGGCAGATATGGCTAATGTGGAGCGGGCATTGGGAGTGGTGATAACCAACTGAGTGCTAGGGGTAATCGCCCCTTTCGTATAAAGCACATGGAACAGAGAATAAGGGTCTGGGAGGTGTTCGATCACATCGAACATGACGATGAGGTCAAATTCTTGGCGGGGCAATTCGTCCACATTGCCAACCACGCAAAAATGGTTACCATGACGTTCCGCGATGACTTGCCGGGCATGTGCCGATAACTCTACACCAAAGCAATTCCAGCCACGCTCATGGGCCTTGTCAAGGTGCATGCCATAGGCGCACCCAATATCAAGCACCGAGAGTCCTTTGCCATTCGCGGGAAATTCGTCTAAGATGCTTTCAAATAAGGGTATTAATGGAGCGGTTTGGGTTTCGTATTGTTCGTATCCGCCATGCCCCCCCCCTTCAAAGTAGTCGGCACTATCATAGTATGCCTGCAATATGGAGGCAGTCGGCATGGGATGGATGAAATCCGCCGCACAATTGGGGCAGCGCCAAACCGGGTAATCGTTCACTGTACAAAGATAGAGGGTATCCTTCGCTTTGCATATAGGGCAAGGTGCAGCCGTCGATTGACTGCCCCCAGGCAAACTCAGTCTTGCCCCTTGGTCATCCCCTAGCTGGTAGTCAGTGCTTGTGTGCATTGTTTGTCTCCATTCCGCAGAACTTATGTTGATCGGCTAGTGGGTAACGGATGCCATTCAATGGGATGCATGAATTTGCCCCAGGTGGGGTAGCTTGCCTGTACGGTGAATCCGGGCTGCACTTCAGTCAATCCATAACAGAGTTGGTAATCCGTGGTATAAGCACCTAACGCAATTAGATAGTCCCCCGGCGCAAGGCTGATAGGATCCAGCACGATTTCGCCCTTGACGACCTCACCCTCCTGACAGGCCGGCCAAGAAACCACCCCGTTATCCCGACTGGTCTGCCCGATCAGCCAATCCCCGTCTGACCGGTAGATGCTCAGGCCGTAAACCGTTGGCTCGAGCGCAGTCAAAGCCTCTAGAGCAAAACGAATGGTAAGCCTTTCCCCTACTTTTAAGATCGGGGTATCTCTCGTCGTCCAATTGACTGCCTTAAGCTCCAAGAATCTGGCATATCCGGTCTCCTGTTGCGGGACAGCGTCGTTCACCGGGGTTTCTTCCGCCAGCTTTCCCAGCGAAGCGATATAATATTCCCGGCTGACCTGCACCGGGTCGCCGATCCGCGTAACCTGGCCGCCGCTCAGCCATACGACACTATCACATATTAACTGAGTGGTGCTGATGTCATGGGATACGAACAGGATAGTGGCGCCGCGTTCGCTCATTTTGCGCAGGCAGACCATGCATTTGTTTTGGAACGCGATGTCGCCCACGCTAAGCGCTTCGTCCACAACCAGTATGTCTGGATCGACATGTGCCACCACCGCAAACGCCAAGCGCACGAACATGCCGCTGGAATAGATTTTGACGGGCTGATCGACAAACTCACCGATGTCGGCAAAAGCGATGATATCGTCAAGCCGCGAGTCAATCTCGGATCTGCTCAGGCCGAGGATGGCCGCGTTCATGTAGACATTTTCGCGACCTGTGAACTCGGGGTTGAAACCAGCGCCCAATTCAAGC
>CAIZGN010000623.1 GCA_903932505.1 Candidatus Hydrogenedentota bacterium
ATTTGTCAGGTTCTAGGATGCCGAAGGCGCGCTGCTTTATTTCGCCAAAGGACACCGAATCGGCGATGGTCTGGTCGAGGAACATGTCCAATATCTGACCGATGCGCCCGACGCTTTCGTTGCCCTCCTGTTGAAAAGCAATAACCTGCTGTTCCATGCATGCCTTGGCGGCGGTGTTCACTTTGCGCACATGGTAGATCAGTGCGTTGACCAGATTGTCATTGATCTTCTGGTAGCGATGCAGGAGGAAACACAATAGATAAAGGCGCGCCATGCCAGCAGGCAGTTGCTGTAGTTTTTGCACCGTATAGTAATCGACGAGGGCGGCATAATAGGCTACGCTGTCGTTGGAGATGCCCAACTCCGGCAGTAATGTCTTCGCCGACCGGTACAGCGTATCCAAGGACTCGCCCCTCGCAATTTCCCGCTTCACCTCTCGCAGGGAGAAGTCCTTCGGGTCGCGTTTCAAGGGCGTGACAGCGTACATCCCGTCGCGCTCGATGTAAAGCGCGTCCAGAGCCTCGATAGTGGCTGCGTCCAATCGCATTTCGAGTATGGCGGTTAACCTGGTTCGTTCATTGGCGAGAGCTTGGCTGACCGTGTCCTGCAGAAAGCTGTAGCCTGGCACGACGATGCTGCGATTTTCCAGATACTGCAAAAGATGCCGAAACAGGAAGACCGGCTTTGCTGAAATGCGCACAAGCTGGCCCGCCTTTTCCATCAGTGCTGCGCGTTCGTCTGTATCGCAGGTTTTGAATCCGTACAGGTCGAGAATCTTCCGCTGTTGCGCATGGCGGGTCTGTTTGAGGATGGGTGCGGTAAGCTCGGCATCTTGGAAGCCCGGATAATGCCGGTGCAGGACATGCCGCACATCCTCCAGCACATCGTCGAATTCAAAGGCAAAGAACAGGGTTTTCGCTTTGAAGTAACCGACTTGAAGAATAAAAAGTACACGGCTCGCCAGATTATAGTGGCTGTCTGCCACTGTGCGCTCCTCTGGCGTGAGGCCAAAGAAATGGGTGCGCTCCTCATGGTTGAATTGTGGCCGCCCGTACAGTTCCTCGATTTCCTGGTCTTCCAGTATCTTGATCCGGTCTTTGTACCGGTTGGCCATGGTGTCATCTTTCAAAGTCGGTGCCAGTAGATTGTCAAGGCAGCCGTCAGCAGCGCCGGGGCACCCTCGTGCCGCCAAGGGCTTTTTTGGATAGGCAGTGCAACCATAAGCGGTGACCCACCTTTATGAAGGCAACGCCCGATAGAGCGTAGTGCGGTGGACTTTGAGAATCTTTGCAACTTCTGGGATTGGACGCCCTTCGCCAATCAGCCGTTGGGCCAGCTTGATTTGATCCCCGGATAGTTTGGTTGGACGCCCAAATCGGACTCCCCTCGCTTTTGCGGCAACGCGCCCGGAGCCAGTGCGCTCTTGGATCAGCTCCCGCTCGAATTCGGCGATGCCCGCGAAAACAGTGAGAACCATCCGCCCCGCCGGCGAAGTCGTGTCAGCCCACGGTTCATGGAGCGACCGCAGTCCGGCCCCCACTTCCTTCAATTGTCCGGCAATTTCCAACAGGTCGCACGTCGAGCGTGCCAGCCTGTCGAGTCTGGAAACGACCACAACATGGGGTGAACGCAGAATTCGGAAAAAATAGTACGTTAAGGTATCTTTGTAATTTAATTACAGTGA
>CAIZGN010000624.1 GCA_903932505.1 Candidatus Hydrogenedentota bacterium
CGCATGCTGGCCTATTCGAGCGTGGAGCACATGGGGATTCTTGCGCTGGGTGTGGGTCTGGGCGGACAAGCGGTCTTTGGCGCGATGCTGCATGCGGTGAATCACTCGCTCACCAAGGGCATGTTGTTCTTTGTGGCAGGCAACATCCTCTCTGTCTACCGCACGAAATCGACGCGTGATGTGCAGGGGGTCTTGCGCGTCTTACCGGTATCGGGCCTGCTGTGGGTGGCCGGGTTCCTTGCCATATCCGGTTCGCCACCCTTCGGTTTGTTTCTCAGCAAGTTCACGATCCTCCGTGCGGCAACCGCCCAGGGGCATACCCCCATCGCGGTGCTCATGCTCGCGCTGCTGGCGATGATTTTCACCGGCATGGCAAGTCTCATGCTGCGCATGGCGCAGGGAACCCAGACCGGCAACTTGAACACGCCGGTCGAGGAGTCACCGTGCCGCGTGTGGCCGCCCGCCGTGTTGGCGTTGGCGGTGCTGGTGCTGGGCGTCTGGGTGCCCGCGCCTCTGGAACAGCTGCTCCAGGCCGCCGCAGTCGCACTGGGAGGCCAGTCATGAATCGGCGCCTCTTTCAGCGACTGCACAACGGGCAAAGCATTGATCTCTCCGGGATACCGCTGCTCTCCATGGACACGTTCCGCGAATCGGTGTTGCGCTCCGTCTCGAAGAATGCGCGTATCGCCGCCTTGTTTGGCACACCCGCCGGTGACGACGCCCTGCGTCTTTATGTGGTGCTGGCGAACGACAGTTCCGGCACCTTGTCGGCCGGGGCGGTCGATGTTGCGGATTCGTATCCTGCGCTGACGACTGAATGTCCGCAGGCACAATGGTTCGAGCGTGAAATTGCGGAACAGTGGGGTGTACGACCGGAAGGGCATCCGTGGTTGAAGCCCATTCGTTTCCACCGGTCACGACGTCCGGGACATGATGCTTGGGGACGCGGCAACCACGAAGCCATTCCGCCGGGTGTCACCGATTACTTCCGGGTTGAGGGCGAGGAAATCCACGAAGTCGCCGTGGGACCAGTGCATGCCGGGGTGATCGAGCCGGGTCATTTTCGCTTCCAGTGCCGGGGTGAAGACGTCCTGCATCTCGAAATATCGCTCGGGTATCAGCATCGAGGCGTGGAACGCGCGCTGACCGGCGGCCCGAACCCCCGCACACCGCACTACATTGAGACACTCGCGGGGGACACATCGGCGGGGCACATGCTGGCCTACGCGCAGATCGTGGAGGGCTTGTCGGGAGCGCATCCGACACCCCGCGCCCACAGTCTGCGGGCGATTGCCCTCGAACTCGAGCGACTGGCGAACCACACCGGCGACCTGGGTGCACTCGCGGGGGATGTGGGTTATCTGCCCACCGCCTCGTATTGCGGGCGCATTCGCGGTGATTTCCTGAACATGACCGCGCTGATTTGCGGAAATCGTTTTTCGCGCGGACTCATCCGAGCCGGCGGTGTCGCCTATGACCTTGAGGATGCCCGGGCCGAGGCCCTGTTGACCCGCCTCGATGCCGCACAGCGCGATGTCACCGAGGCCGTGGAATTGCTGTGGAGTTCGCCCTCGGTCATGGCGCGTTTCGAAGGTGCCGGACGACTCGATGAGGAGCGCTGCCGCGAACTGGGACTGGTGGGACCCGCCGCACGCGCCAGCGGTATCGAACAAGATGTGCGCGTCGACTTTTCCACGGGCATCTACAGTTTTGTGCATGTGCCCGTATCCGCATGGCCCACGGGTGACGTGTTCGCGCGCGCGCTCGTGCGCTGGCTCGAGATCCGGCGATCCATCGAGTTCATCCAGGGACAACTGCGCAGCGCCCCGGCGGGCGCGTTGCGCCACGAGATGAATCCGATGGGCCCGAACCGATTTGTGGTGTCGCTCGTTGAAGGATGGCGCGGTGAGATTCTGCATGCCGCCATCACGGACGATGCGGGACGCTTTGCCGCATACAAAGTGGTGGACCCGAGTTTCCACAATTGGTTTGGCCTCGCTGTGGCCATGCGTGGTCAACCGATTTCCGATTTCCCCCTGTGCAACAAGAGTTTCAACCTGTCCTACTGCGGACACGATCTGTGAGGCGCCCATGATCAACCTCTTGCTCGCGCGCTTCCGGCAAAAACATCGCACCATCGCCTTTCCCAAGGCTGAGCCGACCCTGCCCGACCGCTTTCAGGGCGTGCCGGAAATAGACCCCGCACGCTGCGCCAAAGAATGCAACGCATGCGCCGATGCCTGCCCTGTGGGAGCCATCCAGACCAACCCGCTTCGTCTCGACATGGGACGCTGCCTGTTCTGTGGCGCATGCGCTGAAGCCTGCCCCACAGGCGCACTTTCTTTCTCGCGGGACTACGCGCTCTCGGCGCGCACCCGCGAAGGACTTATGGTCGATGGGCAGACCCGCGAAAAAATGCAGGCACTGGATGCCCATATGCTCCGCATTTTCGGCCGTTCACTGAAGCTGCGCCAAGTCAGCGCGGGGGGCTGTAATGCCTGTGAGGCCGACTGCAATGTACTGTCCACGGTGGTTTTCGATCTCGGGCGCTTTGGCATCCAATTTGTCGCCGGACCGCGCCACGCGGACGGACTGTTGATCACCGGGCCCGTCACCGAAAACATGCGGCTGGCCCTGGAAAAGACCTACGAAGCCACACCCGAGCCCCGCTTCGTGATAGCCGTGGGTGCTTGCGCCATTTCCGGCGGACCCTACGCGGGGCATCCCGAAGCGCAGGACGGCGCGGCAGCAAGCCTGCCCGTGGATCTGTATATCCCCGGATGCCCCACCCACCCCATCACCATTCTGGACGGGCTGTTGCGGTTGCTGGCGCGCCGCTGAGGCTTCGCAGCTGTGTAATGCTTTTTCGCGGGGCTGGGGGGTGGTATGGTATGATTTCCCCGTCTTTCCGCCGAATTGGGCGGGAAATAATCAATGGAACACGCTAGTCCCGGCTTGCACACCGTCTGGCCGGGCGGAACTGCCGGAGAGTTGGAACCATTATGGCAAAAGGCATTACGACGCGGGCGGATGATTATTCGCAGTGGTATATCGACATCGTCCTTAAGGCGGATCTGGCCGAACATTCGCCGGTGAAGGGCTGCATGGTCATCAAGCCCACGGGGTACGGCATCTGGGAAAAGATTCAGCAGAATCTCGACCGAATGTTCAAGGAAACGGGCCACGTAAACGCCTATTTCCCGATGTTTATCCCGGAAAGCTTCCTGAAAAAGGAAGCCGAGCACGTCGAGGGCTTTGCGCCGGAGTGTGCCGTTGTAACGCATGCGGGCGGCAAAAAACTCGAAGAACCACTCGTCATTCGGCCCACCTCGGAAACCATCATCTGGGCCACGTACAAGAATTGGATCAGCTCGCACCGCGATCTGCCGCTGTTGATCAATCAGTGGGCGAATGTGTGCCGCTGGGAGATGCGCACGCGCCTTTTCCTGCGCACCACCGAGTTCCTGTGGCAGGAAGGCCACACCGCCCATGCCACGCACGAGGAGGCGGAAGAAGAAGCCTTCAAGATGATTCATGTCTACCGGAAATTTGCGGAGTCCTTCCTCGCGATGCCGGTGCTG
This sequence comes from Candidatus Hydrogenedentota bacterium, assembly GCA_903932505.1. Taxonomy (GTDB): domain Bacteria; phylum Hydrogenedentota; class Hydrogenedentia; order Hydrogenedentales; family CAIZGN01; genus CAIZGN01. Next base: position 3,582 of record CAIZGN010000624.1, read on the forward strand.
GTGGGTCGCAAGACCAACAAGGAAAAATTCGCGGGAGCGCTGCACACCTATTGCATCGAGGCGATGATGCAGGATGGCAAGGCGCTGCAGGCGGGCACTTCGCACCATCTTGGCCAGAATTTCGCCAAGGCCTTTGACGTGAAGTTTCAGGACAAGAACAAGGAATTGCAGTATGTGCATGCGACAAGCTGGGGCGTCTCGACGCGCCTGATCGGCGGCATGATCATGACGCACAGCGACGACAACGGGTTGGTGACGCCGCCGAAGCTGGCACCGGTGCCGGTGGTCTTCGTGCCGATCTGGCGCAGCGAGGAAGAAATGGCCCTGGTGACGAACAAGGCCCGCGAGATCACCGCAACCTGGGATCCGCTGTCCTACCGGATCGACCTGCGCGATCAATACAAGCCCGGCTACAAATTCGCCGAGTGGGAATTGCGGGGCGCGCCCATCCGCATCGAGATCGGCCCGCGCGATGTCGAGCAGAATTCCGTCGTCGTCGTGCGTCGCGACACGGGCGAGAAAGTCGCGATGCCGGCGGAAGGCTTGCGCGAGAAACTTGACACCCTGCTCGAGGACATTCAGAATAGTCTCTACGCGATTGCCAAGGAACGCATGGAATCGCGCACGTATACCGTGGATAGCTACGAGGAGTACAAGGCACGCATCGGCGATGGCGGCTTTTTCCGGGTCTTTCTGGACTATACGACCCCCGAGGCCGAGCAGCGTTTGCAGGACGAAACGAAGTCGACCGTGCGCTGCATTCCCTTTGATGCGCCGGAAGAAGAAGGCCCCTGCATGATTACCGGGCGGCCGTGCAAACACCGCGTCATTGCGGCGCAATCGTATTAACCGTCAGAAAGACCGCATCCGCATGGCGCGGATGAAGTAACGCATAATCTCAAGCAACAGGAGAATTGGTCATGTCGAAGTTGGCATTACTCGGCGGAAAACCGGTGGTGGGTAAAGACAAAAAATGGGCATCCTGGCCCGTCAGCGACAAGAAGGACGCGAAGCTCATCGCTGAAATCACCCTGTCGAACCGCTGGTCCTACGATGGTCCCTACGAGTGGAAATTCGCGGAAGCCTTCACCAAATATCAGGGCGCGAAATACGGTATGTGCTGTGCCAATGGCACCGTCGGCATCCAACTCGCCCTCGAAGCACTCGGCGTGGGCGCGTATGACGAAGTGATCGTGCCCGGTCTCACCTGGCAGGCGACGGCTGCGGCCTGCGTCGATGTCAACGCCGTTCCGGTGCTCACCGATGTCGAACCGGGCACCTGGAACCTCGATCTGAAGGCCGTGGAAGCCAACATCACCTCCCGGACCAAAGCCGTGGTGGTGGTGCATCTGTACGGATCCGTCACCGACATCGCAGGACTGGTGAAACTGTGCAAGAAGCATAATCTGCTGCTTATCGAAGACTGTGCGCACCAGCACGGCACGTTCTGGAAGGGACAGGGCGTGGGCAGTTTCGGCGACGCCAGCTCGTGGAGCTTTCAGGAATCCAAGGTGCTGTCTTCCGGCGAGGGCGGCTTCAACATGTGCAAGACTAAAGACGCCTTCTACAAGCTGTACAGCTTGCGGAATTGCGGACGCTACTACGAGGCGTGCCCGCCGGTATTCGGCCTGAAAAAGCCCGCCGGTTTTGAAACCACCCTGCAGTCGGGCAACTGCCGCCTGACCGAATTCCAGGCCGCCATTCTGCTTGGCGGATTGGATCGCCTCGACAAGCAGGTCAAACTGCGCGATGCGAATGCCATCTACCTCAACCAGCAGTTGGCCGAAATCCCCGGCGTCAAGCCCATGCACCGCCGCAAAGAGGTCACCCAACAAAGCTATTTCAATTTTGCGTTCTCGATTGACCCGAAGGAACTCAAGGTGGACAACCGCCAGTTCTGCGCCGCGCTCAACGCCGAACTTAGCCGCACGGATGATTTCGAGCCGCCGTATCGCCCGTTGAACATGTGCGAGCTGTACAAGCCCACCACCAAGACGCGTCACAAACTGAACGCCGAATATTTCAAGGCCATCAATCCCAAACGCTTCAATTTGCCGGTCTGCGAAGACGCCTTCAAGAAGTCCGGTCTTGTCGTTCATCACTCCATGCTCATGAACGCCAAGAAGGACATGGACATCGTGGCCGAGGCGGTGCGCAAGGTGGTGAGTCAGATTGACGAAGTGCGGAACGTGAAGGTTGCCAGTGCGAAGGGCTTCAAGCCGCTTCCTGCGTGATCGGGAGATTTGCCCAGTGGATCTTCAGGGACTTTCCGGCCGCCGGGTGCTTGTGCTCGGCGGCCTGGGCTTTATCGGCAGCAACCTTGCGCTGCGTTGCAGTGCCTTGGGCGCCGAAGTCACCGTCTATGACTCGCTCATGGATCATGGCGGTGGTAATCCGGAGAACATTCGCGGTAGCGTTGGGCCGATCACGGTCATACACAACGATATCCGCGACGGTAAACTTGTGGACCGCGCCCTGGCAGGTAAAGACCTTGTCTTTAATTGCGCGGGGCACACCTCCCACAGTTATTCGATGAAAGACCCGTTCCTCGATATTGACATCAATTGCCGGGGCACGATGAATGTGCTGGAATCGGTGCGGCA
>CAIZGN010000625.1 GCA_903932505.1 Candidatus Hydrogenedentota bacterium
CATCTTGAGCGGATTGAAGGGGATATTCGCCGTGCGATGCCTGACGCCATCGTGACTACGCATCTGGAGGCGCTGGGCGATCCCGCATCCTTGAACGACGTCTGATGGCGAGGGGATGTCTTCCTGCTCGCGTTTCACAAGGGCTCTGAGCCAAGCCGTCCGGGTGGTTAGCCCTCGCAGTGCATATGCCGGGAGGCACACCTCTCTCCGAAGCCTGGGATTGTTATGCCTCCTTTTACAACGACATGGAGTTGATGTGCAGCCTGATCAGTGGCAGCAACCACCGAGGCTGCTCCTGGGCACAGCAGCGACGGACAGTGTAGCTCTTGATCCTCCGGCCTATCCTTTGTGTAGGGACGTAGACAGCATCGGGAAGGCGTAGATGTCGTTGCTCGAGATATTGCCTTGAGCAGTGCGAACCGAGACCAGGATCAGTTTGCTGGAATCGTCAGGAAGGAGGTTGTCATGCTCCTGTCCTGACCGGCGTTGAAACTTCGCACCCGATACGGCTACTTCTGCGTCGCCGATGCTTTGAGCTTGTCTATTTCGTGCTTCTCATGGTCTGCATCGATGAATTTGCCGTATCTCTGCAGGATGAGGGTGGCATCCTTATGACCCTGCCATTTGGCGATCATACGTAGCTCCACTCCCTTCTGGATCAGGTGGATGATGAGTGTGCGGCGCAAGGAACGAATCTCCAAATTGGGCAGGCCAAGTTTGAGACAGGAGGTTTCGAGCGCTTTACGAGGATTGCGCCAGTCAAAGACGGGCTCGTTTTGCTTTAAGCGTGGTTCGATCTCAGTCCGGATAAAATCTGTTGCCCAGGGATAGACCGGAACCGTGTATTGTTTGCCGGTTTTCTTGCGAACGAATGTGATCTGGGAGTCGTTCCATTTCACCGAACCACCCATGATGTCCTTGGCCTCGGCCTGTCCGACCCCCAGCATGAGCATGAACTTCAGCTCCAGATACGACTCCGGTGCGCGACTTTTTACATCCTCGAGCAAGCGCTCAGCATCCTCCCATTTGTGCTGATTGCGATTGATCGGCTCGGCCTTCTCGCGCTTCACGGAGACCATGGGGTTGCTCACGATGAAACGCTCTTCCATCGCCAGATGAAACGCGTCATTTAGAGACCTCCAGATTGCCTCATTGATGGTTTGGCCCTTGAGTCGGCGACTTCCCTGCTCATTTTTGTCTGCCCGCGCGTTCGCCAGATAGTTTCTGATGTCCTGAGATTTATAATCCGACACGGGCCGCTTGGTATCCACGTAGCGTCGCACCATCTTGAGGTATTCATCAAGTTTGGCTTCGGTAGCGGGTTTGAGCCCTGCTTTACCTCGCCGCCAGCGGTCGAGGAACGTATCAAGGGTGGGCGGGGAAGGGGGCGATGCAGGTTGTGGGGTCGGGAGCGGGATGTGTGGCTGTGGTGGCGGGTCATCCTGCCTGACCAGAACCTGCGTGACTCTGGGCAGGGGCTGGTCGGGCGTGACCGGAGGAACCTGTGGAATGAGTTTCTCCTTCCCGTCTACGACTAGAAAGACCTCTGAGTTACCATTGATGTTGGAGCCGAGCATAGCCACTGAGACGCGAGCCACCAGCAAATCGGGTGTTCGCAGCCGATGCCAGACTACCCTACCTCCCTGCCGTCCGACAAACCAAAGTTCGCCGCTGCGCAGGTTCCGTTGAATACACCTGTCAACCCTCCGAAAGCGTCCACCGTTAGATGGTTTCTTAGGCGGAAAATTAGACAGGTTCGTGAAAACCTTTGAAAATGTGACGGCAGAATGGGCATTTCTCGAAGTATTGCATTCCGTGTCAAGGAAGTGCTCTACCACTGAGCTAACCGCGCCACCGTTAACGACACCCTGTAAGTC
>CAIZGN010000626.1 GCA_903932505.1 Candidatus Hydrogenedentota bacterium
GCTCGCGTGCGCCCTCCTCCTCGCGGGGATGTTCGCCCTCCCGCGCTGTATGGCTCACTATGCCAAGAATCAAGACAGAATTCGCCGCGTGGCTTCTGCTGATGACCAGTTTTCTGGTCTTTGGCGGTATTGGCGCGTGGTATCACGAATCTCTGGCCGCGTATTTTGAGGCGCAGGATCGGGGCGCGCTGCTGCAAGAGGCGCGGATGTATTCCTCAAGCGGTGAGCAAACCCGCGCCCAAGCGGCATTCGAGCATCTGCTGGACCAATACCCCAACCACGAGGAAGTTCTGCTGGCGTATGCCCAGCATCTGGAACGTTCCGGAAAAAACACGGAGGCGGATGTCTGGTATGCGCGCGCGGCTAGTCAGGGGCAGCAACGCTTCAGTGCCGTACGCCGATACGCTGGTTTTCTTGACCGGCAGGGACGCGCCGAAGACGCGCTTCGGCTGTATCGCGACTACACCCGAAATTACCCCGGCGATGCTTCGGCCCAATTGGATCTCGGTTTGCGCCTGCTCGAGCAAGCCAAGCCGGCCGAGGCGATTCCGGCACTGGAAGCTGCGGCATCGAACGCGACGCTGCGCGGGGAAGCGGACGGCGCACGGGGTCGGGCCTGCGCTGCCCTCGGGGACAAAGCCGCTGCGCTTGAGGCTTGGACGCGTGCGGCACAAAGTGGAAGCGGTCCCCAGACCGCCGTCTATTGGCAGGATGTGGCTGCAGCCCATGCCGACCGATTCGAGTGGGACAAGGCGCGTTTTGCGTGGCAACAGTTCCTCACGGTTTTCCCAGATTCAATCCCTGCGCTGCAAGGGATTCCGCAGTCGGCTGAAGATAACGGTGCCCGGGAACAATCCGCCCGGGCCTTGCGTCGCTTGCGTGCCATTGCTGCGGCCTATACGCCGCGTGAGGGCGACCTTTGGAAGGCCTCGGTCACCTTGGCCCCCCGTCGCACGGAGCCTGCGGTGATATCCGACGCACTGGAGGTCGAGGCCGCAGTGCTTCATGGTTCCTCCAGCCCAGGGACTGAGGTTCTCGCGGATGTCCTGTTCACCGTGCGGCGCAATATCAGGGACGCCGCCGACCTCAATGTCCGGTTCTGGTTGCTACGGCCCGAGGGCGAGCCTGTCGAATTGGATACAGAGCCTGGTGCCGCAGGAATGCCGCCCCAATGGCGGGGTGATAGCATTGCGCGGCATTTTTCCCTGCAACTGCCGGACCAGATGCCGCCCTCAGGTTGGCGGGTTGCCATTTCAGGTCGGGGCGATGTGACGCGAGTGGAACTTGCGGTTTGTGCGCCGGGGGAGGCCGCCAAATGATGTTTTTCTGCGCCATCATGACCGATGCCGTCCTCTTGGTATACGCTTACATGGGTGCCACTCTGGTCAAAGTGGCTTTCGGCGCTCCTGCGGACATGCTACGGACCACCGCGCTTGCCATCGCGCCTTTTGTGGGTATCCACATCCTTTGTCTGGCCGCTCTGGAAGCCTACGATTTCAATAAGTTGCGCAGTGAGGCCGATGTCGCCTTTTCCGCGCTCTTCGGGGTGCTTTCGGGATTCGTGTTGTCCTTTGTCTTCTTCACCGCCGTTATCCTGTATTACAATCCGGATATTCAGGTCATCAGCCGCGCCGTTTTTCTGGGGGCCGGATTTGCCAGTTGCCTTATCCTTCCCTTGTGGCGGCTCTGGTTCACCCGCCGACGTCGGGGTCGGGGTGAATTCAAGTCCCGCGTGCTGGCGGTTGGTTCCAGTGCCCGTGCGGAAATTGCCGCTGCAAGTCTCGAACGCTATTCCCGGAGCGGACACGAGATCATCGGGTTCATTTCAGACGACGAAGAGTCGCCCACAGGCGAAAACATACTGGGAACACTCGCCGACCTACCGCGCTTGGCCAAAGAACTGGGTGCGGATGAGCTCTTGGTCATGGGCGAGGACCTGCCCCACCGCCATGACCAGTTGCTGCATCTCATCGAGGCCTGCGAAGCGGCAGAGGTGCCCATCCACATCCTGCCGGGTCTCTACGAAGCCATGGTTGGTCGTCTGGATCTCTACGAGATCGGCGGGTTGCCGTTGGTGGCGCTAAAGCATCGCCCCATATCCCGGGCCTATGGAGCGTTGCGGCGTTGCATGGACATTCTGGGTGCGGTGCTTGGCCTCACCCTCGGCGCGCCCCTGCTTCTGGTGGCTGCAGTGGCCATCAAGCTCAACTCGAGCGGTCCCGTCTTTTTCCGTCAGCGCCGCTGCGGATTTCAGGGGTGCGAATTCGACATCATCAAGCTGCGCACCATGCGCGTGGATGCGGAAAAGGAATCCGGGCCGGTGTGGGCCGCGAAAGACGACCCGAGGGTGACGGCCGTCGGGCGTTGGCTGCGCAAACAGCGCATCGACGAAATTCCGCAGTTCTGGAATGTGCTCAAGGGCGACATGAGTCTTATCGGGCCACGCCCCGAGCGGCCCGAGTTCATGCTCATATTCACGGCGCAATCGCCGCTCTTCCCCCTGCGCCTTCGCATGCGGCCCGGATTGACTTCGCTATCCCATGTGCTCGGTCGCTACGATTCCGACCCCATGCATCGGCTACTTTATGATCTAGCTTATATCAACAACGCTTCCTTCCGTATGGATCTCCGCATTCTCATGGCGACGGTGAAAATCGTGTTGGTGGGGAGAGGGGCACAATGAAGGGGCCAAGGTTTCCATGAAAATACTGCTGTTGACGCAATACTTTCCGCCGGAATTCGGCGCGGCGGCCGCGCGCAATTCCGAGCATGCCCTGTATTGGGCGCAGTCCGGGCACGAGGTGGAAGTCCTCACCGGATTCCCCAACTACCCTGAGGGCGTCATTCCCCCCGGATATAGCGGTCGATATTTTGTGCGCGAGGAGTGCGGCGGCTATACCCTGGCGCGGACATGGATTTACGCCACGCCGAACCGGGGCATTTTGCAAAGGGCCTTGGCGTCGTTTTCGTTTCTGCTTTCTGCGACCATTGCCGGTGTCTTGCGCTGTGGCCGTCCGGATGTCATCATTGCCTCATCCGGGCCGTTTTTCATGGGGCCCCTCGGTTGGCTGCTCAGTCGACTCAAGGGCGTTCCCTTCGCACTGGAGGTGCGCGATATTCTGCCGCAACAGGCGGTGGATACGGGCATGTTGCGCAACCCCGTGCTGATCCAGATACTCGAGGCGATCGAGGCCTTTCTATACCGCCATGCCCGGCGGGTGATTTGCGTGGCTGAGGCCTCGCGGCAGTCGATTATTGAGCGCGGTTTCGATGCCGACAAATTTTTCACCATCGAAAACGGTATTCGCGAGGACCTCTTCGTGCCCGGCGAAAAGGAAAACGCCTTTCGTCAGGAATTCGGATGGGAAGGTCGCTTCGTGGCCCTGTACGCCGGTGCGCACGGTGTTTCGCAGGGTCTGGCCACGCTCCTGGATGTGGCCGAACGCCTTAAGGACGATCCCCGGTTTCAACTGGTCTTTGCCGGGGAAGGGGCTGAAAAGCCCGCGCTCATTGCCGAGGCTGAATCCCGGGGTCTGCGCAACGTCACATTTCTGCCACCGCAGGGAAAGTCGCGCATGCCCGCGCTTTATGCCGCTGCCGATGTCTGCTTCGCCCCCTTACGCCGGGGCGCCTATTTCACCCTCAATATCCCGTCGAAGATTTTCGAGATCATGGCCTGCGCCCGCCCCATCATCTTGGGCGCAGACGGACAGGCCCGTCGTCTGGTCGAAGAAGCGCAGGCAGGCATCGCGGTCGCCCCGGAAGATGCCGACGCCTTTGTCCGCGCCGTCCACGAATTGCGGGATGCTCCTGAGCGTGCCAAGGTTATGGGCGAAAGCGGACGCCGCTATGTCATCGAGCATTTCACCCGGCAAGGCCAAGCCGCGCGCTACATCGAGATTCTCGAAGCCATGCAACAAAGCGAAGCACCGCGCAACTAACGCCCCGCCCCGCAATCACCCCCGAGGATGAAAGGATCGGTGCGTCTGGCTCAGGCGTTCCACGCTTACGTGGGTGTAGATTTGCGTGGTGGAAATGTCGGCGTGTCCCAGCATTTCCTGTACGGCGCGGAGATCGGCTCCGTGGTCGAGCAGATGGGTGGCGAAGGAATGGCGAAGCATGTGCGGGGTGACATTCTGCCGGATGTTGGCCGCACGCGCGTGTTGTTTCACGATAATCCACACACTGACGCGGTTCATGCGTTTTCCGCGCGGCGACAGAAAGAGCGTACTGTCCAGAACCGGGCCTTGTTCGCGCACGGCCATCCACGCGAGGATGCGGGTGATCGCGCGTTTTCCCAGCGGGACGATCCGGATCTTTGAGCCTTTGCCTTGGATGCGCAAAGCACTTTCTTCGAGGGCCACATTGCGCACCGGCAGATTGGCGAGCTCGGAGAGGCGCAGTCCGCAGGAATAGAAAATCTCGAGGATGGCGGCATCGCGGGCGTTGTGTTTCGGGGCGGCATCGGGCGCGGCGAGGAGTCGCTCGACCTCTTCGCTGCTCAGCCACTGGGGCAAGCGCTGGACACGCCGGGGGGAGTCGAAATCCGCCGCCGGGTTTCCCGGGCAAATGCCTTCATCCACCATGAACCGATGGAAGCCCCGGATGGCGCTCAGGTGGCGGGTTATCGATCGGGTGGAAAGGCCCTGCGCCTGCAAGGCGCCGAGATGATCCAGAATATCCTCGCGAAGAATGGCGTCCGGGGTTTCGATTTCCAGGGACTCGATGTGGGCAAGATAAACACGCAAGTCGGAGGCATAGGCAGAGAGGGTTTTTTCGGCGAGGCCCAACTCAAAAATGGCCGCCTGCAGATAGCGATCCAAGAACGGCCCGAAGGCATTTGGATTGGATTCAACCTCGTCCATATGAATTTCCCATTTCAGGCGCTTCCAGCGTAAGATATAGTGTAGCATACGGGCCTTGGCTTACTTACAAGGAGAAGAGAAGATGCCTCAGAAGAAAAAGATATCGCGCAGAACTTTCGGGAAATACACGGTGGCATCGGTCGCTGCCTTGGCTTTCCCCACCATTATTCCCTCGTCGGCCTTGGGCGCAGATGGTGCGGTGGCCCCCAGCGAGCGGGTTGCCGTCGGGTGCATCGGTACAGGAAACCGGGGATGCAGTCTTCTCGAGGGGCTCTTCCAAACCAAGCAGGCGCACGTCGTGGCCGTGTGCGACGTCAAGCGGGACTGGCGCGAGAAATCCGCCAAGATGGTGAATGATTTCTATGGTTCAAACGATTGCGCCATGTACAACGCGCACGAGGAATTGTTGGCACGCAAAGACATCGACGCTTGCGTGATTGCCTCGACCGACCACTGGCACGTCCTGCTTGCCTTGGCCGCCACGCGCGCGGGCAAGGGAACCTATGTCGAAAAGCCCTTGTCGGTGAGCATGGAGCAAAATCGATTGCTCCGTACCGCAGTCCGTGAAAACGGCACCGTATTTCAGTTCGGGACCCAGCAGCGTTCGCAGGAGAATTTCTGGCGGGCCTGTGAACTGGTTCGCAACGGGCGTATCGGAAAAATCAAAAAGATCCGTGTATGGGCACCGCCTAGTTCCGCCGGTGCCCCCACGCAACAGGCGCCGGTTCCCGAGACCTTGGACTATGAGCGCTGGCTGGGGCCTGCGCCGAAGACCCCCTACACCTTGGAACGGGACTCGAACAAGTGGTGGTGGTTCATCGAGGACTACGCCCTGGGCTTTATCGCGGGGTGGGGCATTCACCCGCTGGACATTGCCCTGTGGGGTGCGGGTGACCTCATGCGCAGCGCGGTGTCCGTGCAGGGCACGGGCGTGTTTCCCACGGAAGGCGCATGCAACACCGCCACTGCGTGGAAAGTCCGTCTGCGCTATGCCAGCGGCCTTGAGATGGATTATCGCTCGGATCCCCCGCCCGCCGAATGGAAGGCCCGCTATGGCGAGATCACCAGCCATTGTACCGCCTTTGAAGGTTCCGACGGCTGGCTGCGCGTGGATCGGTCGCACCTCACCGCCTCCTCGCCGGATATCCTCAAGGAAGTCATCGGCGGTAACGAAACGCGGCTCTATCGCAGCAAGCACCACATGCAGAATTTCATCGAATGCGTGAAGGACAAAAAAGATCCGGTCTCCCCGATTGAGGAGGCCGTGCGCGGGGATGCCATCTGCCACATGAGCGACATCGCGATTCGCCTCAAGCGCACCGTCCATTGGGATCCGCGCAAGGAATGCTTCACAAACGACGATGAAGCCAATGCCCGATTGACCCGCACCATTCGCGAACCCTGGAAAGCATGAGCTTTGATTTTGTGGAACCAACACGGGACTTATGGAACCGGCAGGACTCATAAGTCCCGTTCCTTTTAAGGGTGACGTATTTGCCAAAAGAAACGTTCAATACCTTGGTGGTGCTAGGGCCCACCGCTTCGGGAAAAACGCGGTTGGGTGTGCAGTTGGCCGCGCATCTGGATGGTGAAATCCTGTCGGCCGATTCAAGGCAGGTCTATCGCGGTCTCGACATCGGATCCGGCAAGGACTTGGACGAATATCAGGCCGATGGACGCGCCATTCCGTATCATCTCATCGACCTGGTCGATCTGAAGACGGAATTCAGCGTGTTTCATTTTCAGCGGGCCTTCTTCGAAGTCTTTGAGGCATTACGCGCCCGAAAAACCATGCCCGTGGTGGTGGGGGGAACCGGCCTCTATCTCGATGCCGTATTGCGGGGCTATCATTTCCTCGAAGTGCCTGAAAACCCTGCTTTGCGCGCTGAACTGGATGCGCTGCCGGGTGAGGCCTTGCTAACGAGACTACTGCGCCTCAAACCGAGTTCGCACAATACCACCGATCTTGCGGATCGTGCCCGTACCTTCCGCGCCATCGAGATTGCCGAATACGAGCAGCACCACACGCCCGAACCCACGCCGGAGGTGCGTCCGCTGATCTTGGGCACCCTGTGGCCGCGCGACGAGCTTCGCGCCCGTATCGCGTTGCGACTCAAGGAACGGCTTGAGCACGGATTGATCGAGGAAGTTGAGACATTGCACGCGGACGGATATCCCTGGGAACGTTTCGATTTGCTGGGTCTTGAGTACCGCTTCGTTTCTCAATTCCTGCGCGGTGAAATCAGAAGCAAGAACGACCTCCGCCAAAAGTTGGGTGCCGCCATCAATCAATTTGCCAAGCGGCAGGATACTTGGTTTCGCCGGATGGAACGGCTGGGCCAGACCATTCATTGGGTGCCTCGCGCTGATATAGCGGCGGCACTTCACATCTTGCAGGGCGTTTCATGAATCCTGCGATACAGCGGTATCTCGATAAGCGGACCGACCTGCGCCGCTGGTCACTCGAAACAGACGCCACCCAAGGGGTGGACCTCGTGGTCGTTATCCCCGCATTCGCGGAGTTCCCGGGACTCTTACAAACCCTTGAAAGCGTCTCCGCCGCCTCCCCCGAGGCACTTGCGCGGGCGCTTGTCATTGTCGTGGTAAACCATCGTGAAGACGCAGTGCCCGAAGAAAAGGAAAACAACAGCCAAGCCTTGGTGGCGCTGCGATCATGGTCCGGGGCCTTGCGCCTTGGTCTTGTCGATGCAGCCGCGCAAGGGCACGAATTGCTCGCGAAGGAGGGCGTCGGAACCGCGCGAAAAGCGGGCTTGGACTTGGCGCTTTCCATCCTCGCGGAAAACGGGCGGGAATCCGGCGGACTGGTTTGCCTGGATGCGGACACCACCGTTGATGCAGGTTACCTCGATTCACTGCACGCCTTCTTTGCCGAACCTAACCGGTGGGCTGCGGTGTTGGAGTATGCCCATCCGGTGGCGGGGGACAGCGCCGAAACGGAAGCCATTCTGTATTACGAAATGTTCCTGCGCTACTACGAACTGGGTCTTGCCTGGGCGCGTTCACCCTTTGCCTTTCCGGCGATAGGCTCCGCGATGGGCTGCACCGGGATGGCCTATGCGGCCGTCTCCGGTATGAACCGCCGCTGCGCTGGTGAGGACTTCTATTTCCTGCAGCAGCTGGCGAAGACCGGCGTCATTCAACGCGTTCCCGGCGCGATCGTGCGCCCCGCCTCGCGCCCTTCCCGACGCGTTCCCTTTGGCACAGGACGCCGTGTGCTGGAGTTTTTGGACAACGCCGAAACTGCATGCCGATTCTATGCCCCGGAAAGTTTCTGCGTTCTCCGGGCTTGGCTGGAGATCGCGGACAACGGGCTCGAATCTTCCGGCGAGCTACTGCTCAAAGGGGCGGCCCAGCTCAATCCCGCTTTGGCTGATTTTCTAACCCGCCAGGATTTCGCTGCAACATGGACGCGACTGCAGAAGGAGCACAGTGGTACGCGCCGAATGGCGGCTGCCTTCCACACCTGGTTTGACGGATTCCGTACCTTGAAATTGATGCATCACCTGCGGGACAACGGTTTGGCGGATCACACAGGGTTCTCTGCGGTTTGCGAAATCCTGTCGTGGATGGGGCAAGCCCTTTCGCCCACACCACAACTGGGGGCGCTGGACGCGCAGCGCCAGTTGCTTGAACATATGCGGAAATTCGGCCAAGAACAACAGGAGTGGGGGATGGCTCGGCGGTTCTAACACTACATCGCAAACGGACAGCTTCAAGTGCGTGCGGCCACACTCACTTCCAGAGTAAATAGCTCCCCGCCAAGGGTTTGAAACAGTACCACAACGCAATGGGTGCCCCGGCGCTGGAAAAACTCATGACCAACCCCAGATATGATCGTGGGTAAGGTGATATCGAATTTATAACGGGTGGTGGATAGTGTCCCTTTGGCTTTTCCGGCAATCATGTTCACCGTTTCCCCGATGCCGTCACGAACCTCCAAGCAGTTCGCGCCCTGTGGGATGGGCTCCGAAAGCATGTGTTCCACCGTCTGAACCGCAGCTTTCGCGCTCAGGCTGATTGCACAGGTGCCGGTCACCACCCCAGACAGACCGATGATCGCACTCACCTCGCCAAACATTCGGTAACCCTGTTTGAGATAGAGGTCTTTGCGTCGAATGGGCATGCCGATGAAACCGCCATAGACATCCCGCGCCGCTTCCACGAAGGGCGATATCAGCTCAATCTTGAGATCCGACACGTTGTAGTCGCTCCATGTTGTTTCATCGCAATCTTAGCTTAACACAAAATGCGCTTAATGGCAAATCCTAATCGGTGACACCATGCTCGCGCTTCGAGGACGAACGCACAATCGGAGCGAGGTCGAACTTGAGCGGGGCACCGCTGTCGTGCTTGGTGCGGCCAGAGCGAATCGCGGACTCCGCATCTTTGGGAACCCCTTGGTTCGTCCACCAATTGAGGCGCTCGCTATAACACCAAACATATTCGTCCGTGCTGGCCAGCGCCCAATAGACGTTATGCTCGAACCACATCGCTTGTTCCGATGCCGTCATGTAATTGCCGAGGACGCGATCGGCCCTGAGTCCAAAATACTGATCCACGTACAGCGCCTGCCCCGACTGCACCTGCGCACGGTACTTGTTCCAAAGGGCGGGGTCAATCAGATACAGGGCTTGCTGTTTGGCCAGATGGTACGCCGAAAAATATTGGCTGGACTCGGTGTAATAGTAGGCGTTCTCATTACCATCAATGAAATAGACGCCGGGACTGGCCGCTTCCAGCATCCCCTGAAAAAAAGCGGGATATAAGGCATACGGATGTTGCGCCAGCTTTGTCGCTCGTTCTTGGGGTGTCATCGGTACGCAGTACTCTTTGAACAGGCTTATCTGATAGAAAGACAGGATGCGGGGGTGGGGAAATTCCGCCTCAATCGCCTGAATGAACTCAGCGCCACGTCGCCGACAAATGGCCTCGTACTCAGCAAAACTCAGGTCCTTGTGCGCCACCTCGGTGAAGGTCCACGGATTTTTTCCGTAGGGTTCCGGATCAAAGCACACCCCGATGCACTTACCCAGCGCACCTGCTTTGGCCACCAAACGCGTGTTGGAGAGAATCGCGCTCCACTGGGCATCGTCAAACCAGTCCTGCTCGGACGCCGCAAGCATCATTACGAAATTGTCTGTGAATTTTTCCCACGCGGTGTTGGCCAGATTCTCGTAATCCGACGCGAAGGCACTCTCGGTCCAGACCTTGGGCTCAAGCACGTTGGTCCCACCCTGACAGCGGAACAAAAGACCGTCGAAGGGACGCTGCTCCATATCACGGATATGAGCACGGATATAATCCGGAGTCGGAACGTCCCACCCGTACTCCACGATTTTCTTTTTCATTAGAGGCACGGTGCCGGAGGTGTCGGCGGACTGCCCGGGTGAAATCCCCGCCATCAAAAAAATCAATGCAATACTTCCCACGATGGCGTGCATACGTCTTTCCTTCATTACTTCAGCCTTCGACCGCTTGAGTTTCATTGCCCATAACCTGTTAACAACTAGACCAAGCTAAATCATACCAAGAAACTCGCGCAGATTCGAAAAACAAACCAAAAGTTGACTCCGGCGCATTCATTGTGTAAAATATCGCCTGCTTGTGCCGAGGTAGCTCAGTTGGTAGAGCAGCGGACTGAAAATCCGCGTGTCGGCAGTTCGACTCTGCCCCTTGGCACCATTTTCTTTTTCCCCGCCAAGCAAATGGCTAGGCGTTGATGGTGTGTGCGTGTATGCCCTTCGGGGCTGGAATAGCTCAGTTGGTAGAGCGCGTCACTCGTAATGACGAGGTCCGGGGTTCGATTCCCCGTTCCAGCTCCAGCTTCTCAATCCCGCAGGTTCCATTTTCTTTTACCGCATCGTGGACGAGGGGCGCACGAACTTGCAAAACAAGAAAAACTAGTGTATTCTCTCCGTCATGGGTGTTGGTGCAGGACGTGCATTGTACGGAAAACTAGAGAAGGACTTGAGAAAACGTGGAAGCGAAACAGTCATTCAGTACATCCGAAGTTGCGATTTTTTGCCATGTCACCGCTGACACGATCCGCAAGTGGGCGGAAGCAGGGCGCATCCGAGTCTTCAAGACTCCAGGCGGGCATCGGCGCATTCGACTCGAAGACCTGCTGCATTTCCTCCGGGAGAACGGCATTCCCATTCATGAGTCATTGCAAGAAGGCGGAAACAAAATTCTTGTGGTGGATGATGAGAAGGCCATTGTCTCGCTGGTACGTCGCTTCTTGGAGCGCTCCAAAGTGCCCTTCCAGATCGCCATGGCCTCCGATGGCTATGAGGCGGGACACCAGGTGGCATCCTTCAAGCCGGATGTTATCTTCCTCGATCTGCGTCTTCCCGGTATCGATGGTTTCGAAGTGTGCCGCCGCATTAAGTCGGATCCTGTCACCTCATGTACCCACATTATCGCGATGACCGGGTACTTTGAAGACGAAGTCGCCAGCAAAATCATTGAGCTGGGTGCCGACATGCTTCTGCAAAAACCCTTCTCGCCGGATGACCTCCGTCGAGCGCTGGGTCGCGCTGGTTTTGAAATGAGTTAATTCCTTTTCGAGACAATTGTCCTATAACGTCCTGTTCCGCCCTTTATGGCCGGACAGGACGTTTTTCTTTGCCCCTTCCTCCTGAACCACGGATGGGAGTCGACCAATTTCAAGGCGCGTGTCCCAAAAATAAGACAAATAGGCGTCCCATATCCGGGATTCTATGCTTCGTTTTTCAAATTTTGCACACTCCGTTTCACCGCAAGATAGTAGATATTGTGAGATTTGCTGGTCTTTTCAAGAGATTCTGAATATTGGGGCGGATTGGCACAATCATTGCTTATTATAACGCAGTGAGACTTATAGAGATTGTGGCTTTTCGAACAGTTGAATGAATACAAGTTCAGAATCCAGAGCCGGATGTTGTTCTAAGCCCTTGGGATTCATGAACTAGAAGATTCTTTCTTCGGGATTCGGCGATCGCACTCATGCCAGAACAGGGCCTTGGGTGACATGTTCGGGTGCGATTATCAATGGCGCCGAGTCCCGAAAATGAGACAGTAGCGATGGCCATTCGGGAAGGCGCTGATTGGTTCTCCGGTGCGTAGAAGTGAAGAGCCTCTGGTCTTTTCGAGAAACACACCGAGTGCACACGTGGTCTCCGGTGAGTCAAGGAACGGGGTGCATGTAGTCTCCGGTGAGGTATTGTGCGTCTGGCATCTCCGGTGAGGACAGCAGAGAGGAGCTTGCATTGGACAAACGCAGTTTGCTAGTGGTGGATGATGAAGAGCCGGTTCGGTCCGTATTGCGGGCCTGGTTCGCCATGCGCGGTTTCGAGGTAGACGTGGCCGAGGATGGTGGAGCTGCGGTACGTTGTTGCCGTTCGCGGCGCTACGATGTGGTGATTCTGGATCGGGACATGCGACCGATGGGTGGCCTTGAGGCCCTTCCCTTGTTGCTGGCCTGTCATCCGGAAATGCCCGTCCTAATTCTCACAGGGATGCGGGGCGACAACAGCATTTTCCTTCAGCAGGGTGCCACGAAGGTGTGTCTCAAGCCCCTCCATCTGGCGGAGCTGGAGAAGGAAGTGCATATCGCTTTGGCGGGTTCGGCCACGGGGGAGACGCCTTCACCTGAATCATCGGGTTGGCACGCGAGTCCGGCGGTTTCAGTCGTCCAGCAATCATGAAAAGCGGGTATCGGTTAACTCCCGTTGGCCGTCCCTTTCTTCGCCTTCAGGATCAGCTCTGCATTGCAAATATACGCGGAATCTTCCACAACACATCCCCTCTCCGTGAGTGCTGTTTCTAATTCCGCCCGCGTGTAGGGGTTCACGTGTTCGTCGGCGTAGGCACCGGGGGCCAGTTTGCCATACAGCCACTCAATGGCCGGCCACTGCCAAGTGCCATAGTCTGGTGTACCCAGTACCAGAGTCCCCCCCGGCTGGAGTACGCGCAGTAATTCCTCAATATGCCGGCCCGCTTCGTTGGGGATGTGCTCGAGCACCTGTGAGGAAATGACGCACGCAAAGCTCGAGTCCGGAAAGGGAAGCCCCATGCCATCACCCTGTACCAATCGGTCGTTGGTTCGGCGCATGAAGGCCAGTTTATCGTGACGCAAGTCGACACCCACTGCATGCGGCAAATCGGAGAGAATTCGGCTGCTTCCGCATCCGACATCGCAAATGGAGGGGAAGGGCGCTGCATATTCAAGTATGATTTCATGGCGCTTGCGCTGCCAATAGCGTTGAAACCAGATGCGGCTGTCGTGGGCCCGCCAATCGTAGTCCGGAAATCGGATCGAGTTGCGCTCGGACCACATCGACTTGAACAGGCGAAGATAGTCCAGGCCGAATTGAATCACCCGCGCATTGGATTGCCCCTCGATGCGAGGGTGGTAATAGAAGGGAACCTCGAGAATGGTTTTGCCGTTGGCATAGGCCTTCAGCAATATCTCCATCAGGATCACAAAATTAACGTGCAATGGGTCAATGTGCGCGAAGAGATTCTTTCGGTAGAGACGATAACCACTGGTTTTGTCCCGAACGGGCAGCGACAATCCGAAAGAAAAAAACCAGTTCAAAATCCGGCTGAGCCAATAGCGCCCGCGTGGCTGGTTCGCGTGCCCGCCGTCCACATAGCGCGACGCGATGATGATGTCCCCCCGCAGTCGTGCGTTCCACAATCGGCGCACAAACTGCACCGGATGGGATTGGTCGGCATCCATCGTCAACACATACTCGCCTTCGGATTCCGATATACCTCGCAGCAAGGCGCGTCCGTAGCCACGCTGTTCTTCTAGGATATAGCGGGCACCCGCGCCCTCGGTGACGGCCTGCGTTTCCTCCGCCGGTCCGGCGTCGACGACCAGCACTTCCCAGGAGATCCGCAGGGTCTTGAGATGCTCAATCAACCGGGGGAGGAGATCCTTGAGGTTCTCCGCTTCATGCATGCTCGGGATGACCACCGACAAATCAAGTGTCGCGGGACGATATCGCATTCGGAAACTCCTTGATGGCCCCATTCGCGCCCTGGCCTGAACGGGGCAGGCCCGAACCCGCGCGCGACACATGGGGAACCGTTTGAACTCGGGCTATGCTACCACGGACGCGAAAAAATGATCAATGGAATAAGCGGGTTTTGTGCGATTAGGACGGCATAAAAAGAAAACACCACAACGGGATAGTTATGGTGCCTCTCATGGGGATAGACTTCGGGATGAATGACCGTTCGCGTGGACGCGGGATTAGCGTCCCAGCCGTTCTTCCCATCGTTCAACTGTTTGACATCCGTGTCTTCGTCCGCCTCGACCTCCTTGTCTTGGCCTTGCTCTTACTGTATCGGCTCGGAACGCCGGAACTTGAGCCGGGTTTTATTCATTATCGAGGTCGCGCTCGTATTGTTCGCAGACCCGGCAATGTTCGCCCAACGCTTCCTTCAGCGGATCGGCCTGTTCCGCGCAAAAGCCCAGATGGGAATGCCGTCGCCAGCCTTCCGCCACCTCGAAGACCCCAGACCAGCGGCCCACCTCACGCGACATCTCTTCCATGACAATGAGGTAACTGTCCAAGCCCTGACTTTGGTCGAGCCATTCCTTCTGGCTGCGATGGCATGCAAGCGCTTCCCGTTTTTTCGGCAGCACCGGCGTAATGTCCACGAACTGCCCGGGCCGCACCCTCCGCCGGAGTCCATCGCGCAGCCCCCAAGGCAGGGCGTGATAGACCGTAACCTCATTCATCACAGGCGGCCGCTCCGGGTCGGTGATGAAGTTCCGCATGCCCCGCGTGAAGGCCCCGGAAACCGCCAGACGACACGCGTTGGTGTGGTCCTCCATATAATCCTGCGGTGACTGCACAAGCACGATGGAGGGCGCGATTTCGCGGATGGTTGCGGCCACTTTTCGCAGCTGCTCAATCGAATAGAAAATCCCGAGATCATCCGTGACGCACCCGTGCAATTCCGCGCCCAAGGTCTTCGCGGCCGCCTTCGATTCTTCCCAGCGTTTCGCGATGATGGTTTCGCGATCATCCGTCATCGTTCCGCAATGGCCATTCGCCACGTTCAGCATGTGCAGGGCATAGCCGGCCTCCTTGAGGCGCAACAAGGTTCCCGCCATCATGAATTCGATATCGTCGGGATGCGCGGCAATTGCCAGAACCGCTTGTTCACTCATTATCTGTTTTCCTTTTCCGGTTAAGACCAGGCGCATTATGACAAGCCGGGGCGGAAACGGTCAATCTCGCAAGGACTGCTTTTGCATCTCCATGCGGGTATAATCACTTCCATGGAATCCGAAACCGACACCTCGTCCCGATTTGCCTACCCTCGGCGGTGGATGGCTGGCTTGTCGCTCGTCTTCGCACTGGTGCATGCCGTCTATTATGGATTGGGCATCATTTATAACCGGGGCACACTGGTCGAGGTCATGCACTTCGCAGATCCGGAATTGTTGCGCACACGCCTGTGGGAGACCCTGTGGTACCTCCACATTCAGCCGCCGCTCATGAACCTGTTCGTCGGTCTGGTGCTCAAATGCGTGACATGGGATCGCCCGGTATTCATGGCCCTGTATCTCGTGATGGGCCTGACCCTCTACCTGTCGGTCTTCGTGTTGCAAGTGCGCCTTGGTGTAGGGAAGCCTTGGGCCGCCGTGTCGAGCACGGTCTTCATGGCCAGCCCCTCCTTCATTCTCTGGGAAAACTATCTCATGTATACCCTGCCCTGTGCAGCCCTGCTGGCGGTCGCGGCACTCTGCCTGTTCGACGTGCTCGAGCGGGGCTCGGGCAGGGCCGCCGCCGGGTTTTTCTGGGCCTTGTTTGCGCTATGCGCCATGCGCAGCATGTTTCACCTTGGATATTTTGTGCTGGCCTTGGGCGCGTTGCTTTGGTGCATGAAAACGTGCCGCCGCAAGATTCTCATCGCGGCACTCGTTCCCCTCTTGCTGCTATCCGGACTCTATGCCAAGAATTACGTCATCTTTGGCGAATTTGGGGTCTGCAGTTTTGTGGGCAAAAACTTGTGGATCATGACGGCGGGCAATATGCGCTGGGCCGATAAGGCACGCTTGATTGACGAAGGGAAAATTTCCCCGCTTTCGTTCATCAACCGCTGGGATTCCTTGGATTCCTATCCGGCCAAATTCCGTGAAGTGCCCCCGCGTTTTCAAAAAATCCCCGTGCTCAGTCAGGAACACAAAACCAACGGCGCGGTCAATTACAATCATTACGGCAACATCGCCATTAATAAGATTTACGGAAAAGATGCATGGTATGTCCTCATGCACCAACCCAGGGTGTATCTGCTTTCCCTTGCGGTTTCCGGCTATCGATATTTTAAGTCCAGCAGCGCATTGCCCGTGTCGCTGGAGAACCAGGTTCGCATTTCCTGGATTACCATCTTTTACGATTATGCCGTCTACGGAAAATGCCCCTTTGATCTGGCACCCTATTTACGCATCGTGGAAAGAACCGGCGATCAGCCGTACTTTTTTCTGCTCATCGGGTTGCCCCTCGTGTGGGTGCATGGTCTCTATCGCGTGTTTTGGCCGGGTCGTCTGGCGCTCAGCATCCCGCAACGCGGGGTGCTATTTTTCCTCTGTTTCACCATCCTCATGGTCGCGGTCTTGGGTTGTGCCCTCGACTTTACCGATGGCGCACGGTACCGCTTTAAGACGGATGCCTATTCCATCGCGCTGCTGGGCGTCCTCCTTGCAAATTTCCGATTTCGACACCCTGCAAGCCTTCGATAAAAGCCGGTGCGGCGGGGTGTGCATTCAACCGGAATTCTGCGCTACAATGCCAGCCATGTCTTCTTAAGGATTTATTGATGGACCGGCACGAAATTCTCCGCGAAAAAGATTTTACCCTTCACATTACCCACGGCGGCCCACGCCAAGTGTTCTTCACCGTGGACAATTCCGAAACCAAGACACCGCCCGTGCAGGTCACCGCTTCGGCCTATGCCTGCATACTCCGGTGGATCTCTGAACACGGGATGCAATTGGTTCACGAACGCATCTTCGGCAGTTTGTCAGCACAGCCCGAAGTCGTCGCCGCTCGTGCCCAAGCATTGACGGCCGCCGGTATCAAAGCGGATTCCTGCTTCAACTATGTGCAGGGCCGTCCCATTTTTGGCGAAGGTCTCGCGGGGATGCTCGTGCAGGCTGTGCGACCCGACGAGGGTTCCGCCGTCCAAACCCGCATCGAAGACGACGGGATGGCGGCGCGCATCTGGCTGATGAATGGCGCGCGATATTTCCTCTTGCACGGGGTGCATGGACCGTCCGGAGAGGCGCGTGCCGCCCAGGCGGGCGCGATGTTTGTCCGGGCCAGCGAACTCCTGCAGCGGGAAGGGGCGTCCTATCGGGACGTCATCCGCACGTGGATTTATCTTTCGCGCATTCTGGAGTGGTACGGTGACCTCAACCGCGCCCGCGATGCCAAGTATGCCGAATTTCAACTTATGCCCGATCTCGATGCCGATCCGAACGTTCCGGACCTGCGTCTGCCTGCCAGTACCGGCATTGAGGGCGACAATCCCTTTGGAAGTGCCTGCACGATGGACGTGCTGGCCATTTCAGGGGCTGCACGGCCCGTCATCCATCAGATGGCCAACAAGGTGCAGAAGGATGCCTTCCGATACGGCAGCGCCTTCAGTCGTGGTGCCTGCGTTCGTGATGCCCAGATGACCCGTATCGAAATATCGGGTACCGCCTCCATTGACGAAACAGGCAAGTCCACGCATATCGATGACCTCCCCGCGCAGGTCGCGCATACCCTTGATGCCGTGGGTGCCTTGCTCGCCACGGAAGGAGCCTCGCTGGCGGATATTGCGGGGGCCACCGTGTTCCTCAAGGATGCCGCCGACTATGCCCGCTATCGCGAGGTCGCGCATCAGCGCGGATTGGATGATCTCCCCGCCGTCTATGTGCATGCCGATGTGTGCCGCGCTGACCTGCTCTTCGAGATGGATGGCACCGCCGTTCTTGTCTAGCGTGGAGGAGAGGCAAAATTTAAGAGGCCTGACGCCGTTTGGCACCAGACCTCCGCGGAAGGAGAAACGCCACATGTGGCGTTGACCAACCTTATTTTACCACAAGATCGCCAATCCGGCAAATGACCCCACAAAATAAAATCCAAGATACCACTTATATTAATCGAAATTTATAGAATAAGCACCGGCTATACGATGCGTTTGACAACGCAATAATCCTCCTTCATAATAGTCCCTCAACAGAAGGAGCCATCACCATGTACAACGGACTAAACTTGAACTTGGGAAACCTCAGCCGCTTGTCCGATGCGCAGACGCGCTCAATCTCCGCCGAGAACTTTACCGGTGAAAAGGGCAAGGGCGGAATGGCCATCGAGGGCAACGGCGGCCGGGCCTCCCGCGAGCTCGGTCAGGGCTGGAAAGTGTCGCCTTCCGTGACCATCAAGGCCGGTGAAACCTTTCATCTGGCGGATATCGAAGGTCCGGGTGCCATCCAGCAGATATGGATGACCCC
>CAIZGN010000627.1 GCA_903932505.1 Candidatus Hydrogenedentota bacterium
CCGCAGCAGCGCCGTCATCGCGCCGTGCGCCAGCAGCTGCGACGCCAGCACCGGTTGCAGATCGCGCGTATGGCCCACCACGATGCGGCCCAGGCGCGCGCGCAGGTCTGCCAGGTCCTCGGCCAGGCAGAAGATGGCCATCACCTCGCTGGCCACGACGATGTCGACAGGTATCCGCATGGGCCGCAGAACATCGCGAAGTCGTATCATTTCCGCATGCTTAGATTGCAGGTCGGGTTCGATGACAAGGAAATCAGCATCACTGTCAGGTCCAAAGTCGCCCCGTGCATAGGAGCCAAAAAGGATGACTGTGGCCCCCGGTGCAGCTTCATGGAGCCGACAGGCCGCCTCCTGCAGGGTGTTCTCGCTGATCAGCCGGGTCATAGGTTGTTCTGGTTCCGATGCTTTGTTCGCCAATGTTCAGACTCGCAACATCCATATCCGATGCTTCCAATTCAGAGTATATCATGTTCTTGAGGATTTGCCATGGTGGCCTTGGGTTGGGCGATTGTAGTTCAACCCCTGTCGGGGTTGGTGTTTGGGGTGGACGGTGGACCGTGGGTTTCACCCACGGCTATTTTGGTTTGGCCCCTTCGGGGCCGTTGGGGGTGCAGGCACGATGTCCAGGTTGCGCTGTTGAGTTGTCCGGGGGTTTGGGTTGTGTTTGTAGCGCAGGCATCCTGCCTGCTTTCCCTGCGTGAAGCCCCCGAGGTGCCGGGCTGGTGCTGAAAGAAAACGGGGTTGCTTTTGGGTTGCCAAAACCGTCGGGTAGGATTTGGCGCGTGTGCAGCTTCTTCGGTGCTGGTTGACTTTGTGGGTGGTGGGTTCCATAATACCGCCACCACTTGGGGTGACTGTATTGAATGGCGGACAAATCGCGGTTTCGGAGCGGATTATGGATTATGCCATCGAGACGTTGGGGTTGACGAAGGATTTCGGTGCCAACCGTGCGGTGGACGGGATCCGGGTTATGGTGGAGCGGGGCACTTCTTACGGGTTTCTGGGGCCGAACGGGGCGGGGAAATCGACGACCATCAAAATGCTCACGGGGATTCTTGCGCCCAGTTCGGGCGAGGTTCGCGTGCTGGGGCATGTGCTGGCGCGCAGTCCCTTGCAGGTGAAGCGACGAATCGGGGTGGTGCCCGAGGAATTGTGCCTGTTTGAGAATCTGCGGGGGAACGAGTACTTGACCTTTGTCGCGCGTATGTATCGGTTGCCGCGCGAGACCGCCCTTCGTCGGACGGGCGAACTGCTCGAATTATTGGGCATTGCGGACACGGGCAAGACGCTGGTGTCCGAGTTTTCACACGGGATGAAGAAGAAACTCACCCTCGCCGCCGCGCTTATTCACGATCCGGAATTGCTGTTTCTGGATGAGCCGTTCGAAGGGGTGGACCCCATTGCCTCGCGGTCGATCCGGCATGTATTAGATCGGATGGTGGCGCGGGGCGCGACGATATTTCTTACTTCGCATGTGCTTGAGGTTGTTGAGAAGCTGTGCACCCATGTGGGCATCGTGAACAAGGGTAAACTGGTGCGACAAGGATCCCTGCAGGAAATTTCGGCGGGCGCTTCGCTTGAGGACGCCTTCGTGGCGGCGGCCGGTCAGGGGAATCTGCCCCCGGCCGAACTTTCGTGGCTATAGGAACAGGGGAACGTCATGGGCCGGCTTTTTTGGGCACTGTTGATCCTCAAAGCGCAACTGCTGCGCAATCAGACTCGCTTGGGCGAGGGACTGGCTTTGGCGCTGCTGGCGGTGGGCGGGGTGTTGTGGATGGGGATTTCTGTGGGTGCGGGCACGTTTTGTTACATGGCGGCTGTCTCGACCGCGCCCAAGAATCCCGCCGCCTTGTTGGTGGTTTTTGACGCAGGGGTGTGTGGCTTTCTTTTCTTCTCCATTTTCAGCCTGCTTACGGACTTGCAGCGGGGCGAGGCGATTGATTTCAAGAAGATGATGCACTTCCCCGTTTCTTTGGCGGGGGTCTTTCTGCTGAACTTTGGCGCGTCCCTGTTTTCACCGATGTCGATTCTTTTCACCAGCGTGATGACAGGCGTGATTGCGGGATTGTATATTCGCTACGGAGTCGCCCTGGCTTGGGCCGTGGCCCTTTCGGTGGGATTCTTTCTCATGCAGTCGGCGTGTTTGTACAGCTTTCGCGGATGGATCGCGAGTTTGATGGTGGGCAAACGTCGCCGCGCGTGGATTGTTTCGGTGTTCACGCTGATTTTTGTTCTGCTGGCGCAACTGCCCAATCTGCTTGTCGTGGGGATGCATCATGGGGTCTTGGAACAACTAGAGCAGGGTGAGATGCAATACTGGCTGCAGCAGGGCAATTTGGTCTTTCCACCCTTCTGGCTCGCGCTGGGCGCGTGGCGGTTGGTTCAGGGGGATTGGCAAACGGCGGCGAAATGTGCGGGTGGTCTGTTTGCGCTGGCGATGGTCGTACTGGCGCTGGGGTTTCGAAACACCCTGCGCACGTATCAGGGCCGCTCTTCGCGCGGGAAAGCCCCTGTTGTTGTTGCGCGCAGCACGCGCCTTCCGTGGACCTTGCGGCGACTGCCACTGTGCAGCGAAGAAACCTCGGCGATCGCCATGGCGTATTTCCTCACCCTCACCCGGCACACGCAACTGCGGATGGCACTGGTGATGCCGTTTTTATTTGCGGGGGCCGTGGCGATTGTGCCGCGCTGGTTGCCGAAGGGGGCTTTATCGGCGTTTCCTCCGGACACTTTTCTTGCCCTCATGCTTTTCGCCACGATCATCGGTTTTCTGGCCTATCAAACCAATATTTTCGGCGTGGATGCGGGTGGATTTCTGCGCCTGAGCCTATTGTCCACGCCACGCCGAAACATTCTTCTGGGGGCAAATTTGGCCCTGTCGTCCTTGGTGGTGGCCACCAGTTTTTCCATGCTGGGCATCCTCTTTGCCCTGTCCGATTTCCCCGCACGCCGCTTGGGCATGGCGGCGGCCGGGCTTCTCTTTGTGCAGCTGGCGTTTTGCACGGCTGGGAACCTCTGCTCGATTTATTTTCCAGTGCGCATGGAAGCGGAGTCCATGCGTCGTCAGGCCTACCAGTGGATGATGGCACTCCGGGTCTTCGTGGGCGAGCTTTTCCTGGGTTTGGTGGTCGCACCGGTGGGGCTCTGCTTTTTCCTCGATGCGATGGCCCAGGCCAAGTGGGGGCCGGATGCTTTTCCGGCGGGACTGGCGGCGGAATTGGGTCTTGTCGCGGTGATGGCCCTCATCTACGGGCTCACGCTGTCCGGCGTGGGGGATCTGTTGCTGTCCCGTGAACAGCGCATCCTCGAATCGCTCGCTCGCAAGCGCGAGTAGGGGCTTGCACGCAGACTGGAAATCGCTTATCGCACCATCTGAGCCAGTGGGGTCTGAAACAACTCCACTTCGAGGGCGAGGCGGACTTCCTGACCGGGTGCCACTTCGCCGGAATGTGGATCCGCATGCAGGCAGCTGACGCCGGGATTGCTCCAAACACGGGTGGCCTGGGGCGAGGTCACCCGGACGCCCCAGAGCTGATCACTGGCAATTTGCATGAGAGACGGGTGGTCGACCGTGTCGGTTGCCTGCCAGGATTGGATGACTTTTTCGGGGTCATTGGGGTACCCGGGGTGAGGTTCTTTGTGCGGACAATCGGAATAGAGACGAACAGCCCCGGCACAGTAGGCGATGAGGCGTTGGAAGTCCGCTTTTTCGGTGGGATAGGGGGTGAAACCCGGAATTAGGCCAATCAGCGGTCGACCGATCCCTTGGAACGGTACGACCGTGCGCTGGGCGAGCGGGTCGCGGAGCGCGGCAATCCCCTGCAATTGTACGCAGGTGACCGTCTGGACGCGGGCGAGCGTTTCGGGCAATCCGTTGAAAAAGGTGTACTCAATGGAAAGGCTTGGTGCCCGCCATACGGCCTGGACGGCCACCCTGCAACCATTATCGAGGGAAAGCGTGTACGATGCGCGATCGGGGCTGGATTCCCAGGGCACAGGCAACGAAGTGGGTTGTGCGGCGAGGGTAGCGGGCCATTCGGGCGAACGGAGATCTTGATAGAGGAGGGCACGGGCGTCTGTTCCCTTGGTCCACGACTCAAGGGCTTCCGGGGTTCGTATTTCGATACTGCCGAGAACCTTTTCCTCCTGCCGGAGGGCCAAGCGTATGAGGGGGAATCCCTGCGCATTGACGCCGGGTTCCAAGCGTGCCTGCGGCAGTACGGGGCGCGGCCGGGGAATGGATCCGGGTGGGTTGTCTGAAATGAGAACTTTCGGAAAGCGGGCATCGGGTGTAAGTAGCTGAGTGAGTGCCACTAGACCTCGCTGCAGCCCTGCCAAGTCCTGGCCCAGCAAGTAGATCATGGAATCACCCACGGCCAGCCGGTATCCCCCAGCGACGGGAACCGGCAGCGGGTGCAGGAGTTTGGGCATTCGCATGGTGGGCTCGACAGCCACCCAGATGTAGTGTTCATTGAGACGCTCTTCGGGCATCTTGCGGAGGGGCAAGGCGGGGACTCCCAGCGCTTTCAACCGCTCGTTTATCTTTTCGACCTCCGCCTGAGCCACCCAAGTGTTGGGTTCCAGCAAAATAGCCTGAAAATCGCGCGCACCAAGATAAGGATCGGGCGATGCGTCCGCCCAAGCGATCTGCTGGGGGGCTGGATCCAAGGACGGCAATTCGGGCTGCCCTGGGGCCGAAGTGGTCAAGAGCAGAAACAGGGCTAATATTCCGAAGTTTCTCATTACGTTCCTCGTGGGGTTGTCACGGGGAATAAGATACTGATAAAGGAGGGGGTAGCGCAAGGAGAACAGAAGGCCGGGCGAGACAGGTAGGGAAAAAAGGAATAGGGGTTCCATTTAATCCCCCCATGGTGAGTGACGAAATGATAGATATTAGTCATTCTTGGATATTTTTAATCGAAAACGGGGTCCAATTTGATGCTTGGCTACGTGGAATAAAAGACGGCAAAGGACTTGTATTAAAGGAGTTAAGTAACAGGGCCCCAAATTGGCACGCGGTTTGCTCTATAGAGAGCGTAACTCTTCGGCAGAGCTGAAGGGGCTAACAAAGTGAAGAAGACGGAATTTGGCCCGTCTTGTGGTAAAAACAGCAAAAGGAGATGGAACGATGAAACGGATGGCGTATTTTGGTTTGGTAGCGATTGGCGCATTGGTGCTTTCGAGTACGGCGCAAGCGGTCAGCTTCAGCGACGGCGGTGCTACCCTTCAAGGCTTGCTTGATGGCATTACGGTTGGTCCGAACGCCGGCGCAAGCAGCGTGGACGTGAACACTGATCAGCTTGCCGATGTGGCTGATTCTTACTGGGAACTTACCGGCAGCGGCGGCAGCGTCAGCACGATGGTTATACAGCTTCAGAACTATGGACAGGGTGGAACCTTCGGCGTTTTCAATGGAACGCAGACGGTCAAACTGTTCGATTCAGCCGACGTGGTTGGCGATTCCGTGATGCTTCAGCTTCGCGACAATGGCGACGGCACTTGGAAAGTCAAAGTCAACGGCTCGAACACGGGCGTGAACTTCAATTCTTCACAGTTCGGTTTCTTCTTGGACACTGGCGGCACGATGTTCTACTCGGATTCGAACCTGAACTCTGATGGTCAGGACCACATGGTTGCTTACCAAGGCGAAGGCGACTCCGTGAAGCTGCCCGGTGGCGTGCCGACCGGCACTTGGACCCCCAGTGAATACGTCCTTGCTTGGGAAGATGCTTACGGTCTGACCTCGCTGGCCGAAGGCCCCTCGACTTCCTTCGTCGGCACGCAGCGCGATGCCGAGTACTCGGACTTCGTAGTGATGGTTGAATCGGTTAACCCGGTTCCTGAGCCCGCCTCCTTGGCGCTCTTGGGTCTTGGCCTGGCCGGCTTCATCGCCCACCGCTCGCGCAAAGTTTGCTAGTCTGAGCGTCCCTTCGGGGATTATCAAAATATTGAATTAGACCTGATTTCCCGGCGTGGCGGGGCGATATAAACGCTGCGCCGCGCCGGGAATGCTGTTTTATTCCAATTGAACATGTTTGAGGTCAGGCCACCTGGGCAGATTTGCCCTTGTGGAGAAGTTGAACTGGGTATTCAGCGCTCTCCTCAGTCCCTGCTTGGGCCCCGTGCCCGCAAGGAGATATGTGTGATGTTGCCTGACCTAATCGTTGACATGGAGTGCCCTCCGGTGAATTCAAGACCGCCATGGTACCACCAAATGGATGACCAGGGTGAAACCCCCCTGAGTCGTGCATTTAAGTCCTCCTATCCCATTCTGGTGGAACTGCTGCTCGAACAGGAGCACGCCCACGCGATATCAAAAGCTGAAGAGCAGGTTTCTGAGGATTCCTCTTCCTCCTATTGGGGTCAGGGCAATGCCATCCGCTCCATGCTATCCGCAAAACGCACTCAACAGCAGGGGAATACCCCCCTGATGAGAGCCGTCTGTGATGGTCATCGCGACAAGGTCGAGAATCTTCTTCAAGATGGAATTGATGTTAATGCGGCCAATGACAAAGGTCTTACCTCCATGCATTGGGCTTCGTTAACCGGTCGTGTGGATATTGCGGAGTTGTTGTTGAATAGCGGTGCCGAGGCTAATCCCATTGCGCCTTCTGGCTATTGGCCCTCCCCCGCTGGCATTGCCCTTCTTATGGGCTACCACGAGCTATATGACCTCCTGTGTACGCGCGGTGGGCATCGGTAGTCGCCGGAGCCCCTCCTAGGCATCCCCAAGCACGTCCGATCTTTTTCGTGGCGGCTTCTTTTTTGCCCGCACACACACACACCATACGGGTTCAGGCTTAGCCGGACAGGGATTACGTCCCACCTTACCCCCTCCCTCGGTTACCGGTGCGTATCCAATTGGAATTTTTCAATCTTCCGACGGAGTCCCTGGTAACTGATTCCCAACACCTCGGCCGCCTTGCGGCGATTCCACTGATTCTGCTCGAGGGCCGTTCGGATTTCATCCGGCGTTAAGTCGCGTTCGCCCTTGGAAGCCTTGCCCGACGAGGGCGCTTCAGGTGCGCCGGGTACTGTGGCGGAAACGGATGACCTGATTGGGGAAGATTGCGATGCGACCGGTGCTGATCCTGCGGATATCCCGGTTCGCAGCTGGGGGATGCTGGTGTGCTTGCCCAGCACGATCCATCGCTTGATGGTGTTTTCCAATTCACGAACATTACCGGGCCAATCGTGCCTGGAAAGCGTCTCGATATCCTGCCCGGTGATTTCCAGACGGTTGAGTCCGGCGTGCTTCTGTATGAAGTGGCGCACGAGGAAGGGGATGTCTTCCTTGCGCTCGCGCAATGCGGGAACCCAGATGCTGATTTCGTTGAGGCGAAAGTAAAGGTCCTTGCGGAAATCGCCCTTCGCGGTTTTATTTTCCAAGTCCGCATTTGTGGCGGCGATGATTTGGACATCCACTTTTTTTGTTTTTGCGCTGCCGAGGGGATTGAACTCTTTGTGCTCGATAACTTGCAGGATTTTAGCCTGAAGCCCGGGATGCATATCGCCGATTTCGTCAAGGAAAATAATGCCTTCGTGGGCTAGCACGAAGCGACCGGGTTTAGCCGCCGTGGCACCGGTGAACGCGCCCTTCTCATAGCCGAACAACTCGCTCTCCAGCAGGTTTTCGGGCAGGGCGGTGCAGTTGACCTTGATATAGGGCTTGTCGCAGCGCTTGGAGAATCGGTGGATTTCCCTTGCGACCATGTCCTTGCCGGCCCCGCTTTCACCCCGGATCAGGCAGTTCAAGTCAGTCTGTGCGACCTGTCGAATGGAGGTGCGCAGGTCTTGAATGGCGGCACTCATGCCCACCAGGCACGACGTACTCTCGGATTCAACCTCGGGGCGCTCGGCCCGGTGATTAGCGGCGGCTTGAACGCGCTCCAGAATGGTGGCAAGACTGCGGCGAACCTCGGCAAGACTAAAGGGTTTGGCCAGCAGATCCACGGCACCCCGTCGCATGCACTCAATCACCACGTCGGGATTGGGCTCTGCTGAAGTGCAGATGACGGGCGGGGCATCAGGGGTGGAGAGGACGGTGGACAGTACCTCTTGTGTGAGGCCAGACTCGGGCAGCAATTCGAGCAAAACACAGTCCGCCCAAGCGATCGCGGGGTTGCCGATGAGGGATTCGGCATCGTGCAGAATCTGAACGTCATATCCAGACAGACCCAGACCCTTTTCCAGCGACCAGCATAAACCGGGATCGGCATCGACCGCAAGCACACGCTTACGGCGTTCAAGATCCTCGTTTGGTTGGTTTGCCATGGGTAAAGGATCCATCATGCCCGGTCTCCCGAAGTCCGTGCGTTGGTAGCATTGCGTGGCAGGACAAGGGACACGGTGTCCGGGCCGTCCAGGCCCTGCTCCATAATCAACCGGCCCGCACAACTATTCACGGTACGCTGGGCGAGCAAGAAGCTTGGTCGGGCGCGCAACTCGGCCAGCAGGGATTTTTGAGGTTCGGCCTCGGAACCGTTCGGCATCCTCTGGCTCAGTGAAATATCGAAACGAACTTGATCCTTTTCCCTGGAGGAAAGCCGTAGAATGAGCTTTCCGCCCACGGATAGACTGCGGACGGCCACGGAAATGAGTTCAAGGAACGAACGCTGCAGGGCGGTGCCATTGAGCAGAACGCAGCTGCCGTCGGTCTCAAACTGCCGGACAACTTCCACATGCCGCTCTTGAATGGCGCTGCCAAGGACGACCAACGCCTGGTCGATATTGTTTTCCAGATGCACGGTCTCGACCGCATCGGTGCGCGGCTGCGCAATGCTGCGAAACTCCCGAATCTGGTCGCGGAGCAGGGTCACGTTTCGGGGGATAATCGCCAGACCTTCCGACATCTCCGGGGAAGTGGCGAGTTCTTCAAGAACGTCGGAGGCCATCTGGATGGCGGCCAAACTCTTGACGAAAGCCTTTGTTAAATCGAGCGCGATAGTGCCCAGGCTTGCGTAGCGGGCGGCATAGCGCAGCAATCGCGCCATCTGCCATTCGGCAGCCATGTGGTGGGCACACATGCCCAGAAATTCCTGATCCATGGTGTTGGGGATGAATTGGGCATCAAAGAGCATGCCGATGGTGCATGCCGAGGTGCCGCCCAAGGGGCGCACGAAAACCAGCGGCTTGAGATCCGTGGCCTGCACATCCATGTGGCGCCCGAACAAATCTTGAACCAAGGCTGCCCATTCGATCTGGCCGGCAATTCCTTTGTCCAGCAGGGCTCCATTGCCGCGAACGGCGATGACTGTGGGATCACCTTCGTCCTTGCGATACGCACCGAGAAAATCGCCACGCAATTCGTCCAATAGGACAAGGCCCCGAAGCGGGGTAAACGAGGAGGCCTCCAGAAGCACGTTGCGCACTAGGTCCTCTTCGGTTTGCAATCCGGAGGAGGAACTTCGCGTCAAGCGCACGAGCACACTCAGACGGGCATTGCTTGCCTCGCATGATGAGGCGTATTGGCGCAGGTCGTGCGTCTGCTCCTCCACTTTACGCTTGAGTTGCTGCCGCTCGTCTATGAGCTGTTGGGTAAGGACGGCCTGCTGCCGAACCGCGTCATGGTGCAGGAGGGCGCGCTGTACAGCTTGGCGCAAAATACCTGCATTCACCGGTTTGGTGATGTAATCGAAGGCACCCTCGCGCATGGTGCCGATGACGGAGTCCACCGAATAATCGCCGGTGAGAATCATGTTCACCATTCGCGGGTCTGCCTGGGAAAATTCGGCGAGGAGATCCGAGCCACGTCCGTCCGGCAGGCCCAAGTCAATCAGCGAACAGGCAAAAAGACCCGGCTTGAAAACCTCGCGGGCTTGCGCGCAGGTGCTGGCTTCGGTGTACTCGTAGCCCCAACCGGAGAGCAGACGAACAAAAGCCTCGCGCAGTAGATCCTGATCTTCAATGAGGAGAATCCGCGGCACTACGTCTGTGCTCGCCAACAGCTCTTGCAACTTTGCCAACGTAAGGCTCTTTCTTCTGCGAGTCTACCGCTCGTACGGTAATTGAATCTACCAATCCTTTTTCGCATTATAGGAAACAATACCAGATATCTGCGGATATTTCAACGCAGACACCAGTGCGCCACCCGCGAGCGATGAAATTTGAGGGATTTATGAGGCGGCGGGGCATTACTTGTTCATCTCTGATGCTTGCCCCCTTGATCTTGGGAACATGCGTGTTGCACAGCCGGTATTCTGTCCATGAATTATTGATTTCAGAAAGAGGACGTCAACTGCAACAATTTGGTTGACGGCTGCGTAGGGATGCAGAGTGGCGACCATATCTCCGCACTCCAAATAGGAGGTTTCTCAAGTTTGATTCTGATAAGCCCAGAAGTAATTAGTTGCGCATTCTTGATTGTTTTCTGCGGAAAAATCGGAGGAATGTTCGCGCGGGACCTTCAGGTCAGATCTCATAACATTTTGCCATCAAATGAATTGCGATAATCCGTACTTTTTGGCTCGAGAATTGCTTATATTAAAATGCGCACATCGCTCCACAGCGAATTAATATGGTGTTGCGGAGTTGGAAAAAACAAGAAGGAAGACAGACATGAAGACATTTAGCAAGCACCTCCTAATCGTCGCCGCGCTGGCACTGGCATATTCAGCGACCGCTAGCGCGACGAGTGTCACGTACACGGGTACTTTGAACAATTTGAGCGCCCAAGCGAATTTCAGCCTTACAGGAAATATCCTCACCGTCACTTTAACCAACACGTCGACCTCGGACGTTTTGGTGCCAATCGATGTTTTGACTGCTGTCCTTTTTGATGTCGCGGGACCCGGGAAACTGACGAAGGGCACCGCGACGCTAAGTTCAGGCAGCAGCGTTGCTTTCTGGACGGGCGCAGGGAACGGCACTGTAGGGAACACGGGCAATGTGGGTGCTGAGTGGGCCTATGCGGAAGACAAAGGCATTTCGAGTTCCGGCTTGGGCCTTTTCGCCCCTACTGACCGCTTTGACACCGCCCATAACCTTTATGGCCCGGCCGACCCCGACGGACTTCAGTACGGTATTGTTTCTCTGGCTGACAATCTGACCACAGGCAACACGCCTGTCACCGGTTCGCAGCCGCTCATCGTTGGCGGGGTGACGTTCACCTTCACTGCGGCCCAAGGTTTCCAACTGGCCGACATCTCCAACGTTTCGTTCCAGTACGGCACCGCGCTTACCGAGCCGAACGTGCCGAGCGTCCCGGTTCCTGAACCCGCGTCTCTGAGCCTGTTGGGCTTGGGCTTGGTTGGGTTTGCAGTTCGTCGCTCCCGTAAGGTTCACTGACAAGAACAAAGGCTAGGAAGGCGTTTTCCCGGCCTTTGCGCAGAGGACAGTGGGGCGTCAGGAAATAATATCCCCCGGATGTGCACATCCGGGGGATTTTTCTACGCAAGGAGCGGTTGGAATCGTTATCGGGTGTAGACGGTCTTGCCGTCGCACAGGGTGCGAACGACCTGACCTTGGAGGGTGCGGCCAACGAACGGGGAATTGCGGCTGCGGGAGGCAAATTCTCCGGCTTGAACCGTCCATTCGGCGTTGAGGTCGAAGATCACCACGTCGGCCGGTGCGCCCTCGGCGAGGGTTCCGGTGGGCAGCTTGCAGATGCGGGCGGGGGCCGAGGTCATGAGCGCGATCACCCGTTCGAGGGAAAGGTGTCCGGGACGCACCAATCCAGTGATAGCGAGGGATAGTGAGGTTTCCAAGCCAATGATGCCAAAAGGCGCATGGGCAAACTCGACATTCTTTTCGGTGGGGGTGTGGGGCGCGTGATCCGTGGCAATACAGTCGATAGTGCCGTCCTTGAATCCCTCGATGACGGCAGCCATATCGGAGGCTTCACGCAGGGGTGGATTCATCTTGGCGTTGGTGTCGAACTCGGCAACGGCCTCATCGGTCAGCATCCAATAGTGCGGGGAGGATTCGCTGGTGACGCGGAGTCCATCGGCCTTGGCGCGTCGCACGATCTCAACGCCACCGGCACTCGAGACGTGCTGCACGTGGACGGGCGCACCGGTCAACCGGCCAAGGCGCACCAAGCGGTCAATGCGAATTTCTTCGGCTGCGCGGGGAATGCCGGGCAGTCCCAGGCGGGTGGAGGTAAAGCCTTCATTCATGACGCCACCTTCGGCGAGGCTCTCGTCTTCGCAGTGCCCCATATAAATCAGGCCGGTCATGTTGGCGTATTCGAGCACCCGGCGCAGGACAGCGGTCTGGGGAATGTCCCGGCCGTCATCGGTGACGGCTACTGCGCCCACGTCCCGCAACTCGGCCATTTCGGTGAGTTCGGCACCTTTCATGCCCTTGGTGGCGCATGCGGCGGGGAAGACGTGAATGCAGGAGGTCTCCCGCGCGCGACGGTTGATAAATTCGACCATGCCGGCGTTATCGATGACAGGGCTTGTGTTAGCCATGGTGACGACGCTGGTGACGCCGCCGCGTGCCGCAGCCCGACTGCCGGTCTCGATGGTTTCCTTGGATTCAAAGCCGGGCTCCCGGAAGTGGACGTGGATATCGACCAATCCGGGACAAACAAAGAGCCCGGACGCGTCGATGGTCTCGTCGGCGGAGAAACCGGGGCCACCGGCGGTGAAAACGCCGTCTTCGACAAACAGATCCCGGATTTCGGAGGAACCGGAAACCGGGTCAATCACATGTCCTTTTAGAATGGCAGTACGCATAGGAGGCTCCTGACGGGCGGCAGGCCCGGTGTTTAGACGGACTGAGACGTCAACTGGCGGCGCCTCCGTTGACCAGGAGGTGCATGATGGCCATGCGAACGGCGACACCGTTGCTGACTTGTTCTAGAATGACGCTGCGGGGGCCGTCGGCCACCTCGCTGGCGAGTTCGACATCGCGGTTGATGGGGCCGGGATGCATCACAATGGCATCTTCGGGCGCGTGCCGCAGCGAATCATTATCGATGCGATAAAGGCGAATATATTCGCGAAGGCTGGGAAAGAGGCCGGCGGCCTGACGTTCCATCTGGATTCTTAAGGCGTAGACCACGTCGGCCCCGGCGATGGCCTCGCGGAGGTCACAGGTGGCGGTGACGCCGAGCTTTTCGACCTCCGGGGGCAGCAGGGTGGCGGGACCGCACACAGTCACATGCGCGCCCAGCTTCGTGAAGGCGCGAATATCACTTCGGGCGACGCGGCTGTGCAGGATGTCGCCGACAATGGCGACCTTGATGCCATCGAGTCCCGCGTTCGGGTCGTTTCGGCGGCGGCGCAGGTGCTCGCGGATAGTGAAGGCGTCCAGCAGGGCCTGCGTGGGGTGCGCATGGCGTCCATCGCCCGCGTTGATGATGTGGGAGGCGTGATGCTGGGCAAGCAAGAGCGGGGCACCCGCGCAATTGTGGCGGATGACGACCACATCGGAGTGCATGGCTTCAATGTTGGCGAGGGTATCGTGGAGGGTTTCGCCCTTGACGGAACTCGATGCGGCAGCGGTGATGCTGAGGGTGTCGGCGCTGAGGCGTTTTGCAGCGAGTTCAAACGAGGTGCGGGTGCGGGTGCTGGGCTCGTGAAACCAGTTGACCACGAGGCGACCCTGAAGGAGCGGCACCTTCTTGATGCCGCTGGAACGCTTTGACACGGCCACGAACTGGGGGGCCGTGTCCAGCACAAGTTCTATTTCCGCCCGGGAAAGGTCGGCGATGGCAATGAGGTCTTTTTTGGTCCAGACCGTCCCGTGTGACTCGGTCATGCGTGCCTGCGCTCCTCTCTATGGCTGATTTTGTTGACGTCGCTCAAGCAGCACGGCATC
>CAIZGN010000628.1 GCA_903932505.1 Candidatus Hydrogenedentota bacterium
AATATACGCCACCATTCTTCCGGTCGAGGCCATAGGCGACGCAGTGGTCATAAAGAGGGCGCAGTTTGTCCTTGTAGTCATTCAAATCCAAGCCCAAAATATCAATCGAATGCTTCAACAGCCAGCCAAATTCCACATTGTGGCCGAAACTTGTATTGTTCAGCGGACGACCCTCCGTATCCTCCACATCGCGGTCGGAACCCCACACGTTCTTGAAGAGGATCGCCCGCAGAGGGGTAAAGTCAAAGGCAAACTGCGCGATACCGGTGCCGAATTCCTTGTTGACCATGCGTTCAAAAATGAGATTGATGACCGCGATAGTATCCGCACGGTGCTGCGGGTTTTTAGTGGCTTCATACAGGCTGGTGAACGCTTCCATCAGGTGCATGTGTACGTCAAAGGACTTGCGGTCGCCACCATAGACGCCGGGCGCTTTCGGGCTCCAGTCTTCCTCGAAAAACTCGCCGAAGCCGCCATGCTGAATGTCCGCCGCCTTGGTGCGTAGACATTCCCACGTTTTCACGGCATATTCCAGCGCACGTGCATCACCCGAAAGCATGGCGTACTCGCTCAGGGCATAGATGGCGAAGGAATGGCCATACATGATCTTCGCGCGGTCGCGCGGTGTTCCGTCTTTCTCCGTGATCCAATACCATCCGCCATTCTTCTGATCCCAGAACTTGTCCATGAAGAAATGAGCACCCTGCCGCGCGAATTCCTCGAACTTCGGATCACCGTAGCCCTGCCGCCGTGCGGAGGAATAGGTGTAAATCATGCGTGCCTGACAGACGGCGGTCTTATCGGATTCCCCGGTGGGATTCCCCTTTTCGTCCAGATACGTCAAATATCCGCCGTATTCCGTTTCCTGGCCATGAGTGAGCCAGAAAGGAAGCAATTCTTCGTAAAGGTGCTTCCGCATTTCTTGTAGCATCAATTCAACACGCGCACGCTTGCTCATGAGGGCATCCTTTCGAGTTGACAAGGTTCTAGATGGCTTAAGTATAGAGAAAAAGGGCCTCTAAAGGCAATTGAGACGCCAATTATCAGCCCGTCCAAGCTGTGCAACCCACACGTCAAAGGGCGAAGGCTTGACGAACCCCTTCCGTCACCCTATAATCAGAAGAACCCCACCGATGGTGGATCTATAAGAAAGGGGTTTTCATGGAACGCCCGAATGAAGAAGTGCTAGCCCGTCTGAGTCAGGCTGTGGATTCGCTGGATGACCAAATCGCTTTGGCGCACGCCGTCTTGTCGGATCAGTTGAACGATGCCCTGCGTCCGCTCAATGTGCAAGATGAGGACACCGCGAGCGCGAGCCAACCCGTGAGCCTGCCGAATCTGGAACCTTCTCCCGAGGCTGTGGAAAACCATGCCTTGCATGAGCGCGTTGCCGTACTTGAGCAGTCTCTTGCGGAAACACGGGAGCATCTGGACGCCTCCGAGGCGCGTGCGGGCCTGTTGGAAAAAGACCTGGCATCCACCCGCGAGAGTCTGGCGGGGCTCACCACCCAGTTGGAGGCGGCGCGGGAAGAATCGGCGCAGCTACGAGACCGTGTAGAGGACGCGGAGGAAGAGTTGGAAGAGGCGGAGTCGCTCATGGCCACTCTGGAAGCGAAAACTGCAGAGGAAAAAGCGGAGGGCGCGCGGTCGCACTCCGAGGCGCAACAGGCATGGTCGCAGATCGCCTCCATGGAAAAGGAGCGCCAGAAATTGCTCGATGCGCGGACAACTGCGGAGTCCGCCCTCCACGAGACCGAAGCCCGTGCCCAAGCGAGCGAGTCTCAATGTCGCGAGGCGCTGGAGCGCATCCGTACCTTAGTGTCGGAGGTCGAACAATTGCGGGCCGATTTGCAGGAGGCTACCGAAACAGCTTCCATCGAGAAAGCCCCGGTCCTTGTGGAGCACACGTTCCGTGCGCGCGACGCGCAAGGCCGCAAACGTCGGTTTGGCGAGGTGCTGGTGGAAGCGGGTGTACTCACGGAGGCGCAGGTCGCGGAGATAGCCCGGGAACAGGCGGTGAACCCCCAGCGCAAGTTTGGCACACTGGTCGTGGAACTGGGATACAGCACCGAAGAGGTGGTGGCCCGGGTCTTGGCGGCGCAATTGAGTCTGCCCTATTCCGCGCTGGAAGACGAGGATATCGATAGGAGGGCCGTGAAGCTGGCCTCCGCCAATCTCGCCCGGCAACACCAATGTGTGCCCGTCCGCCGCGAAGGGGACGTGCTGTGGCTGGCGATGGCCAACCCCTTGGATCTCATCGCCATTGAGGACATCGAACTGACGACCTCAATGCGGGTGGAACCCCTCGTGGCAAAACCCGCCAGCATTCAATTCGTGATCGACCGATACAGCCCGGAATCATGAGTGCAGAAGGGTCTGCAAGGCACCTTCCAGATCCCGATGACGAAACAGGTATCCGCCCTCGGTGAGGTATCTCGGCACTACGCGTGCGCCCTCCAGCAGCAGCCCCTGCCCCATCTCACCCAAGGCCGCCCGAACCAGCGGTGAAGGTACGGCAAACCACGCGGGACGGCGAAGAGCCCCCGCCAGGATCCGGGAAAACTCAAGATTGGTGACCGGTTGCGGCGAAACGGCATTCACCGGCCCGGACAGGTCGTTGTGGGCGATCGCGAATTTCAGAATCCCGACCAGATCTTCCAGCGTCACCCAACTCATGTAGTTCTGCCCGGCACCGAACGGCCCGCCAAGCCCGAGGCGGAAAGCGGGTAGCATCTTGGGCAACGCGCCACCATCGCGGCTGAGGACAATGCCTATCCGGGGATGCACAACGCGGATACCTGCCGCACGCGCGGGGTCGGCGGCCGATTCCCACGCTTGACAGACCTCA
The DNA here is from genome assembly GCA_903932505.1 of Candidatus Hydrogenedentota bacterium. Taxonomy (GTDB): domain Bacteria; phylum Hydrogenedentota; class Hydrogenedentia; order Hydrogenedentales; family CAIZGN01; genus CAIZGN01. Next base: position 2,849 of record CAIZGN010000628.1, read on the forward strand.
GCGAGGAAGCCGGTGCCTGGCGCACTTTCCTCGTTCACCACCTCGTCACCCCGGTCGCCATAGTAGCCGATGGCGGAAGCGGACAAAAGCACCCGGGGTTTTCGGGCGCAGGCGGCTAGGGCACTAGACAACAATGTGGTGCCCTGTACCCGGCTGTCCAGAATACGGGCCTTGCGTGCTACAGTCCAGCGACCGGCGGCGATGCTCTCGCCCGCCAGATGAACCACAACGTCCAATCCCTCGAGGCCGTCCTTGTCAATAGTCCCCCTCTCAGGATCCCATGCACACTCCGAGTTGCCGCGAGCCTCACGTCGCACCAGGCACACGACGCGATGCCCCTCGTCCTCCAAATCACGCACCAACGCCCGTCCCACCAGCCCGGTCGCGCCACTCACCATGATACGCATAGAAAAACCCTTCCCTGCCTGTCCGCTCAACCGCCCAAAACCCGGCGGCAGACCTCGCTGAGCACCTTGCCATCCGCAGCGTCACCCAATTCCTTCTTCAGCATACCCGTCAACTTGCCCGCGTGATTCATTTCGGGATGCTCGGCAAGATAGGCACGTGCCTTCTCTTCCAACTGCGCTTCCCCGAGCTGGGCGGGGAGAAACTCCTCTATCACCAGAATCTCTGCCCGTAATTTGTCGACTTCCACCTGCTGGCCAAGCCCCTGATAGGTTTCGAGGCTCTGCTGACGCTTGCGCACCTCGGTGCGCAGGCTTAGGATGGCTTGCTCATCCGTAATTTCGGTGTCCTTGGACGATTCCTTTTCGACCATCAGGAGGGCTCCCTTGGCCATGCGCAGGCATTCCAGTCGAGCCTTATCCTGATTCTTCATTGCCGTTTTCAATGCGTCATTGATCGCCGTTTTGATGCTCATGTGTCGCCACTCCTGATGTATTGAACCCGCTGGTCGCCGGGCATGCCTACTGACCGGCAAACCGCCGTTCCGTGGACAGTATATCCCCCGGAGTGTGCCGCGCTCCACCCCGGGACGCTACCGCACCCTGCCCGGCAACTCATTGTCGCTCCGAAAAACCGCGAAACACTATATTTTGTGGATCGAAGTAGAACTTCCACTACCAATGTGGTATATTTAGGGGGTATAATATTGGACGTGGGATCAGATGATCCTCGAATGCTCGAAAAATAAACAAGATTACCCGTCTTGTTTTTGTTATACTTCGTATGTGGTTCAAGGTATTGTCGGGACAGGAATTGCAACGTGGATACCCCGCTCAAACAGGTTATCATCTACACCGACGGCGGTTGCGACCCCAACCCAGGCACGGGGGGCTGGGCGGCCGTGCTTCGATGCGGCGGTGCCGTGAAGGAATTGTCGGGCGGGGCAACGGACACCACAAACAACCGCATGGAAATGACGGCGGCTATTCAGGCCCTCGAATCCCTGAAATACCCATGCCAAGTAGAACTCCATACGGATTCGCAGTATCTGCAGCGGGGTATAACCGAGTGGCTTCCGAATTGGAAGAGCCGGGGATTTCGCCGCAAGGGGGGCGAAGTCCTGAACGCAGACTTGTGGCGGCAGTTGGATGAAATTTCTGCCCGTCACGAGGTTCGCTGGCTGTGGGTACGCGGCCACGCGGGCAACCCGATGAACGAACGATGTGATGAGTTGGCCGCAGCGGCCATCTTGGCGCAAAAACGCAGGGAAAGTGGTTCGGGCCTTCGTCCGACCCGAATTTCTGCAGACGGATGATGAAAAAGTACATGACACCGGGAAAACAGCCCAAACCGCAGCTGCTCATGTATCTCGTTCCGGTCGTAATCGGCCTGGGCGGCATCCTGTTTTCCCAGATGCAGTCCGACCTCGTCATCCGTGTCGTTTTGCTGTGCGCCTCCCTGGCCATTCCCCTTTTCGCGGGCGGTGTGCTCCTTGCTCGCCACCGGACAGGACGCCTTGAGCGGGGGGTGCTTTTCGCGGCCGTCTTTCTGCTGGTACTCGGCGCGGGTGTAAGCATTTCCGGACTGTCTAATGTTGAGTTCACCGAATCCTTTCTCCGGGTTGGCGCCGAGCGACATGTCCGCATACTCGGCCTCTTCTCACTGCTGCTCGGTCTCTTCGTGGTGCTTTTCAGCGTCGCCAGAACGGGCGAAGATATCGAGGAGATGGGTGCCTATTTCCACTACCTTGCCGGTCACATGACGGAGGGTTTTATATTCACGCAGTCGGACGGGGTCGTCCTCATGGTGAATGACCGTCTGCTCTCAATGATGGATCTGCGTCGCCAGGATCTCATTGGCCGCAATGTGCTGGATGTGGCCCGAAGCCTGAACTTGCCTGAGGTCGAGGCACAGCTTGATAACCGCAACCGCAGCATCGCCTCCGAATACGAGATTGCCTTCTATGTTCGCGGGGAAAAACGTCGACTGTGGTTTAGCGGAACGCCAATATACGACCGCCAAAACCGTTTCGCGGCGGTACTCACCACAGTGCGGGACATCACCGAGCATGTCAACCTCAAATTGCGGGCGGAGCGATATGCGGATCGCCTGCAAGAACTCGTGGACGCGCAGGGCAAGAAACTGATCCAGTCAGAGGAACGTTATCGAAAACTCCTCACCACCATGAACGAGGGCTTCGCGGCAGTGGACGCGGACAGGCGGATTCGTTTCGCGAACGAGCGGTTGTCCGAATTGCTGGGAATTCCCCTGTCGGATCTAATAGGCCGCAACCTTTTCGATTTTGTGGATGCGATCAGCCGGGTTCACCTGTTTTCCCTGTTGTCCGAGGGAGGCGGTGCGCGGTGCGAGCTCAATTTCCTGGATCACGAGGGCGAATTCGTGCCCACGCTTGTCGCCTCGGCGTACATGCGGGATCCCGACGGCGAAACCCCGCTTCACTCCCTCGTGATCACCAGTCTCGTCGAACAGAAGGCACTGCAGCGAGAACTCGAGGTGCGCGCCATGGCCCTTGAGCATGTCAATGAGGAATTGCGTATGCACGGCCGCGCCAAGGACGGATTCCTCTCCAATGTCAGCCATGAGTTGCGCACGCCGCTGAGCACGGTGCAGGGCTACGCAGAGATGCTGGAAAGTGGCGCTCTTGGGCCGCTGGAGGTTGCCCAGGCCGGGGCTGTCAAGGTCATGCGCAGAAACCTGACCAGACTCCTCGAACTCATCACCGAAATGATTGAGTTCAGCCGCATGGAGATCTGGGGCATTACCCTGAATGCGAGTCTCTTCAACCCCGGTCGCTTGCTCCGGGATGCGGCATCCACCATTCACCCCCCGGCCCTTGCCAAGGACATCAGTGTTAATGTCTTTGTCACGGACGATCTGCCTCCGATGTGGGGCGACTACGCGAAACTGAACCAGACGCTGGGTATCCTGTGCAACAACGCCGTGAAATTCACTGGAGAAGGCGGGAATATTCGCCTGAGCGCCCAGCGGCGCGGCGAGCACGGACTGGCCCTCACGGTGTCGGACACGGGCATCGGCATTGATTCCGTCTACCGGGAACGCATCTTCCACAAGTTCTTTCAGGTCGACAGTTCGAAGACCCGGCAGTATCAGGGAGCGGGCATAGGGCTTTCAATTGCCAAAACGATCGTAGAGGCCCATAGAGGCGAGATTGAAATGGAAAGCGAACTGGGGAAAGGTTCCGCCTTCACCGTGGTCCTGCCCGGTATGCTTTTCGAGCGTACCGACGGGGCGGAGCCAGCCGAGCCCTTACCCGCACTTCGTGCCCTCATGGTGGACGAAGGCGGAGAAATGGACGAACCGGTTTCCGGTCTGCTCAACGGAATCGGCTGCACTGTCCATACGGCCGAAAATATTTACGAATGTCTACGGCAGGCTGAAGTCGAGGAACCGGACTTCTTCATACTCAATGACAGCCGACCGGACGTGGAAGAAATGGCGGTTCTTGATCTCCTTCGCCAGCACCCTGCCACCAACCACACACCGGTTCTGGTTCTGTCCGCCGGACGCTCGTCACGCATGAGGGAAGCAGGCGTGCTTTGGCACGATGTCACCGTCATGGACAAGCCATTCACGGTGGAGCAACTGGTCGCCGCCGTCCGCCGACTCTGCCTCGACGAGAGGCCCGAACCCGGTACGTTGGACGCCCCCACCGCCGCCACGGGGGAGCCACACCGGCCCCGAGTTCTCATTCTGGATTCCGATCCCGGCATGATCGAGTGGATGGAAATGGCCCTGCTGGAACGCCAGATTCCGTTCCAGTGCGTGCAAAGCGCGCATCAGGCCGTTGCCTTCGCCGATGAGAACCCGCCCGACGTAGTCTTCGTCGATGTGGACATTTCCAGCGAGCACTTAGTCGATCGGATGGGCATTATCATGTGTTCCGACATCCTTAGAAAAGCCCGCATTTATCTCATGTCGGGCGGCACACCGCCGCCCGCCCCTGATGGGGTCTCGGGCTTCTTGCAAAAACCATTTACCATTCATGAAATGGATGCACTGATCTATACGGGAGTACCGCCAACGACCACTTCGGACGACAAGGCGTCCATAGCGGCGGGAACTTATGACAAAGGAGGACATTAGTCCATTGAACATTGCAAGAATTATCCGGGTGTTGATGATTGTAGCCGCTGTACTGTACGGAGCCGCGCTGTGGGCCGAAGGAAATCCGTTGAGCGTTATCTGCGTGGAGTCGGAAACCGGTCTCGTACTCCATGAGGAAAACGCCGACATCGTCCGCCCACCGGCGAGCATGGTAAAGCTCATGCAACTGTTGTTGCTCGAAGACGGCATCGCCTCCGGAACCTTTTCGTTGGACTCCCCCATCAGGGTCTCGGAATTTGCAAAATCGATGGGCGGCACCCAGGTCTTCCTCAACGCGGGTGAGTCACACCCCCTCCGGGAGATGATCCCAGCTGTCACTGTGGCCTCGGCCAATGATGCCGCGCAGGCGATCTGCGAGTCTCTCTGGGGCAGCGTCCCCGCTTATTTGCAGGCCATGAATCAGCGTGCAGCCCAACTGGGAATGACGCGCACGGTTTTCCACAGTGCGCACGGTCTACCTCCCGCCCGGGGTCAGGAATCAGATATGACTACGGCGCGGGACATGGCCCAGCTCGCAAGAGACTGCTGCAGACGCCCGCAGATACTAAGTTGGACATCGATTCCCCAATTGGCCTTTCGACCCAAGGATGTCCCAAAGCACAGCACCAACAAATTGCTGGGGCGACTCGCAGGTTGTGATGGATTGAAAACCGGTTACACCCGCGCTGCTGGATTCTGTATCACCGCCACCGCCAAACGAAACGATATCCGCCTCATTTGCGTTGTCATGGGCGAGGCCTCGAATCGCGGGCGATTCGATACAGCCGGTGCCATGCTTGAGAAGTGCTTTGCCGAAGTGCAACGGGTGCGCGTGGTTCAGGGTGGTTCCTATCTTACCCGCCCGGTCACTATCGTCAACGGCGAAGAGCGCGCGGTGCGCATGGCCGCTCAGGACGATATCTGGGTCACGGTTAAGGCGACCGATGTCCCCCGCTTGGAAACATTCACGGTATGCCCGGAACGGGTTTCCGCGCCCCTCTCGGGGCAGGCTGCCGTGGGAGAAGTGCGGGTGCAATTGGGCGAGGTTGTGCTGGCCCGCACCCCACTGGTGACTCCGTACGATTTGGTGGAGGCGACGAAATCCGCCGCCCTCTGTGTGCGGTAGCTTGGAGACCGCCAACGAAGTTCTAACGAGGCCTCGCATGCGCATCGTCTTCTTTGGTAATGCCCCCGTGTCCAACGCCGCCATCCGATATCGGGTGGTGAAGTTCGCCACCATGTTCGAGTCCGAGGGGCACGAGTGCGTGGTCTGCCTGCCCTCCGGCCCGGGGCTGCGCGAGCGCTTGTGGAACCGGGGCAACCGTTGGACCAAACTGGCCTACTTGTTTCTTCAACTCGGACGGCGCTTCGCGCAGCTGCGACATGTCCCAGGCGCGGATGTGGTGTTTTTTCGCGGCCCGGTCTTCCCCTATGGGCCACCCCTCTTTGAGCGCATCATCCACGCAATCAATCCGCGCATGGTCTTCGACATCGACGACGCAATCTGGGAGCCGCCCGCCCACGTGGACAGTCCCTTCCTGCGCTTTGTCGATTTTGGATGGGTAAGAAAGATGTCGGCCATGTGTGCGCACGCCATCGTGGGCAATAACCATCTGGCAGCGTATGTGCGACCGCTCAACCCCAAGCTCACCATTGTCCCCACCTGCATTGACATGGAGAAACACCGCGCCAAAATCTACGGGGATTCCGAAGGCCCGGTGGTACTGGGTTGGACGGGATTGAAAAACAACCTGGGGCATCTCGAAATTATCGCACCGGTTCTGCAGGCGCTGGCAAAAGCGCACCCCTTCCGCCTCTCCGTGGCCTCCGGCGAGGAGTATCATCTGGAGGGGGTCGATGTTGAAAATCATTATTGGAACATCAAACACGAGATCGACTATCTGGCCAATGCGGATATTGGCATCATGCCTTTGAAGGACACGCCCCGGGCGCGCGGAAAATGCGCCTTCAAAGCGCTGCAGCACATGGGCGTGGGCACCCCGTCTGTCATTTCCCCGGTGGGCATGAACGCCGAAGTCATCGAAGACGGCGTGGACGGGTTTCTGGCCAACACGCCCCAAGAGTGGAAAGAAAAACTGGAACGGCTCATACTGGAGCCGCAGTTGCGTCGGCGAATGGGTGAGGCGGCCCGAAAAACCGTCCAAGAACGCTATTCGCATGAAGCCAACTATCCCAAAATCAAGGCGGCCTTCGAAATGGTGGCCGCGCTCAAACGGTGACTGGAATGATGAAACCATCGAACTATCCCGAAATCGGAATCGCCCAAGAGTGGCTCGAGGAAATCAGTGCCTGGGTCGACAGACAGGGTCTGCGGGGTTTTGAACCGGACGACCTGTGGCGGCACCCGTGGCTTGTGGAACTCCGACCCTACCCCCTTGCGCAGCAGGCGGTCGAAATTCTTTGCGATATCTTTCCATACACCTCGCGTCATATCCTCGGCATTGAACCCACAGAAGACACCGAAAGCCATGCCTTGGTCGCACTCGGCAAACTCCGGCATTTTGAGCTCAGTCAGGACGAGCGTTTTCTCGACGCAGCCCTGCAGCACCTCGAGTGGGTTCAGCAAAAGGCCGCGCCGGATATCCAAGGGCTGGGCTGGAGTAATGCGCAAGGCCGCCCCACTTGGGCAGCCACTACGACGATGGCCGATGCCTTTTTTCTGGCCCACGCGACAACGAAGAAAGACGTCTATCTGGAACAAGCGCAGCGCATCACGGACTTTATCCTCCTCGACCTGCCGCGCACCACGGAAAGTGATGACACGGCCTGTTTCGGTGCCGGAGTCGCCGATGCCCGGCGGGTGCATCACGGCAACCTCGGTGCTGCGCTCCATCTTCTGAAAGTATCTCGTCTCACCGGAAAAACCGAGCTCGCCGAAGTTGCAGAACCTGCCATTCAATTCACGGTCAAACGCCAGCGCCCCGATGGCGCGTGGCATTTTGGCGAATACGCCGGGGAGAACTCGCCGCCCCGCGAAACACCCGATCGCATAGCGCACCATCCCAACGCCACAATTTTGCATGCCCTGTACCAAATCCAAGCGCTGCGCCCAGAACAGGACATCGAATCCGCCCTGCGCTGCGGCTTCTCCTACTATTACCAGAACCTGCTGGTCGACCGCCAGATGCCTAAACAGTCGGACAGTGCCTCCCCGGTGGATATTCGCGACTGCGCTTCGGCGATACTCTGCTGCACCGCGCTGGCCCCGCTTTTCGCGCCCGCAGAACGCGCCGCCATCGCGGCACTCCGCTGGACATGGACGCACTTGCGTGCGGCGAATACCGCTGAACTACACTACCGAAAATACCGATGGTTCACCTCGCGCATCACGTTTCCCGGCTGGGGCGTCGCCTCGATGTATCACGCGGTAGCCGAATATCTGCATCATTTTCTGGGGAAAACGACCAAGGCGGCCGAGGGGGACTGACCATGAGGAGGCACTCAGATCCAAAATCGCACGGGGGCACGCTCGGGTTCTCGTTGGTTGAATTGCTCGTGGTCATCGCGATCATCAGCATCCTCGCCGCATTCTATGCGGCCACCCTGTCCAAAGCCATGCGAAAGGCCAAGGAAGTACGCGCCAAGGAAGGTATTCGTCAAGACAACATTGGCCGCATGGCCGACAATGCCAACGGCGGCGGAAGCAACGCCTCACAGTCCGACGAAGACCTCCGCCAGAATTGCCGCGCCTCCTTCCGGCGATACATTGACCTCGGCCAATCCGAGCGCTCCTGCGTTACGGAGCTCCTGTACGTGGTGCAGGATGCCACAGAATTCAAAGCCTACTACCACACCCTCATCGACCCCGCAAACACCGAGGCCATCGAATACAATGGGCAGAACCCCGTGGTAAAGGACGAGAGCGGTAATAAATACACCCTGTCCCCCGTCCCCTTCTCCGGTTCATCCACCATTCCGGTCATGTGGGAATTTGTGGCCGTCGAGATGGCCAAGACCACCCTCAACGGTCTGGGCCTCAACGTACTCTATGCCGATGGACACACGGACTACGTCACCTATCCCGGAAAATTCCCCGCCTGCCGCGAGGTGGCCGAGTGTTCCCAGCAGTTCATCGAGGACTACCCCGGACAGCAATAGACACACGAAACACAACGGAACGAGAATAAGGACTCCCGCTCCCTAGGGCCAGCCACTACCTTTCACCCTTGGCAGGCTTCTGGCTGCCTTGGTTTACGATAATCGGACGATCTGGAAGGTGAAATGCATCGGTGTGTCCTTCCTCTGGGACAAAACCCAACTCGCGCGCTTTATCCTCACTCAATGCAGCGCGAACGTCCATGCTAACCTCTAAAAGGGTCTTAGGTGTGCTGTACTGCTTTTGAAACGCAATACTTCCATCCGCATCCCACAGGATATATCGGCCCATCACAGCCACGCTACCCGGGGAGTTTCCGACAATCGGATAGACACACTTGAGATGTCCGTCCTTCACATCGAAGTTGAAAAGCCATGACCGCCCACTGTTTGCGGTTGAAACAGTGCCGTCCATAGGGCGCATTTTATACCGGGGCGTGGTGTAGTTCAGACTGATGCGCGATCCGTCCGGGGCAACGACAATAACGTATTGTAAATGCTTGTTCGGGCGGGAGTATTGGAATTCCTTCGTCCCGCCGTCAGGCGATGCGATCTTTATGATTGCGGCATCGCCGAGTGGACTGACCTTCACTTCCTTCCGGCCAGGAAGTGCCATGATCTCGTCTTCCGTTTTGACGTCGTACTCTTTGGCCAGCCGGGCCAGCGACATCATGGCTTCCCGGACCTCCCCGGGCGCATTGACGTACGCTTTAGTCTCAACCCATTTTGCAGGGTAGTCCCGCTCGTCTTCCCGGCCCGAGATTGCCGGGATTCCTTCAGCCTCCGCTCCGTCCGAGGCCATAACGAGCATTGCGCAAAGTACGGGACCCGGAAATCCAACTGCCGTGACCATTGGCTATACCTCCCGTATTTGCCGGTTAATCCACGCCTGAAATGCCACCTTATTTCGGTACTGGCCGGCTGGGGGGCAGTGTTTCATTGTCCATCGATGACGTGAATCGCAGGCCCCACAGCGCCATCTCGCTGGAGTAGTTCTTAACACAATTTCACCCTTCGGATGCACCACAATGCGCCGTCGACCCCGCAACTCTACCTCAATCCCCGAGCCCCTCTCCGGAACCGCATTCAAAAGACGCACTTCCGCGAAAGGAACCGAAATCCCGAGCGCGTTCCGCCGCTTCAACTCGCGCTTCCACCAGTGATACTGCCATACCGCCAGCTTATGCCGCCGGCAATACGCCGCGATCGACAATTCCGACTGCCCACGCGTCGCAATCTGCGAGCGCCAATACGATTCCCGCGCTAAAGTGTTCTCCCCGGAAATCCCGGCCATAGCTATCCCTCCATCACTATAGAGGGATTCTCCCACACCCGCGGGAAAATCAAAACACGCACTTCACCGGACGTTTACCAATGAACGTATCACCACGCCGCTGATCGTCTCATAATACGTGGTTTTCAATACTCAGCATTCCAGGGTAACGGGCGAAGGGCTTGGGCAGTGCCCGTTATAGCATGTGCAACATATGAAACCGTTACCTGGAAATAGGGGTGTCTTCCCGTTTTGGGCAGCCGCTGGTCTTGGACATCCCTTGTTTCCCATACCCCTATTTGTTGGTGTTTTTGGGCAACGGCCGAAGAAGAATATCATCTTCGCCGGGCGGGCGAAAACCCAAGGCGGAGGCCTTTTCGTCGCCCAATGCCGCGCGAATGTCCGCTCCCAAGTCAAAGAGGGTCTTTGGAGTCGTATACTCTTTCTGAAACAACACATTCCCCTCCTCGTCCCAGAGAAGGTACAGGCCCAAAATCCCCCCGGACGGCGGCGTTATCGATTTGGGCCTGCCACTGTCCAAATAGAAATCAATGATCCATAACCGTTGACTATTGGCCGCCCTGAACGTGCCAAGCATTGGCCGCATCTTATAGCGAGGCGTAGTATAATTGACACCGATAAGCGAACCGTCTGGTTTGGTTAGACTGGCGACAGCCAAGTGTCTTCGCTTCCGGTAGTATTGAAACTCCTCGATCTGGCCATCGGACGATGAGATCTTTATGTTGACGTCATCGCCAAGAGGATGCTCCTTTACTTCTTTCCGTCCCGGCATCGCCAAGAGGTCTTCTTCGGTCTTTCCGTCATATTCCTTCGCTACACGGGCCACCGACATGATCGCATCCTGGATGTTCCGCGGCGCCTGAACATAGGCATTGCTCTCCGCCCATCTCGCGGGAAAGTCCCGTTCACCCTCCTGGCCCGATATCGCCGACACCTTTTCACCCTCCGATGCGGCAGAGGCATGAAACAAGATTGCAAATAGAAGCGAAAACAGCAGTCCTCTTCCTTTACTCATAAAGACTCCCCCCAACTTGTCCATCCACTATTTCTCGCCCTCGACAGGGATCTGACCGTCCTGGTTCATTACATTCGAGTTCTTGGGAGGGTTAAACGCATCGGTATGTCTTTCTTCGCGGACAAAACCCAACACGCGGGCTTTCTCCTCGCCCAGTGTGGCGCGAACGTCCGCGCCGATCTCGGAAAGCGTCTTCGGCAATTTGTACTCTTTCTGAAATGCAATATTCCCATCCGTATCCCACAGTATAAACCAGCCCAGGAAACCCGCGTCGATGCGCCTGTTGCCGACCCACGACGTGGCACTCTTTAGGTGCCCATCGTTCTTCACATCGAAGTCGATACTCCAAGTTCGTCCACTCTTGGCGTTTGAAACAGAGCCGTTCATCGGCAACATTCTGTAGCGGGGTGTGGTGTAGTTGAGAAGAACCCGGGAGCCTTCCGGGTCAACAACTATAACGTACTGCAAGTGGTTCTCTGGCCGGATAAAATGGAATTCCTTGCTTCCACCATCGGGCGAAGAGACCTTTATGTTTACCGTGTCACCGAGTGGGTGGATCTTTACTTCTTTCCGGCCGGGAAGCGCTATAAGCTCGTCTTCCGTCTTGGTGTCGTACTCTTTGGCCACCCGGGCCAGCGACAGCATGGCTTCCCGGATCTCCGCGGACGCATTGACATACGCTTTGGTCTCAACCCATCTTGCAGGGAAGTCCCGCTCGCCTTCCTGACTTGATGTTGCAGGCATATTCCCATTCTCCGACGCGACCGCAAGCAGCGGTCCAAAACATATCGCCATGGCCACTGTTCCTACCATGATTCGCTCCATTGCCTTCCCTTTCTTCTTCGCTCCTGTGTATATGGTCTGTATTCCTCAGTAGGGCATTCTCCGATATGGTCTCCTCTGGAATTCTCAGTAATTATGATTTGTGAGCCTCGGGCCGAGTATGCCAGGACAATTCCCGGAAAACGAAACTCCATAATTGATATAGGTGCCATGCGCATCGGGAAGGCCTACGCCGGCCGCCGCAGCAGCGCCGATTGCTGCATCGGTACAGTTGAAGGTTTCCACCTCATACGACGGAGTATTTTCCAGCAGGTTCTTGGTGTACTGCAAACCGGCAACGAGTTGGTCGTAGGTTATCTCGTAAGTTTGCCACGAGTCATACGAGTGTTCGGAATCGTCTTGGACACGGCCCGGACATGGTATCCAGGTCTTACATCCGCTGGAACTCGTTGTGCTGGCCTGGCCGTTCGGCCAAAACCCAAAGGTACCAAGACTAGAGGTAAGGCCCGTCGGAATGCAAGCCCCGTCGAATTTCCAGAACGTATGACCACACTCCTCGCCGATGACGACAAAGACCGTGCCCGATCCAGGATCCGGCTCATCGACGTAAACCGTGAGTTTGCCCTTCCTTTCTTTGAAGTGCGCGACGATCCACGAGTTCCCGGATATATTGAAATCGACATAAGGCCGGTGCGTCCCATTTATGCTACTAACGCTACTTTCCCAATAATCGAATTGATATCTGGACGGACAGGACACCGATGTATCTAGTTCGATCAGGATATTGAACGCATAGTAGGCCGAAAACACAGAGCTCTGGTATCCATAACCCGGAGGGTTGACCTCAAATCTACATGTTTCGTCCCCCCCGGCAGTGCCGACCGTAAGGTTGTATTGACTTGGAGGATTGTTCTGAGCCGCAAGAACACTCTGGACGATCGCAGTGCTCACAACGGTGAACAGCGCGGCGATAAGTGCGCAGAAGAAGAATAGGACGGTTCAGACCCGGGTTTTCGTAAAGAATGGATTCATGGCGTTTCCCCTATAGAAGAGTTGTTGCTGTCAAGGTTGGGAAAGAGTCTGGGCTTGTGCCATTGCCCGCAAAGGGTCGATCTTCTCCTGGAGCTTGGTGGCGAGCAGGGTGTTAGGGAATCGCGCTGCGAGGCGTTCCACGAGTTGGAGTGCTTTGGCGGGTTGTCCCAGTTCTGCAAGCTTGTCGGAACCCTGCTGGATGCTGTTCTTGAATTCCTCGTACATGATGCGGTCGGGAACGGCGGGGATGTCCTCCGTATCGAGGAGGGCCTGGGCATCCTCGATGATGGCGGCGGGATCGCCCTGATTGCGTGCGACGCTCATGCGGATAAGATGGGCGCGGAAGCGGACGCGCGGGTCATCGCAGTTGGCCAGGGCCCCCTCTGCGGCCTTGCGCACGGCCGGCGCGTGTTCGGGATCTTGGAAGGCTTCGATGAGGCTCAGCGCCGCATAGCGTTCGGCCCAGGGGCCTGCCCCCGCCGCCAATTGATGCAAACGCGCCATGCAGGCGGGGACGGCATCGCCCGGCTTGCCGGCGTTCGTGCTTTCATGGATGGCGCGTCCCACGGTGTCTTGGCGCAATCGTTGCCCCAGCGGGCGGAGGTTGCCGTCGTTGTCTTTGCGGTCCAGTACTTCGCGGAAACCGGCTACGCCTTCCTTGCGTTTCATATACAAGGGCAAGCGTTGCGCTTCTTGGGCCAGGTATTCGCTGGGAAACTCTTTGATAAACCGTTCGCGGGCTTCATGTCCGATCTCGGTGTCCCAATAATAGTAGGGGTCGGACATGATAAACAGAGCGCCCATGCGCACCGGTTTGTGATCGCCCCAGCTTAATTCGAAAAGATTGCGTCCGCACTCGTCGACTTCCTTTTGCTGCAAGCCGGTGTCGTCGGTCATCCGCATCAGGGTGACCAAGAACCGGTCCATAGGCCGGTTCTTCTCGTCGAGTTTCCCTGCATAGAGGGTCCGGCATTCCTCGTTCGTCATGAGGTATTCGTTGGTGAAGAGCAGCAATTGCACCAAGCCCAAGGCAGGCGCGGCAAGATCGGGACGGTCCGGCGGAATGGCCCGCAAGGCGGCAAGCAGATCGAGCACGGCATCCAGCCGCTGGCCGGCTTCGATGCGATCGAGGGCGCTTCTTCGCGCCTCGTCCAGGGCCTGCGGCGAATCGCTGGCAGACCAGCTACTCACGGCGGGGAAGATTAAGAGAGACATAATAACCACTGGATTGAAAAACCGGGACATGATGAAGCCTCCTGCTTGTTGCTACCCTAGTTTCGACTCTACAGCATGTGCGCAGTTTTGTCAAGTACATTTTCCGGTTGATCGACGAGAGTGAATTTTGTCGAAGATCGGTGGAAACCAAGGATAGGCATGAGCTACCCTTATTCTATCGCAAACCTGCCGCGCGGTGTGGCGCAAGAAACGATGTCAGGTCTGCATTCCCACGGTGGACCGTGGGAACGAGAAGCAAGTAGGATGTTTCCCTTTCTTACAGGAGCCCCGCCATGAAAAACGAAGATATGCCAAACACCACTTCTCCGTCGCGCCGTCAGTTCATGGGAGGCGCGTTCGCGGCCGCCGCCCCCTTCATGATCGTGCCACGGCACGTCCTCGGCGGCGTTGGTCACACGCCCCCAAGCGAGAAACTCAACATCGCGGGTATCGGCGTGGGCGGACAAGGTGCCGGGGATCTCAACGAACTCCGCACCGAGAATATCGTGGCCTTGTGCGACGTGGACGAGCAACGCGCGGCGGAAACCTTCGCCCGATTTCCAAGCGCCAAGCGCTATCGCGATTTCCGAGAGATGCTCGACAAGGAAGAGAAGAATATCGACGCCGTCGTGGTGGCCACGCCGGACCACAATCACGCGGTGGCCAGCATGGCGGCCATCAAGCGGGGCAAGCACGTCTATTGCGAAAAGCCGTTGACCCGCACCGTATTCGAGGCCCGTGCCATCGCCAAGGCCGCCCGAGAGGCCAAAGTCGCCACGCAAATGGGCAATCAGGGCATGGCCTTCGAGGGGAATCGCCTCATCAACGAGTGGATTGCGGACGGGGCCATCGGCGCGGTACGCGAAGTGCATGTGTGGTCGGACCGGCCCACGCACAACGGCAAACTGTTCTGGGCCCAAGGCATCGAACGGCCCACGGACACGCCCCCCATCCCCGCCACGCTCGACTGGAATCAGTGGCTCGGTCCCGCGCCGTTCCGCCCCTATCATCCCGCCTACGCTCCCTTTGTTTGGCGCGGCTGGTGGGATTTCGGATCGGGCGGTCTGGGTGACATGGGCATCCACAACATCGCCCCCATATTCTCGGCGCTCAACCTCGGCGCGCCTTCGAGCATCGATTCGAGCTCGACCTTGGTATTCAAAGAGTCAGTGCCGTTGGCCTCGACCGTGCATTACGAATTCCCCGCGCGCGGGGATAGGCCGTCCGTCCGCCTGCATTGGTATGACGGCGGAATGCTCCCCCCCCGGCCGGAGGAGCTGGAGAAGGGCCGGGAACTGAATCGCGAGGACGGAATTATCTTCGTGGGCGATCGCGGAAAGATCTTGGTGGAAGGGTGGGGAGGAAACAATCCCATGCTGATTCCCGAATTGAAGATGAAGGATTACAAGCAGCCCCCGAAGACCTTACCCCGCTCCATCGGGCACCACAAGGAATGGATCGAGGCATGCAAGGGCCGGGGCACGACACGCTCCAATTTCGATTTCGCAGGACCGCTCACCGAAGCGGTGCTGCTGGGCACGGTATCGGTTCGGACGGGCAAGCGCCTCCTCTGGGACGCGGAAAACCTGCGCGTCACCAATGTCCCGGAGGCCAACGACCTGCTGCATTACCAATATCGCGAGGGCTGGACCCTGTAGGCCAAGAGGCCATCAATTCTGTTCGCAGACAAGAAAATTGGCGGAAAATCGGCGGACGTGGTAAGCTAGGCGCGGCCATGGGGCCTTGGAGAGGAACGCGTTATGCCCGTAAGCACGTCTGTGCAGATTAGCCACTGTTTGGCGCATATCATTCACCTCAATCCGCGATCCGTGCTGGATGTGGGTTGCGGTTTCGGTATGTGGGGCTTTCTCTGTCGCATGTACCTCGACGCGGGAGCGGAACGGGTGCTGCCGAAGGATTGGCAGGTGCGGGTCGATGGTATTGAGTATTTCGAGCCGTACATCCTTGACCATCAACGCTCCCTCTATGACCATATTACCATCGGAGACATCCGAGATCTGGCACCGAAGGTCGGCGAGTATGACCTCATTATCGCCGGGGATGTCATTGAGCATCTGGACAAGGACGATGGGAAGCGGGTCATCGCGCAGTTATACGCAAAGGCCCGCCGTGCGCTCCTTATCAATATCCCGCTGGGTTTGGGTTGGGATCACCCCGAGGCCCACGGCAATCCCGGCGAGCTCCACCGAAGCCAGTGGTATGTGGAGGACTTCTTGCCGTATCCCTCAGTGCATATGCCGTTTCGCCTGCCCTGCGGCGATTATGGCGTGTTCTATCTGCCCAAAGATGTCTCCCCCGAAGACCGCGCGTCCGCGCTGCTTGGAGCCGCCGAACATGCGGACGGAAAAGGCGCGTTGGCAGAGGCGGCGGGATACCTGCGCGAGGCGCGGGCTATCGCGCCGACCTTTCGCGACCCCTTGTATTATCTCGCCGACATTCTCGTCCGCATGAACGCGGTCGAAGAGGCCGTGACGCTCTTCCGAGAGGCCGTGAAAGCCGACCCCAACGATCACGATGCCGCGCTTTTTCTAGCGCGACTCCTGACGGCGCGCGCACGCAGTGGCGATGCCGGAGCCGGACGCGAGGCAGGCGAAACGCTGCGGACACTTCTGGCCGGGCAGGAAGTGCCGTTTGCATGTCGCACCAGCGCGCAGGAACTATTGGAACGTCTGTAGACAACAAGCCGACAGCGTCCAGCGGGACGCCGTCTTCTGGATGATCACACATGAATGAGGCACAGTATCCGTTCGAAAACCATTTCCTAGACCTCGGCGGTATCGAGTATCACTATCTCGACGAGGGCGAAGGGTCGCCTGTGGTCATGCTGCATGGCAACCCCACCTGGTCGTTCTATTACCGCAATCTTGTGCTCGCCCTGCGCGAGACGCACCGTTGCATTGTGCCCGACCATGTTGGTTGCGGGCTTTCGGACAAGCCGGACGACGCGCAGTATCCATACACGCTATCGCGGCGGGTGGACGACCTGGAAACCCTGCTGGACAAGCTGGGCGTACGCGAGAACATCACTCTCGTGGTGCACGACTGGGGCGGCATGATTGGCATGGCCTTCGCCGCGCGACATCCCGAACGCATTTCGCGGTTTGTCATCATGAACACCGCCTGCGGGCCACTGCCCGAAAGCAAGCGATTCCCACGCGCACTTGCGCTCGTGCGCACCCCCCTGGGCGCGTTTCTGGTGCGCCGACTCAACGCCTTCGCCCGGGTAGCCTCGCACGTGTGCTGTACGCGCAGGAAAATGAACAAGGAATTACGCGACGCCTACTGTCGACCCTACGACTCCTATGAAAACCGGATCGCGACCTTGCGCTTCGTAGAGGACATCCCCCTCTTCCCCACCGACCCCAGTTATGCCATCGTGGCGCATGTCGCCCAATGCGCGGGGCTCTTTCAGGACCGTCCCATGCTGATCGGCTGGGGAATGCGTGATTTCGTGTTCAGTCACCACTTTCTCGAGGACTGGCAACGCCGTTACCCGAAAGCGCAGGTACACCGGTTCAATGATTGCGGCCACTACGTCCTCGAGGACGCCGCCGAGGAACTTATCCCGCTCATAACGGCTTTCATCGCTTAGGTAGGCCTATTAAAACTCTTCAAAAATCTCCCCTTGGAGGAAGCATCATGGCAACCAGAGAATTTCCGCTGGTACCCCGCGCGGTGCAGGAAGTCCATACGGCGCACCGCACCATTGGCACCCCGATCCCGGTTCCGGAATCGATTCCCCTGCTCCAACACCTGCGCGCAGCCGAACCCCGGAGTATGGGCGGGCAGCCACCAGTGCTTTGGGATCATGGACAAGGCTTTATCGTGGGCGACAAATGGGGAAACCGCTGGATCGATTTTTCAAGCGGGGTCTTGGTGACCGCCAGCGGACACGGCCACCCCAAAATTGTGGCGGCCATCGAAGGCATGGCCCGGCAGGGGTTGTACCACGCCTATGGCTTCCCCACAGAGATTCGCGCGCAACTCATAGACGCCCTGCAAGCGCGGTTGCCCGAGCCGCTGGCCCGGGTCTTTCTGTTGACCACCGGCTCCGAAGCCACCGAATGTTGCATCAAGCTTGCGCGCACACGCGGCCTGGCCTTGGGTGGACCGAAGAAAAGTGTGTTCATCACCTTCGACCATGCCTTTCACGGGCGCACGATGGGTGCCCAGTGGGCAGGGGGAATTCCCGGACTCAAGACCTGGCTGGGCGACCCAGACCCCCGTTTCGTCAATGTGCCCTTTCCCGATGGATTCCGCCAGAAAGACGTGTCCTTTGACGTGTTCGAGACCACGCTCGCCAAATTGGGGGTGGTTCCCGACAACGTGTGCGGCGTAATGAGCGAAACCTTTCAGGGCTGCAACGCCACTTTGATGCCCCCCGCCTATGCCCAGGCGCTGCGCCGCTGGTGCAATGCGCACAAGGCGCTCATGATTTTCGATGAAGTACAAGGCGCCTTTGGACGCACCGGCAAAATGTTCGCCTTCCAGCATCTGGATGTAGTACCTGACCTTGCCGCCTGCGGCAAAGGAATTTCAGGCGGCATGCCACTTTCCGCCGTGCTGGGTACAGCCGAATTAATGGATATGTACGGTCCCGGCGAAATGACCAGCACCCATTCCGCAAATCCCGTCTGTGCGGCGGCGGCACTCGCCAACCTGGAAGTCATCCAGAGCGAAGGCCTTATTGAGAACGCCGCACGCCTTGATCCGGTGCTCAAAGCCGGAGCAGCCCGCATCGCCGAAGCCGCCAAGGGATCGCTGGGTGCGTGCAGTGCCGTCGGTCTTGTTGCGGCCCTTCAATTCGCCCAACCCGGCACCACCACCCCCTCGCCTGAACGCGCGTGGGAAGTCGTCAAACGCTGCGTCGAACGCGGACTCCTGCTCTTCTCCCCCGTGGGCGTGGGCGGCGGTGCCATCAAAATTTGCCCGCCACTGGGCATCACCCGAGAAGCGCTCGAAGAGGGTTTGTCCGTCTTGGAGACCGTCGTGACCGAAACAGCCGAATAACTCGGCGGAAAAAACATGGACACAACCGTTCCCACCAACAACCCCTGGCGCTGGCCCACTGTAGCCTTGTGGGCGCTCTTCTTCATCGCCGGACTTCTGCCCGACGAAACATTTGAAGCCCTTCGAATCGTATCCGGTGTGGTGACCGCCCGCGCCGCGATCAACTCCCCCTGGGTATTGCCCCTCGCACAATGCGCCTTCCTCTTCCATTTCGTTCTCGGGGCCTGTCAACGCGCAAGAATACACCCCCACCAAGCAAGCGCCAAAGCCCTACAGATCGCCATCCTCGCGCTCATCGCCTTCCTGCCCGTTGAACTCAGCCAGCTCCTGAACATCCAACACAGCCCCATCCCCGAATTGCGCATGTTCTACTGCGCCATCGCCATCATCAAGGCCAGTACCTGGCTATATCTCTTTCAACTCATCGCCCGCTACCACCTGCAAGGGCCCCAAGTGCTGCGCGCCCTCTGGGTCATTTTCCCCAGCGCACGACACCCCCATCCCTAGCCCACCCACTCATCGAACAAATCACGAATTTGACTCCATTGGGCGATATTTGCTAGGATTCCCCGCGTTGGGGCTGTAGCTCAGCTGGGAGAGCGCCGCGTTCGCAATGCGGAGGCCAGGAGTTCGATCCTCCTCAGCTCCACCAACCGAAAGCCTTGCCGCCCAATGGGTTATGAAAACAGCCTCTTGGGCGGCTTTCCTTTGCCTTGCGCCATGTGTCCCGTATGTGTCCCACCGCGCCGAAAAAACGGGATCGTATACCCGCGAAGTTTTCCCTATACTTTCGCCCGCCTGAACACGAAACGACCCCGCGCTAAGGAAAAACGCGGGGCCGGGAAAAGGGGGCCGTGGTGGCCCGTGCGTGGGGGTTATGGTTTAGCCATGGCTTGCTCAAGAGCAAGGAGCCGGGTTTCGACTTCCACATGTGCCGCCAGTTTCAGGGCGGTATCTAGAATGCCCAAAGCCGCGCGAACGCGGACGGCCTCTGCGGCATTGCCGTCCCGCACAATGGCCCGCAAGACTTCCACGGCTTCAACCGCACCCGCTGAAAGCCCGCGTGTGGCTTCCCTCAGTGCGTCGCATTGCGCCATGGCCATGGCTTCGCGGAATGCGTCCGTGGACGCCCACCGATACGCGGTTCGCTGTGGAATGTTCTCGGCCTTCGCGGCCTTGCGTATGTCGCCATGCTCGAATACGGCGTTTGCAAACTTGCGGATCTTGAGTTCTTGCGGGCCGCCTATCGGTGTGCCACTGGTTGCCATTTTCTTGGACTCCATTCTATCCAGCCTCAAGCGCTTGGGCGTTCGGGCCATGCGTGGGTATGGGTGGCGTTACGTTCGTGCCTTGTGGGGCAACGTGGGCGGTTTCTTGGGTATCCACGCGCCGCCAATGGCCGTTTGCGTCCCGTTGCCAGTCTTCAAACAAGCGCCGCGCCTCTTCGGGTGGAGCCGGGTCCGCTGCCACAAGTTCGGCGATTGCATCCAGCAGCTCATCGTCGGTCATCGAGCGATACGGATTCTTCGCGGTCTCGACCGTCGCGAGTCTGGTTTCAAGCTCGTTCAACCGTTTTTCCAATTGAGCGTGCGTCATGTTACGCGCTGAAGAGACTGGACAGGTCGGCCAGTCCGCGCGACTCACAAAGCACAACCAAACTGTCGCTGCATTCTGCACGCGCTCGGGTGTTCACTGACTCGATTTCTGCGGTGGTCAATCCGAGCTCGCGCATGATGTCCTCGTTTTGCATGGTGAGGTAGCTGTTGAACCGTGGTCCTTGCGGCAATACTGCCATTCTGCTTGAATCATTTCGTTGCATGGTGTTCCTTTCGTTTTGGCCGTGTGGCCGATTGTTATTTCATCAAGATCAACCGCGCTGCAGTGTTTGAGCCTTGCGCGGTATAGATGCTCGCTCTCAAAAAATCGTTCATATCCAACTTTGTCGGTGGTTCCATTGCCGTGCCTGCGCCTGCATTGGCGTTTGGATGAGCCGGTGCGGACGTTGCCAGCGCCACGCCAGCGGATGCGCGAAGGTGCGTAATGGCCTGCCGATCCACCTCGGCCCTCAGAAAATCATTCATGGCGTCGTTCATGCGGCTTCCCCTTCGGTTTCCACTTGCTCGGGCCGGGGCGCCACAAACAAATTGCCTTCGGTAATCCGAAAACGTTCGTCGAAGTCGGGCCGAAAACTTCCATTTAGCGTGTCCATGCGAACCGGGAACCGCTCGGCCCGCGAGATCGGCACGAGGGGGCTTCCCCATTCCCGGCAAAGCTCCTTGTGATCGGCGACGAGGGCGTTGTGCTGCTTGTAAGCCGCGTTTACCTCCTTGGCCAATGTCCGGGCCCGCTCATAATGTCCAAGAAGCTCTTGGGCCTGCTCGCGGGCCTGCTCGCCTATCTTCGCGAGGTTGTCCGCGCAAACCGCCGCTGCGTGTGGAAGCGCGTCCAACCGGGCTTGCTTGAGTGCCGTTTCGATCAGGGGCAAGCGTTCGCGGGCTTGGCTAAGACCCACTTGGGCGGCGTCCAATGCTTTCCGCGCCTTGCCCTCGGAGGTGGTGTCGTCTTTGCCCACGGCAGCCGCCCAATCTTTTTGTGCCTGGGCTAGTCGGGCCTCAAGCCCTACCACTTCGCGTTGTTCGTCGGAAAGTCGACTTTCCAAACGCGATACCGTTTCGAGTGTGTTCATGTTCTGCCTTTCGTGGGCTTCCGCCCGGTTCCGTTTTCCGCCCATATTGTTGGTGGTGTTGGTTGACTGACGGACGGAAACGGAAGTACCCCCCCTATAGGGGTACTTTCCGTCAGTCCTTCAGTCACTTGTAGGTGAAGGACGTGAAGTATTTCCTTCACCTTTCCGTCAGTTCCTTCAGTCTTGGTTTTCATGTTTTTCACACCATGGTGTCGCGAGATGGGTGGGCTTCACAAACTGCGTTTTGACCTCCACAAACAAATGGGCGGCCTCTTCAAGTTCGTCGATCATGGCCGTTAGCTCCTTGATCGTGACCGCGCGC
This sequence comes from Candidatus Hydrogenedentota bacterium, assembly GCA_903932505.1. GTDB lineage: Bacteria > Hydrogenedentota > Hydrogenedentia > Hydrogenedentales > CAIZGN01 > CAIZGN01. The sequence goes on from CAIZGN010000628.1 coordinate 24,873, forward strand.
CCGTCGCACAAATCGGCGATCTTATCTCGGACTATTGAACCATGCTCGCGGGCTACTTTGTGTCGCGAGTGACCCATCAACTGTGTTTTGGTCACGTCCTCAGAGCTCAGAACGGTGATGACCGAGTGCCGCAATTGTGCATCTTCAGCAGCCCGGCGTGCGGCAATAGTTCCCGCCGCATCGAATGGAATCAACACGCCACCCAATTCGGGGCCGGTCAACCGTTGGAGATATATGGGCTTCCCCTCTTCGCCTAAATTGCTTTTGCCGTGTCCAAGCACCAATATAGTTCCGGTGTCTTCGGGCAAGCCCTTGGTCTCTTCCGGGGTCGCAAGTCGTAATGTCAGCCGGGATCGTACCGCGCCCTCCTGCGCAGAAGAACCGCGTGCTGTGGCGTCCAAGGTGTTCTTGCCGGTGTGACATATCAGCAATAACGCGCAGTCCCGAGGAAGGACTGACCTCAGACACGCCATGACAGGGGCCATATCATCCGCATCATTTTCTTTCGCAACGCCGCCCATGACGGCGCTCAAGGTGTCGAGTACGAAGAGCCGGGTCCGGTTCACTTGCAGATGATTCCGTATCGCCATCAAATCGGGGCCGGGCAGTATTGCGCGGTCCGGGCCTCTGGATAGCGCCCGAAGCAAGCATGCTGGCAGTATCGAAAGGTACTCGCGCAGCTGCTCGCATTTGTTTTCAGTCAAATTAAAAGCGCGTGCGATTTTCTGTAGCCGACGGTGAACCTCTATCCCGTCCTCCTCCAACGTGGCGAGAACAACATGACCGGAACGGGGTGGGGCCATGCCGGGGATCAAGTTCGCTCCCGTCGCCACAGACACGCCAAGGGTCGCGCCAAACCAGCTTTTGCCAACGCCGGGCGGCGCAACCAACGAGGTGACAACGCCAGCCGGAACCGCGTAGCCGAGCACGAAGTCGGTCGGCGGGATCGCTTTCGTGTCCCAGTTTTCGCCAAGGTTGTACCACGGCAAATCGGTGGTCGGGGCCGTGCTGGTCGCGTCATCACCAGGGGAGACCTCTGGCGTGTCCACGCCGGTGTGCCATACGGTATCATCCCATGCCAACGCTCGGGGCGCCGGTCGCGCAGCCACGGTCCGGGGCTTCGCCGCGCCGGACTTCCAACCGGACTCAATAGTCTTTCGGGCTTCGGCTTCTGGTAGTCCCGCAATCAGTGCGGCGGTCAACAAGCGGGTCTTCGGGTATTCGGGATAGGGCCAAGTGTAGCCAGACAGCTTGTGCGCGACCCTGTTCAGCGTGGCGTTCCGCGTGCCCTCTGGGGCCGCCGCGATGACCGCGAGTTCGCCTTGAAGAGCAGTTTCGAGGTACTTATCCGAGCATGAAATGGGGGGCAATGTGGTCGCTGCTGAAGGCCGGGTGTCCCGTTCCTTGCGCGTCAGTCGCTCGTGCAATTCGACCGGCCATGGGGCCAGAGGCATATCCTCGGGAGCACGGTCAGCAGCCCACCGGTAGGGCTCGCCATTATCCGGGTGGATACTGCCGGGGTAGACCACTTGGCCGCCATCGCCACGCACGTCCACATTCGCAGCGATTTTACTAGCGCTGTTCTTTACGACGACGCCGGGAGGTGCAGCATAGTACAGGTGCATACCGCCCTTGCCCGTTATTGCCGTTACGGTTTCTCCTGTAAACCCATCGGGCAATCCAGCTAAGGCTCTTGTATTCTTGTCTGCGTCGAGGTCCAGCACGATCACGCCGCTAGCTGCTCCGGTGCGCAGACCGATGTTTCCCGAGGCCGCCCATGCACGTGCGGTCTCAAGGGATTCTCGCGGGGCCGTAGACCATCCGATGTCCACGGGTTTCTTACCGACCAGTGGGGTGAAGCTCCACCCGCGATTGTGGCCGTCGCGGACATTCGCGACCCTTGCGTCCGCCGCCGATTGGGTGTACAATAACGGTGTCGATTCTGTTTGTTGCCCTGGTTCACAGCCGGGGCTTTTTTGTTGTGGCGGCGAAAGTGCCGCTTCCGTCGTCATGCGCAAACACTTTCTTTGACATGCGCGTCCAACCACGCATCCAGATCGCCAACGCGATAGAGCACGCGCACGCCGATCTTGCAAAACTTGGGGCCGGGTGTTTCGGAACGGGTTCTGCCCCTCATTCTGGCACGCCTCAGAAATGGAATCGACATTCCACAGTACGCGCTCGCCTGTTTTTCGTTCAACACATTGGCCATTTGGTTCATGTTTTCGTCTCCTTGGTTTTGCGACTCGCGCCGCGTTTACCAGAGACTACCGCGTGTTTTTCGCTTGGAAAGTAGAAAGAAAGTAGGAAAGCCCGCGCACCCTTGTATTTATTGGGCGGCGGGCCTCGAAAAGAAAGTAGGAAGAAACTAGAACCGTGGTTTGTGTTGTATTGTGGGTATCATTTTGGTCACCTTGGAAAGCATTTTCTCGCGCTCTTTGACAAGCCAACGGTTAAACGAAGCCGGATCTATGCGGCGGTTTTTTCGCGTGCCGATACTTTCAAGGCCACCCGGCACGCACGCCTTGGTTATCGCGGTTCCGGCGGCTTCAATGGTGATGCTTTTCAGCGCCGGATAGTCCCGCGTGAAGCCTTCGCGCATATCGTAAAACTTTTGAGCGGCTTCCCCATGCGTGTGCCAGCCGGGCGGCGCCTTCGGTTTCGTGGCTGGTTCGGGAATGCCTTCAGCCTCACGCCACAGACGGCGAATGTGATCGCTCATGACGGCGCTCACCTGACGCTCGCGCTCGCGTTCAAGCGCAAGCAAGGCTTTGCTCGCTTCAATGGTTTCTTCAGGTGTCATTGTGTGTTTTCCTTCGCGAATTCGAGCACGTTGGAGGCGTTTCCTCTGTCCAGCAACGCCACCGCCGCCGCCCGGTTGGCCGGTGCAAGGTGCGCATACCGCAAAACCATTTTTATGTCGGAATGGCCCAACAATTCGCGGACAACGTTCAAGTCCGCGCCCGCCTGTACCAGTTTGCTTGCGAAGTCATGGCGCATGTCATGCCAGCGGAACGCTCCGAAAAGTCCAGCGGCCTTGAGTACTTCGCGCCATGCGCCGTTACAGTGATCAAACTTGAGGCCCGTTTTCGGAGACTTGAACACAAGGCCCGTGCTGCCTGTTTGCTCGCGCCACGCTTGAAGCGTTTCCCGCGCCGTTTGGTTCAATGGAACATGGCGGCTTCGCGCGTTCTTAGCCACGGTGCCGCGCACCACAAGCGACGGGGCCGGGCCTTCAAGAGTTATGTCTCGCCATTCGATACTGAATAATTCATTTCTGCGAAGGCCACTATTCAGACTCAACAAAACCATGGCCCTCAAGTGATCGGCAAATTTGCACTTGCGAAGATCCGGCAACTCTTCAAGGTTTCGCGCCCGCCGCCATGCGTTGTAGCGGGTGCGGCGTTCCCTCAATTCATTCTCGCGGAAATTCAGTGCCGCCAAGAGCCGCGTCCCCTCTGCGGGTTCCAAGAAACGCGCCACCGCGCTTGTGTCCGCGCGGCCCAGCTTGATACCGGCCAACGGGTTTTCCGCCAGCATACCCCATTCCACGGCCTTTGAAAATGCCGCCCGCAATGCGGCGAAGTCTCGGCCTATCGTGGTTTCGGTGGCCGGTTTTTTGCGGCCTTTCAGTGGTGTTTTCAGCCGCGCGGCCCGGTGCTTTTCAAAGTCCCATTTGGTGAGTTCCGCCAACCGTTTGCTCAACAATGGCACAAAACCGCTCAGAATGCGTGCTACTGCGTCCTTGTGGCTTTTCAAGCGGCCCGCCGCCCATGGTTGATAGTGCTCGGAAACGAATTTCCCCAGCGTCAGATCGGCGAGGTTCTCGCGCCGCGCCTGTGCCGGATCTTCCCCTTGGACAATGGCGGCATAGTGTTCGGCGGCCTTCTCGCGTGCCTGGGCACAAGCGAGCAAGGAGGCGTCGCCGATCCGCACTCGGCCTCGAGCGCCGGTGGAAAGCCTGTATCGAAAGTAGAACATTTTGGCGCCCGACACCTGCACGCGGACTGATAGTCCCTTGGTGTCGGTATCGGCAACCTCGTATGGCGTTTCCTTTGGCGTGAGTTTTTCAATGGCCTTGTTTGTGAATTTCATGGCGCTCTCCATTCATGTGTCCCGTATGTGTCCCAAGAGAATTATACGCCAATGCAAACGAAAATACAACCAGTAAACAGGGAGACGCTATTTTAGCCCTGTATTCATTGGGTGAAATGATACCGTTCCGTATTCACAAGTTTACAGCGGAACATAGGGAAAGCAAGCAAGAACGGTTTCGCAATGCGGAGGCCAGGAGTTCGATCCTCCTCAGCTCCACCAACGTAAATAATTTCCCCTGAAAGACAGGTTCTCAAAAAGACCGGTTTCTCAGGGGTTTTCATTTTCTCCCCCCGCGACTAGGTGCAATCTCCCCGCAGGAACGCCTATCATACGTCCACTTTCAACAAGGAGGAGAACCTCGATGCACAGAACCTATACCCGATACTGGATGCTTGGCGCGGCACTCATACTTGCGGCCCGAATACACGCCGCAGAAACAACGCCCTTGCCCGCCCCCGAAAAGCCGGGCCCCTACGCCGTAGGGGTCACGACCATGCGCTTTGACGACAGTACGCGCACGGATGCCACAACCAAGGCACCCCGCGTCCTCATGACCGAAATCTGGTATCCGGCCACGGAAGACGCGCGGTCCCTCCCCAAGAATCGCCTGATGGATTTCTTTGAGCGCACGGAAAATCCGGAACTCGCCCTTGTGCTGCAACTCGGCTTCCGTGCAAACATCGTCGAAGCCGACAAAGCCTTCCAGAATTTCGCGGTGCGCGATGCCCGGGTTGCCGACGGCTTGTTTCCCTTGCTCCTGTTCTCCCATGGCAACGGAGGACTCCGCATGCAAAACGCTTTCTGGTGCGAACACATGGCCAGCCACGGCTATATCGTTGTGGCCCCGGATCACACTGGAAATTGCGGAGTAACCCTCATTGACGGGCAATTGGTGTCCTTCGACGACTCCAAGGAGGGTCGAGAGAAATCACGCATCGACCGTCCCAAGGATCTGTCATTCCTCATCGACAAAATGGACCAGTTCAACAAGGGCGGAGACAGTCGCTTTCGCGGGAAACTCGACCTCGAGCACATCGGTGTCGCGGGCCACTCCTTCGGCGGCTTTACCTCCGTGTGGATGGCTGACAGCGACCCGCGCGTCAAGGCCATCGCCCCTATGGCCGGCGTCGCAGAAACCTGCCAGAACGTGACCCTGCCCGCCATGGCGCTCATCGCCACCGAGGATGACACCCTCGGTCTTGAGCGTACCGAGGCCATCCGCAAGTTCTATGACGCGCGCACAGGCCCCGCCTACGCCGTCGAATTCAAGAACGCCGGACACTACTCCTTCACCGAGATGTATCAGCTTAACCCCACCTTCGGCGACGGCGTGGGCAAAGGAAAACGCCTGGCCTCCGGCGAAGCCCTGGACTACATCGGACGAGATACCGCCTTCCACCTCACCAACGCCTACACCACCGCGTTCTTCGGAAAGTTCCTCAAGGGCCAGACAGGGTATGACGTTTATCTGGAAGCCAACCACGACCCGAAGGAACTTGAGGTGAAATGGAAGAAGTAAGCCGCGCAAGATTTACTGGAGCGTAGCCAGTAGGATACAATGAGAGCATGATAGAGATCCGCAAGACCGATACTTTCGCGAAATGGCTCGACGGCTTGTCGGACATTCAGGCGCGGGCCCGCATTCTTGTTCGAATGGATCGTTTGAGGGAGGGTAATCTTGGGGATGTTAAGCCCGTGGGCGAAGGGGTCTCGGAACTACGGATTGCTCATGGCCCAGGCTATCGTGTGTATTTTATCAAGCGAGGAACAGAGCTAATCATCCTTTTGGCGGGTGGCGACAAGCGAAGCCAAACGTCGGACATCAAAACTGCGATACATCTCGCACGGAATCTCTAAGGAGGTTATCATGCCCAAGACCTTAACAACCCAATACGATACCGCTGAACATCTTCGGACCCCCGAAGAAATGGCTGCATATCTGGAAGCATGTATGGAAGAGGCGCATGGCGATGCCGCCTTCGTAGCCAAAGCCTTAGGCAATATCACCCGCGCCAAAGGCATGTCGCAAGTGGCACGCGATGCAGGTCTGTCGCGTGAAAGCCTCTACAAGGCCCTGTCCGGGGAACGCAACCCGAGCTTTGACACCATCCTGAAGGTTATCGGTGCTCTGGGGCTGAAGTTACACGCCGAACCCGCACTGAAGCGCTAACGGCATCCTAGCCAAGCCCGCTAACTCGCGTGCATGAGCGTGGAGAAGCATCATGACACCCTTACCCACGCTGAAAACAGTCGGACTGGTCTTGCGGCCGTTTTCAAAGCGTGAGATAGGCCACGGTCGCCGTCGCAAGATTTCTCGCATTCGCTCGAAATGACCGCCCGCGTTGACCTACGGCTCTCTTTGCCTGTCATTTCGAGCGCAAGCGAGAAATCTTGTCCCACGACCACCCGAAACGCCGCACTTGCAATTCGGCTTCTTACTCGCTCACCCGAACACCTGACGCATGCGTTCGCAGTAATACTGGACATTGTCCCACTCGCCATCGGGTGCGATGCGGTGGTCGGGGCAGGGCAGATAACCACCCAAATCGACCAGCGGTTTGAGGCGTTCGATTTCCGCGTCGATGGCGGCGCGGTCTTGCGAAAAGACGACCTTGTTCATGCCGCCCACACCGAGCAAGCCCTTGCCATATTTCTCGCGCCATGGCGCGATGCTGGCATTCCAGGTCCCCACTTCGATGGGGAACATCGTGTTGACGCCGTTTTCGACCCATGTGGGCACAAGCGCATCGATGCACCCGTCGCAATCCACAGACACCACGGTGATGCCATGCTGGTGACACAAATCCGTGATGCGGCGGTAATGCGGTCCCACTTTTTCGTGAAAGACGGAAGGGATCACGAGCGGGCCGTTCTTGAAGCAAATATCCTCCCAGAAATGGGCGAAATCGAATTTCGCGCCAGTCTCAAGGACGGATTTCGTGCAGCGGTAACAAAGGTCGCCCACGGTGTTGATAATCTCGTCGTAAAGTTCGGGATCTTCCATCATCATATAGCTGACGCCGGTCACGCCGACGATGTCCCGGATGATGCCGAAAAGACTTCCGCAGAAGATGCCAAGCGGTTCCTCACGCTCGCCGGTACACAAGTGGTCGGAACCACCCGCATCAAAACGCACCATTCTGTCGCCGACCCGGGTACGAGATTCCGTGACGCGATCCTCGTGATAAACCAGACGGTGTTTATAGTGCTCTTCCCAGTCCTTGCGGGTCTTCAACAAATGGTCGATCTCGGCGGGTATGGATGTGGCCCCTTTCTTGCGCAAGACGATAACCCCATCCCGATTGAGCACCTTTTCCATGCCGTCGTCCATCGTCTCAACAACTTTTTCCTCAAACCACGGCCGCAATCCGGTGCCCACGCCGAAGCAGTTGCTCCAGTTAAAGTCGAAACCCAGTTTCCGGGCGATGGTCACATCGTGCTCGTTATTGTCGCCCCAACCCTTGGCCTCTTCCTGCGTGATATGGCCTTCCCCGGCCCATTTCTCGAGCGTTTCCCGCCAGTATCCGAAATGGACGACCGGAAGCCGGTCATAGGATTCATAATTTAACACGGCCATGGCGCGTTGCCGATTATTCATGACGAGTCTTCCTTCTTATGATTCTTTGCCGCCCTAGGGCAGGGCAATCTTCCGTTTTTCGGGATCGGATTGTTCCCGGTACAGTATCGCAACATGCCCGATCATGCCGGCGACCTGGCTCTGCGTCCGCGTGGCCAGCGTTGCGATCAATTCACGCTTCTCTTCCTTATGATCGTTGAAACGAACCTTGACCAGCTCGTGTGAATCCAAGGCATCCTTCGTCGCAGTCACCAAAGCATCACTCACGCCCAGTTTACCCACCAAAATGAGTGCATCAAGCTTCTGGGCAATCCCCCGCAGGAATTTCCGTTGTTTACTGGTCAGTTCTTCCATCATCCAATTCTCCTATAAGTACTGCGGCAGGGAGGACAGACGTCCCCGGCTGCTGCTTATCCTTCAGCTTCAGCCACCGCCGCTTTTCCACCTGGAAGAAAAGCACCGGCAAAAAGATATCAATAACTTCGTCCGCGATCAACAGTCCACCGAGCACAGGCGCGGCCATCGGGGCCATGACCTCGGCACCCGTGCCATGCGCCCACAACATGGGTGCCAATCCGACAATGGCTGTGGCCTCCGTCAGAAACTTCGGCCGCAGCCGGTGTACCGCGCCGCACAGCACCGCCTCCTCGAGTGCGGCCACGCTGGGCAAGCCAGCAAGACCACCCCGTTCTTCAATCGCATCGCGCAAGTATACCAGCATGATGATGCCGGTTTCCGTAGCCATGCCAAAACACGCGATATAGCCCACCCAAACCGCCACGCTAAAATTGTAGCCGAACAACGCCTGAAACAGAACGCCACCCGCCAGCGCACCCGGCACGGCCATCATCATCAGGGTGGCATGAGCCAGATCGTTGTAGGTGATGTACAGAATAACAAAGATCAGCAGAAGCACGGCAGGAAACACGATACGAAGCGTCTTCCGCGCGCGCAATTGATGCTCGAATTGTCCCGTCCATTCGAGATAGCTGCCTTGTGGCAGCTTCACTTTCGACTTCACCGCGCGCTGCGCCTCCTCGACAAACCCGACAATATCCCGGCCACGCACGTTCAATTGCACATAAGCACGCAGAAGTCCATTCTCGCTCTTGATCATCACCGGACCTTCCACAACCTGAATATCGGCCACATCGCGCAGATAGACCGCCGGTGTTTCCTTCATCGGGGATGCGCTTTCCCCACCGCCCATGCCGCCTCGCGACACCAGCGTGTTCTTGATGGTTTCCTCGTCCATGCGGTAATCGCGGGCATAGCGCAACCGCACAGGATAGCGCTCCAGGCCTTCCACGGTCGTGGTGATCGGTTTGCCACCCAGCGCCACTTCCACGATGTCGAGAATATCGCCCACATTGACCCCATAGCGCGCAGCGCGGGCGCGGTCCACATGGATTTCGACATAGCCCTTGCCCACGCTCTGATCGGCCACCACATCGGATGCGCCGGGAACGCCACGCAACACCCCGGCCACCTCGTTCGAGATGGATTGCACCTGATCAAGCGAAGGCCCGTAAACTTTCACCGCCAATTGCGTGCGAACCCCTGTAGCAAGCATGTCCACCCGATTGATAATCGGCTGCGTCCAGATGTTGGCCCAGCCCACCTCATGCACCGCCTTGTCGAGCTCCGCCACGAGGTCGGCCTTCGTCTTCACCCAAAGGAAGGCGTTCTTTCCAAAGGTCTGCGCCAGGGTCTCCGGTGCTTCGCCAAAGGGGACCTCCTTCTTCCATGCGCCGAGCATGGTGGCGGATGTTTCGAGTTCCGCCAATAACGCCCGCTCGAATTCCAGCATGGCGACGTCAAAGTTTTCCAAGTTCATCCGGTGCGCCCAGGCCATTGCCGCCTCGTTACGATAATGATCAAGCGCCTCAGACGCCTGCTCGTAGAAATCCTTGCGAACCCCGCCAAAGGACTCAGCGATCGCAGCGAGGCCGGATTCTAAGGGCGTCTCGATGGTCGCCAGCAAATCTGTGCGCACAGGATCCACAAACCCTTGCGCACCCATCGCCGTGACCAATTCATCAGCGAAATGTTCCACATCCGTGAGTTGCGGATTCAGGAGGAAACGTGGCACCTGTTTTTCACGAAGGCCGTCAATGAGCCCAAGCAACTCCGCATCCCCGAGTGGTTTTTTCCAGCCATCCAGCGCCGACACACTCGACACGACACGATCCGCCACGAACCGCAGCGACTCTCCCGCCCGCTGCTCGTCAAACTCAAGGATGCGCCCGGCCAAACGTGTCCGCATCGCCGCATCATAGCGATCCAGCGCAGCAACCGCCACGCTGTCCAGGAAGGAAGCGTACCCCGCTTCCTCCTGTGCGCCCAGCGTCCCTTTTGCACGCATAAGACCAGCCACCCGCTCCGCCTCGGCCCGCGCGTCCTCAATCCGTATTTTGCGCTTCAGCCAATGGTCGGCGGGACGCAGATTGATTACCGTCTCGACCATATCAAGCGGCGCGGGATCAGTCGGCGTATCCGCGCGCCCCGCTTTGCCCGTCACCATCTCCACCTCGGGCAATAAGCGCAACAGCGCGTCGCGTGCCTTGAGATCGTCGGCCACACCCGTCACCGACGCACGCGGCGCGGTCACAGGCATGTCCATGATGCTGCCCTCATCCAAAGGTGGCATGAACTCCCGTCCCAGATGCCGCGCCACAAGGAATCCAGAGGCCAGCAGCAGAACAAACAGCCACACCACCAGTTTGGGGCGTTTCATGAGCATGCCGAGCAGCGGACGGTACATTTCGATGACACTGCGGATGAGCCAGTTGTTCTCCTCGCGCGACATACGCCCGCGAATCAGCAGCGGTATCAACGCAGGCACCAGCGTGATCGAAATAATCGCCGTGCCGATGAGCGCAAAGGTCTTGGTGAACGCCAGCGGATGAAAGAACTTGCCCTCCTGCCCCGTCAGCGCGAATACCGGCAGGAACGAGATCACCATGATAACCACCGAGAAGAAGATGGGCCGTCCCACCTGACGCAAGGCCCCCACGACAATCTCCGTGGTGTCCCCTTCAACCTTCCTGTCGCCAAAATGCTGGCTCAGGCGGTGGGTCGCGTTTTCGAGCATGACAATTGACTGATCCACCAAAATACCGATCGAAATGGCGATACCCGACAAGGACATGATGTTGGACGATATGCCGAAGACCCGCATCAGCATGAAGGCGATGAGCACCGACAGCGGCAGGGTGATCACCACCACAAAAACGCTGCGAACATGCATAAGGATAAGTAGGATGGCAACCGCCGCAATGAGGGTCTCGTGCTCAAGCACGCGGGTGACCGTCTCGATGGCACTTTCGATCAAGCGCGTGCGCTCGTAGAACGGCACAATCCGCACACCCTCGGGTAGACCCTTCTGCAATTCGCGGATCTTCGCCTTGACCTGTTGCGTCACCGAGAGCGGATTCTCGCCGAAGCGCATCATCACCACGCCACCGGTGGCCTCACGCCCGTCCTTCTCAAGCACACTGCGCCGGAACTCGCTGCCCATCTGCACTGTCGCCACATCACCCACCAGAATCGGCACCCCGCCGCGCTCCACCACCACCGTTTTGCGGATATCCTCGACCGACTGAATCCACCCCACACCCCGAATGAGATACTCGGCATTCCCCTTCTGCACCACCCGGCCACCTACCGCATTGTTGCTCCGGGCAATGGCCTGATACAGCTCGCCCAAGGTGAGGTTATACGCCCGCAACCGATCAGGCATGATGTCCACCTGATATTCACGAGGAAACCCGCCCACACTCGCCACCTGCGCCACACCCGGCACGCTGTTGAGCTGATAGCGCACATACCAGTCCTGAATCCCGCGCAGCGTGCCAAGGTCGTAGCCATCCCCTTCCACCGTGTACCAGAATATCTGCCCCAACGCCGTCGCATCAGGAGCCAAATACGGCACCACACCCTCCGGCAGGAAAGTACTCGCCAGTGCCAATCGCTCAAGCACACGCTGCCGCGCAAAATAGAAATCCACCGAGTCATCAAAGATGATGTTGATCATCGAAAAATTAAACTCGGACGAAGACCGCACAGCCTTCACCCCCGCCAGACCCTGCAGGTTCACCGACAGCGGATACGTGATTTGATCCTCAATTTCCCGAGGACTGCGCCCCATCCAATCGGTGAAAACAATAACCTGATTCTCAGAAAGGTCAGGAATGGCATCCACAGGGGTATGTTCAAGCACATAGACACCCACCGCGGCCACAGCCACGAATGCCAATATCACCACAAACTTGTTGCGGCAGGAGAATTCAATGATGCGTTCGATCATGCCTTCAGCATTCCTAGAATATGCCTGTACTCTACATGATTAAGAGGCCGGAGCAAAACT
>CAIZGN010000629.1 GCA_903932505.1 Candidatus Hydrogenedentota bacterium
GGCGCTGGGTCATCGGCCCTGGCTGCCGGAAAAAATCCTGCAGCGTGAGCTGCCGGTACAGTTCGTCGCCACCTTACTCGGAGCGGCCACTCGGATCGTGGGCGGCTTGGAAGTCCTGCTTCGCCCGCGACTGGATTTCCTGCACGAGCAGTGGATTTATCAGCGCATTGCGGGTACACTCATCTTTTTTTCCGGGTTCCTACTCCTGCTGCCACTACCCATTCCGCTGTCCAACAGTTTGCCCGCGTTAACTGTGGTCCTTCTGGCCGCAGGGGCGATGGAACGGGATGGAATCTTCTTTCTGGGCGGCTGCGCCATGTTCAGCACGACGCTCGCCTTTTTCGCTTTGCTTGCCTTTGGTGGCGCTCAACTGTTCGACAAGTTACGGAACACAATTTTTGCATCATGAAATCAGCATCCCAATCTCAAACCGGCACAATGATGGAAGTTCCCTGTCTCGTCCGGTCCGCCGTGGGGGAACTCGCGAAACATGCTTCCGTAGAGGCTATTGCCATCAAGGCGGCGGAAGGTAAAATCTCGGTCGCAACCCTCGGGCGAGATTCAGATCCAAGTGTGGCGGAAGGAATTCAGGAGGTTCTGGCCCAAGTGCATGCAGATTCGACCGTGGAACGTTGCCAACTTCTGCAACCCGATCCCAGTTGCTCGAGGTGCGGACATCCGGTGGCACCCTTGCGCGGACAGGAATTCATTGTATCGGAAAGCGGCAACACCGTCACCGTCGCACGCGTCCGCTGCCTGACAGTGCCGAAGTTTTGGCGCTGGCGCGATTTTCCCTTGCCGAAAATTGAACCGCGTCAGATCAGCGTCCCTGAACCTGAGTCTGATTTGGACGAATGGAAGGCCCAGGCCCTGGCTGCTGGTCTGTGCGCGCTTTTCGGGGTTGCCGGCTTCTTCACCCCGCACCCAGCATGGTCAGTGGCGCTCTACGCGATGTCCTGTCTCTCCGGGGCCTGGTTCGCCGCGCAGGAAGCCTTCGCCAAAATCCGGTTGAGAACACTCGACGTACACTTCCTCATGCTGGCCGTAGCGGCAGGCAGCGCGGCGGTGGGGGCATGGGCAGAAGGATCCATGCTGCTTTTCCTATTTTCGACATCAGGGGCCCTGGAGCAATACGCGATGGGGCGCACGCAGCGGGAGATTCGCTCTTTGTTCCGAATCGCACCCAAGGTGGCCACCTTGGTGGATGCTGAAGGAAACGAAAGCGAAGTGGCGGTGGATCGGTTGCATACGGGACAGCGCTTGCTGGTGAAACCCGGCTCGCTGTTCCCGGTGGACGCCGAAATTGTCAAAGGCAAAACCGCCAGCGACGAATCCAATCTGACCGGAGAGGCAACGCCGGTGGAAAAGACACAGGGCGACACGGTGCTCGCGGGCACGATCAATCTTTGGGGCGTCGTGGAGGTCATCGTGCTGCGTCCGGCCAGTGAAAGCTCCCTCCAAAAAGTCATCAGGCTCATCAATGAAGCCCAGCATCTCAAAGCGCCTTCTCAACGGTTCACCGACAAGTTCGGGACGAGATACACCTACGCCATTCTCGGGCTTGCACTGGCTATGTTTTTTTTCTGGTGGCTGGTCATGCAATTGCCTCCCTTCGCCTCAACCGAATCATCCCGCAGCGCATTCTATCGCGCGATGACCTTGCTAGTCGTTGCCTCACCCTGTGCTCTTGTGCTTTCCATTCCCTCGGCGGTGCTGGCAGCCATCGCCTGGGGTGCAAAGCGCGGCATCCTCTTTCGTGGCGGCGCTGCAGTGGAGAAGCTCTCCGAAGTAACCGTGGTGGCTCTCGACAAAACTGGCACGCTGAC
>CAIZGN010000630.1 GCA_903932505.1 Candidatus Hydrogenedentota bacterium
CGACAACAGCTTCAACGATAAGTTCTCGTTGTCCGGCTTGCGCGGCAAGTACGTTGTGCTGTATTTCTACCCGCTCGATTTCACGTTCGTGTGCCCGTCTGAAATCATCGCGTTCAACAAGAAGCTGGATGAGTTCAAGAAGCGCAATGTCGAAGTAGTCGGCGTGTCGGTCGATTCCCATTTCTCTCACTGGGCGTGGAAGAACACCCCGGTCGAGAAGGGCGGCATTGGCAACATCCAATACCCGCTTGTGGCCGACCTCACCAAGCAGATCAGCCGCGAATACGGCGTTCTGATCAATGACGCGATCGCGTTGCGCGGCCTGTTCCTTATCGACAAGGAAGGCACCGTGCAGCATGCGCTGGTGAACAATCTGCCGCTTGGCCGCAGCGTGGACGAAGCCCTGCGCGTCGTCGATGCGCTGCAGCACTTTGAAAAGCATGGCGAAGTCTGCCCGGCCAACTGGAAGCAGGGCGAAGACGCCATGAAGCCCAGTGCGGACGGCGTTGCCTCCTACCTCGCCAAGCACGGCAAGTAGTCCTTAGATTTTCATGCCGCCCCCGGTTCGCGTCCCGTGCGCCGGGGGCGGTATACTTTTGTCTGCACAAAAGACATTCGAGGGGAAACTATGCTGTTTTCATTGTTCTGGGCGGTCTCATTGCTTAGCGCCGCGCCTGCGAATCAAGACCCAGCCGCATCAACGGCCCAAGTGCTTTGCGCGGCTTATCCATCGAAGTTCAAGTATGCCGATGGGGCCTTGCTATGGGACGATGCGACCCGGATGCCTCTTGATGATGCCCGCCCCAAGCGTTTCGCCGAAAAGCTCGATACCCCGGACTTGGAAGATCAGCTGAGCATCCCCTACCCGAAAAATTGGCTGGACACCCCGCCCAAGCCGGATGAAGACCCCGGTCGCATTCGTTTTGACCCCTTTTTTGCCAAACTCTATGGGGCGACTCGTGAGGAGGTCTCCGCCCGTCTCACGCCGGTCTCCTGGCTGCCAGCGGCCCAACCCGCTACCATCGACTTCAATCGCGAGGCGGGGGCGGCGGGGGCGCTGGCTGAGGTCGCCCGCGACTTACAGACGCTTCCCAAAGAGACGCAGGCGTATGTGATCAAGCCCATCGGCTCATTCAATTTCCGGCCCATTGCCGGAACCCAGCGTCTGAGTCCGCACAGCTATGGCATTGCCGTGGATTTCCAACTGCCGAAAAAGTTGTACTGCTATTGGCAGTGGGGCGGCAAATCTGAGTCCGCCCCCCCACCCTATCCCCCGGCTTTGCTCACCGACCCGCAATTTAAGGCCGTTGTGCAGGTATTTGAAAAGCACGGGTTCATCTGGGGCGGGAAATGGGCGCATTTCGATTCCATGCACTTTGAGTATCGGCCGGAATTGATCCAAAATTAGTTGTGCGCGCGGCGATGGGATGTTAAGTCGCTATTGATGCTCTGGCGCATGCACCAAACAGGCGGCGCGGTGGCCCTCGCTGACCTTTTGGAGCGTCGGGCCGAGTTCCCGGCATTCGGGACGGGCATCGGGACAGCGCGGGTGGAATGCACAGCCGGGCGGCGGGGCGATCGGACTGGGCACATCGCCCTGAAGCACAATGCGCTGGTGTTTTGGGCCAGCACCGGCCATGGGTGCGGCAGAGAGCAAGGCGCGGGTGTACGGGTGGGTGGGGTTCTCAAAAACACGCTCTTTGGGGCCGATTTCCACGATTTTGCCCAGATACATGACCGCGACTTCATCCGAAATGTGCCTAACCACGCTGAGGTCGTGCCCGATAAAAAGGTAGGCCAAGCCCAGACGTTCCTGCAACTCTTCGAGGAGATTGAGAATCTGAGCCTGGATGGAGACATCGAGGGCGGAGACTGGCTCATCCGCGACGATGAGTTTGGGCTCGACGGCCAAGGCCCGGGCAATGCCGACGCGCTGGCGTTGGCCACCACTGAACTCGTGGGGGTAGCGGTCTGCGGCCTCCTGTGGCAGTCCGACGAGACGCAACAATTCTTCGACCCGCCCGCGCCACTCTGTCGGGGGCGCAATGCGGTGGACCTGCAGGATTTCGGAAAGCATGTTAAAGACCGTCATGCGGGGATTGAGCGAGCCGAAGGGATCCTGAAAAATGATCTGCATCTGCTTGCGGAGAACCCGGAGATCTTCCTTGCCCGCCTTGGTGACATCCTGCCCTGCAAAGAGGACCTGGCCGCCGGTCGGCTCGATCAGCCGGAGCAAGGCCCGGCCGGTCGTGGTCTTTCCGCTGCCGCTTTCGCCCACGAGGCTGAGCGTCTTGCCCGCCTCTATGGAAAAGCTCACCCCGTCGACTGCACGCACCGCTCCGCAGACGCGGGAGAACACGCCTTTGCGCACAGGAAAGTGCATCCGGAGGTCTTTCACTTCAAGCAGCGGTGTCAATGTTTTCCCTTTGCGGGTTTGGCGTCTTTCCACGTGTAGAGATGGATTTCCACCCGTCGGTTCAAGGCCTTTTGCGCTTCGGTGGTGTTGGGAGCGACTGGAGAACCGGGGCCCATGCTCACCGCGCCCAGACGGTCCGCAGCGATTCCACCGTCAACCATATACTTCATCACTATGGCCGCCCGTTGTCCGCTGAGTGCGCGGTTGTGTTCCGGCGAACCATTGCTGCAGGTATGGCCCTGCAGCGTGGCGTAGAGCTTGGGTTGGGCTTTCATGGTATCGATTGCTTGGCCGATAATCTTCTTGGCCTCGGAGGAAAGTTCCGAACTGTCGAGTCCGAAATGAATAGGAGGAATGATCACTCCGGTTTCAGTTTTCTCCATCTTTTCCGGAGCGGCCAGGGGTTTCTGTGTCAGCAGGCTTCCATTGGCGATCGGCGTACGGGTGGTGCAGCCTGCGAGGGCAACGGCCATGCACAGGCTCATGAAAAGGGCGCAGCGTCCCGGTTGGCTCATGGCTTTGCCTCCGCATGCAGCCAGCAGGCTACGCCGGAACCGTTTTCAAGGGGCGTCCACGGGGGGGCGGTTTCTTTGCATACGGGCAGGGCATGCGGGCATCGTGGATGAAAACGACAGCCCGAGGGGAATTGCGTGGCGGCGGGGACGGAACCGGGGATAGTGTGCAGGCGAGTGCGACCCCGTTGCATCGAGGGTAGAGAAGCGTAGAGTCCCTGGGTGTAGGGATGGCGCGGTGTTTCGAGCAGTGATGAGGTGCGGGCGCTGTATTCGATGATTTTCCCGGCATACATGACCGCGACTTCGTCGGAGACTTCCTCTACCACGCCCAAGTCGTGCGTGATGAGCAGGATGGCGAGGCCTTTGGAAACCTGCAGGGATTTCAGCAATTCCAGGATTTGCGCCTGAATGGTAACGTCGAGGGCAGTGGTCGGCTCATCGGCGATGAGGACTTTGGGCTGACAGGAGAGTGCCATGGCGATCATGATGCGCTGAAGCATTCCGCCTGACATCTGATGCGGATAATCATCGATGCGCTCTTCCGGAGCGGGGATTCCCACTTGGGCGAGCAGGGCAATGGCCTCCCGTCGCGCATCGGCTTTGGACGAGCCGCGATGCAGTCGAATGACGTCGGTCAACTGGTTTCCCACGCGAAAGACGGGGTTCATGGAGGTCATGGGTTCCTGAAAGATCATCGAGATATCGTTGCCACGGACTTTGCGTAAATCCTGATCCGATGCGCCCAGCAGGTCGCGCCCCTCAAACTCGATAGTCCCGCCCGCAATCTTGCCAGGCGGACTCGGGATAAGACGCAGAATCGACATGGCGGTCACGCTCTTCCCACAGCCGCTCTCCCCCACCAGCGCGAGCGTTTTCCCGGCCTTGAGATCAAACGAGACGCCGTCCACAGCCAGCGCAACGCCTTGGTCGGTGTGGAATTGTGTGCGCAGGTCGCGCACGCGCAATAGCGGGGTATTCGTGCTCATTGGCGCAACCTCGGATCCATGGCGTCCCGCAGTCCCTCGCCCACGAGATTAAACGCGGTGACCGTAGCAAAAATGGCGAGTCCGGGAAAGACGACCAGCCACCAGATACCGCTGCCGACCAGATGCTGCGACTGACTCAGCAGTTCGCCCCAACTGGCCGTGGGGGGTGGAACGCCAAAGCCTAGAAAGCTGAGGGCGGATTCGGTAAGGATGGCCCCGGCCACGCCGAAGGTGGCGCTCACGAGGACGGGGGCCATGGCGTTGGGTGCGAGATGGCGGAATATGATGCGGGCGTCTCCGAGACCGGAGGCCTTCGCCGCGAGGGCGAACTGGCTTTCGCGCAGTTTCAGGAACTCACCACGCACCAGTCGGGCGATCCCCGGCCAGCCCAGTAGACCAAGCGCAAACATGACGGTGAAGATGCTCGGGGGCAGCAAGGCCACCAATGCGAGGATGAGAAAGAAGGCGGGAAAGCACATGACGACTTCGATAAGGCGCATGATGAGGGCATCGGTGCGGCCACCATAGTAGCCAGCGAGCGCGCCCAGGAAGATGCCCACGAGGACGGATATGCCTTCCGCGATGAATCCCACGCTGAGGGAAATGCGCGAACCCCACACAATGCGCGCGGCCACACTGCGTCCACGATCGTCGGTGCCCAGCCAATGCTTGGCGGAAGGGCCACGCTTGTTGTCCAGCAGCATCTGGTTGCGCGGGGAAAAGGGAATGGGTGGCCGCAGCGCGTACTCCCCCTCACCCGGTGTCCAGCGCATGGCCGTGCTATAGAAATTGGCCGCTTCAAGTTCTTGGTAGGAGATTACATTGGGAAACCAGTAGCTCTTGCCGCCCTTCACCATGTAGACAGGCACATCATTGGCGAGAAAAGGTGCGGCCACGGCGACCAGGGTCAACAGGCCCAGAATCAGCAATCCAACCACGGAAAGACGGTTGCGCCGAAACTGACGCCATACCAGACGCCAATAACCCTGCTCTGTATTCGTCTTCTTATTCATATTTTATCCGTGGGTCGACCATGGCATAGAGGACATCGGTCAATACGAGTCCCAGCAAGGTCAACAGTGCCGAAAAAGTAAGCGTGCCCATGACCACCGGATAATCCCGGGCAAGAATGGCCTGAAAGGTCAATCGGCCCATGCCGGGAATGGAGAAGATCTGCTCGATAATGATGCTGCCCCCGATGAGTGCGGGCAGCAGGGTACCGGCCAGGGTGATGATGGGGATGAGCGAGTTCCGCATGGCGTATTTGTAGATGACCGTTCGCTCCGGGAAGCCATAGGCCAGTGCGGTGCGCACATAGTCTTGGCGAATGGTCTCAATCATGCCCGCGCGGGCGTAGCGCGACATCCCGGCCAATCCGCCATAGGTCAGGCAAAGAACGGGTAGCACCAGATGCCAGAAATGGTCGAGGAGATAGCGACCCCATGACCACGAATCGGCCTCAAGCGAATGCAGGCCGAAGGCCGGAAACCAGTTGAAATATTCGCCGCCACAGAACAGCAGCATGAGCAGCATCGCGGCAAAAAAACTGGGCAGGCTGTACAGCAGAAACAGGAGGACTGTGAGCGCGTTGTCTATCTTGTTGCCGCGATGCACGGCGGAATACACCCCGATGGGGATCGATATGAGGTATATAAGCAGAATGGACAGCACGTTCAACTCGAGTGTGACCGGCAGGGCTTCTAGAATTTTCTCCCGCACGGGACGCTGATCCTTGTAGGAATTGCCAAAATCGAGATGCGCGAGACGACCCAGCCACAAGGCGTACTGCACCGGAACGGGCTTGTCCAGTCCATACAGGCGCTTGGTGTCCTCAATAATCTTCTGGGTGTCTGCGCCCTCATTCCCATTGCCGCGCCCGGAAAGCAGAACCATATAGATGGGGCTGCCGGGGGCCAGTTGAACGGCAAGAAAAGAGATGGCACTGATCCCGATGAGCGCCGGAACGATGAGCAGCAAGCGTCGTATGAGATAGGCTTTCAAGAATGGACGGTCCTATTCCTTGTAGCGCTGTTCGGCGGTGGGCACCCACCATTCACGGAAATCCATGCCATAGGGATACACGTTCAGGTTCTCGAAGCGCTTGTCCACGGCCACCTTCGCTTTTCGGAAAAATAGGAAGGTGTAGGGCTGCTCATCGTGAATAATGGCGTGAAAACGGTGGTACATCTCGATGCGCTTGTTGTGGTCAAACTCCAGCCGGGCTTCTTCCATGATTTTGTCCGCTTCCGGATTTGAAAAGCCCACATGGTTTGAACCGCGCTCCATCGCCTGGGACGAATGGAAGATTTGATAGGGATCCGGATCCGGGGAAGCCCCCCACGCCATCATGATCGCATCAAAGCTGTGTTCATACACGCTCTGCAGCAGGCTGGCGAATTCCAGTTGACGGATGGTCATCTTCACGCCCGCCGCTGCCAGTTCCTCTTGGAAGATGGTGGCCACTTGCTCATGCACCGTGACCCCACTCGTGAACATCAACTCGAATTGGAGCGGCTCGCCGTCTTTGTCGCGCACGCCGTCGCCATTGGTGTCTTTCCATCCTGCTTCGTCCAGCAACTGTTTGGCGCGTTCGGGATCGAAGGGCCAGGGCTTGATATTCTTGTCGTACTCGGGCACATCGACGAAAAAGGGGCCCGAAGAAACCTCGCCCAGCCCATGCATCAATTCCTTGAGGATTTGCTCACGGTCAACCAGCATGGTAAAGGCCTGACGCACCCGTTTATCCTGGAACTTCGGGCGTCGCAGGTTCCAGCCGATGTAGCGGTATCCGGTGTCGGTATAGAGGAACTTTTTGAACTGCGCCTCAAATTCCGGCGTGGAAGCGCGGGTAGTCCACAACTCCTCCGTCATGCTCAGCGGGTCCATCGTATCAAGCCCGTGGCGCTGCAGTTCCTGAAAAGACGCGTCCGCGTTTGTGATGATTTTGAACACCAGTTTTTTGATGCGAGGCTTCTCTTTCCAATACCGCTCATTGCGCACGAGTACCACTTGTTGGCCGGAGTCCCAGCGGTCAAAGACATAGGGGCCCGATCCGATGGGGGTGCGGTTATTGGGGTGTTGATTGAAATCGCCTGTGCCGTAGATATGCTTGGGGAGAACCGGCAGCTCGCCAAGAATCGCAAGATGCTTGAAATAGGTCTTGTCGCAAACAAAGCGCACGCTCAAGTCATCCAAAACCTCGCAGGACTTCACGTCCTGATAATAATTCCGGAGACTAGGGGCGTTTGTCGTGGGGTTCATCAAGGTGTCGAAGCTGAACTTCACATCATTCGCAGTGATCGGTGTGCCATCGGAGAAAACCGCGTTCTTGCGCAGGTGGAACGTATAGGTCATCTTATCTGGGGCAATTTCCCAGGATTCGGCAAGGCGCGGCTTGAGTTCCAGCGTCGCATTGTCGCGTTCGAGCATCCCCTCCATGACCAGCGAAATGATGGTCTGCGCCTGCGCATCCGTGGAGGTATAGGGATTCAGATTTTCCATCTCCGTCGGCAAATCCATCACCAGCCAATCGCCATCCTCGGGGGCTGCGGGCACTGCCGCAGCAACGGGAGCCGCAGCGGTCTGCGGGGATGCCGCCTGCGGCGCAGGGGGGGCACCCGGCACCTGTGCGGCG
>CAIZGN010000631.1 GCA_903932505.1 Candidatus Hydrogenedentota bacterium
AATCCGGTCAGAAAAGCTCTTCACTTTTGCATAAAGGGCATCGACCTTTTCCGGGCATTTTTCGCGAAGAATTTCCGCTGCGACCGCACCCACAAAGATCCCGCCAACCACTACACCAATAGTCTTCAACATAACAACCATCCTTTCCTGTCTTGAAACACTATACCATCGGGTTAGACCCGCTTCTTTGGCTCCCATCACGCCGGGCAGGGGCACCAGCCTGTCAACACTATTGCCAAACTCATCGTTGGAAGAGGCGACTCAACGACCACGGACTCTGGGTTTTTCGTATCTCCCGGCCCGCAAGGTGATTCACCTTCTCGTAAAAAGCATTCACGATCCTCGGGCACTTCTCACGAACAATCTCGACGGCAACAGCACCAACGAACATCCCGCCGACAATGATTCCCATGGTCTTCAGCATAACACCACGCCTTTCCCGAAAAACGTTACCCGGCTGGGTTATCCATGTCTTGATGTCGCTCCCCTCAGGAACGATAAACAGAGAAGATACCCGGATGCCAGAGTACGGCGTACTAAGTCTATTGTTCGGATGCCTTTTTCTCAGGAGCCTCATCTGCATTGGCTTCTGCGACTTCCTCTTCCGCCATTTCTTCTGCGACCTCAGCCACCACGGGGGCCTCCTCGGCCACGGCGACTGTCTCAACCGGCACCACTTCTTCGGCCGTATCAGGCACATCCGGCGCATCAGCGGAGTCTTTCGAAGTTTTCGAGCCTTTGGGCATGATACTCTTTGCAAACTTTTGGGCGGATTCCCGGATGGTTTGCACCATTCCCGCACTGCGGAAGCGGAGAATCTCGCTGCCGGCCGCACCCACAACCACGCCCATCAATGCCAATGCCAACAAATTCATGTTCCTCTCCCTTTCTGTTCATAACAGACACCCATAAACCAAGGAGCCACAAGACAAACGACGCCGTAACCCCGAATATGGTAATCTCATCAGCACCATTCTAATGGAATTCGCTCTGTTAGTCAATAAATTTTCACCTCGAGACAAAAAAAATCCCATGGGGATGTAAATCAAATTCCACTTTGTCCCCGGAGTGTGATACAGTCGCAATACTGCGACTCAGAGTCGCCGAACCGCATCGGATTTCCAACGCTGTTCGGCATTCGTTTGAGGAAGGATTTTCGGGACGATGACTTGGCGATTTCCTATCACAAACCGTGCGTTGACCCTGCTCGGCCTGCTGGCTGGACTTGGCGCGTGTGAGCGGCCGTCCAGCATGGGAGAGCATGTTTTTTCGGGCGAGACACAAGGCACAACGTATACAATCAAGGTTTGCGCTGCGCAACAGCCAGTCGGCGGTGAAGCCTCGCTCCGAAAATCCATTGAGACCCGGTTGGCTTCGATTGATTCGGCCTTGTCCACTTATCGGCCCGACTCGGAGATATCGAAATTCAATGCGCACGCCGACCTCACACCATTTAAGGTTTCTGCCGATGTCATAAAGATTTTTCAACTGGCGAATGAGGTCAGTGTGGCCTCCGGCGGGGCCTTTGACGTTACGGTCGCGCCACTGGTCAAGGCGTGGGGCTTTGGGCCGGGTGGCCGGCAGGGCGGGCCTCCCCCAGTCGAGGAACTGGAGCGTTTGCGGAGCAAGGTCGGTTATGGCAAGATCAAAATTGATCCCACCGCGCTCACCTTGAGCAAGACGGAACCCGAGGTCACCTGCGACCTCAATGCCATTGCACAAGGCTACACGGTGGACAAAATCGCGGAAGATTTCGATGCGAGCATGTATTCCAACTACATGGTCGAGGTGGGTGGCGAAGTTCGAACCCGTGGCCTGAATGCCCGGGGGCAGGCATGGCAGATCGGCGTCGAAAAACCCGATAGCGCTGGGCATGTAATCAACCTTATTGTGCGGATTTCTGACAACGCCATCTCGACCTCCGGCGACTATCGCAATTATTATGAAGAGAACGGAGTGCGCATTTCGCACCACCTGGATCCACGCACCGGGCGGCCGATCACGAATACTCTGGCTTCCGTGAGTGTTATCAACCGCAAGTGCGCGCTCGCGGACGCCTATGCCACTGCGCTGACGGTGCTCGGCCCCGAGGCGGGTTATGAGTTGGCCCTAAAGCAGGAGTTGCCCGCGCTCTTTATCGTTCACTCGGGCACGGAATCGTTTTCTGAAAAAAGCACACCGGCCTTTGCCCCGTTTCTTCAACCATGAGCGAACCCGGCTGTTCTGAATTCGCCGCTGATAATCGAATGTCCCCCCATCTACAACCAGTTAGGCATCGACACGCTAATGCGCAAACCAGTCCCCATTGCGGCCAATACGACGGATATCATTCTGGAGAGCATTTCAGATGGCGTCTTCACCGTCAGTCATGACTGGCGCGTGACGTCCTTCAACCGGGCTGCGGAACAAATAACAGGCATGCCGCGTCAGGTTGCAATCGGAAAGCAGTGCTCGGATGTTTTTCGGGCGAGCATGTGCGAGACCGACTGCGCCCTGCGTCACACGATGCAAACCGGACAGACGGTCGTCAACCGTTCGTGCTACATCATCGATGCCGAGGGAAGGCGAATTCCCATCAGCGTATCGACCGCGCTGCTTCGCAATGTAGAGGGTGCGGTAGTGGGAGGCGCGGAAACCTTTCGCGACCTGAGCGTGGTGGAGGAATTGCGCAAGGAACTTACCGCGCGTTTCGAAATCGGGGACATCGTCAGCCGCAGCCCGCAGATGCGTCGCCTGTTTGACGTGCTTCCACAGGTTGCTGCGAGTGACAGCACCGTTCTCATTCAGGGGGAAACCGGTACCGGAAAGGAACTGTTGGCTCGGGCGATCCATTATCTCAGCCGCCGAAAAGAGAAACCCTTTGTGGCGGTCAACTGCGGCGCC
>CAIZGN010000632.1 GCA_903932505.1 Candidatus Hydrogenedentota bacterium
CCCGCCAACACCAGAACCACGCTGGTCAGCACCACAAATCCGTAATTGATGTAGGGCATCCAATTCGCCAGTGTTTCGGGATTCATACCCTGTAATCCTTTCTGTCACTTCGAGCGTGACGAGAAATCTAAACCCGTCTATTGCGTCGTTAAGGCAAACACCGCCACAAGATTTCTCCTCATTACATTCGTCGAAATGACCGAGGGATTCAGTATATCCGATTGGCTATTCGGGCACTAAAAATTGGCCAAAACTTGATTTTGACCGACCCGGGGAATAGGATATATTGTGTCCCTCCCCATTATGCCCTTTTTTCGGTTACGAACCGTTGAACAGGATTAAAGTTTCATGCAGTTGCGAATGAAAGACGTGGCTAAATTTCTCGGAGTCTCCGAGAAAATGGTTGGGCGCTGGGTTGAGGAAGATGCCCTGCCCGCATTTCGCATGCACAATCAATACCGGTTCAATCGCGTGGAAGTGATGGAATGGGCCATGGATCGCAAGATGGATGTCCGGCCCGATCTCAGTGGCGATGGTGATGATGAGGATGAGGCGCTTTGCACGCTCACCGAGGCACTGGAAGCCGGAGGCATCCACTACGAGGTCGCGGGAAGGGACAAAGCTGCAGTGATGCGATCGATGGTGGAGGTGTTGCCTTTGGGGGACTCGGTGGATCGCGAGTTCCTGTTGCAGATCCTGTTGGAGCGCGAAGCACTGGGTACTACGGCGGTGGGGGACGGCGTTGCCATTCCCCATGTGCGCAATCCCATTGTGCTCCCCATATCCGATCCTGTGGTGGCCTTGTGTTTTCTCAAGGAACCGGTTGATTTTGCGGCTTTGGACAAAATCCCCGTTCAGGTGCTGTTTACCATCCTGAGTCCCACCATTCGCGCCCACTTGCACGTGTTGTCGATGCTGGCGCATTGTCTTCGGGAGCCCGGATTTCATGCCGCGCTGAGTCGAAAAGCGTCTGTGGCGGAGGTGCTGGCGGAAACCGAGCGGGTCATGGCCCGTTTGGAAGCACCTCGGGAACCCGAGACACCATGACACTTCTTGTCGCCGCTCTCCTTTGCCTGATAGGCGGGGGTATACTGTCGCTGCACCCACGACTGGGTGCTCGCGTGGCTGTCCCGGGCTGCGTAATCGCGGCGGTTCTCGGCGTCATTCCGGCAACACAGGTCTTGTCGGGAGGTGGGGTTTTGTCGTTGCGTGCCGAATGGGCGGTGCCCGGCGGGAGTTTCTACCTGCACTGCGACGCCCTGTCCGCTTTCTTTCTGATCCCCATTCTTGTGGTTTCCGCGCTGGGCGCGCTCTACGGCGCTGAATATATGCGGCACTCCGTAAACCGCGCCCATTGGTTCTTCTACAGCTTGCTGGTCGCGGGCATGGCGGGTGTTGTACTGGCGTGGAACGCCATTTTCTTCCTCGTGGCATGGGAGACGATGGCACTGGCCTCCTTCTTCCTCGTGGTGACCGACGATGATCAAGCGCCGGTGCGCGAGGCTGGTTGGGTCTATCTTGTTGCCACGCATTTCGGCACAGCCTGTCTCATGATTCTGTTTGCGCTGGCGGGTGGCGGCTCCGGGCCGCTGGATTTTGACCCAATGATCGCCACGGGTGCGGGCGCGTCCACTTGGACGCTAGGGCTCGTCTTCCTGTTGGCGGTGGTGGGCTTCGGCACGAAAGCGGGCATTGTGCCGTTTCATGTGTGGCTGCCGGAGGCACATCCCGCCGCTCCGAGTCATGTGTCGGCGGTCATGTCGGGCGTCATGATCAAAACCGGCATCTACGGCATTGTCCGCGTGCTTACCAGTTGCGGGGTACCGCCCCTTTGGTGGGGTTGGGTGCTGATTGGGCTGGGGCTGCTCAGCGGCGTGGGCGGGGTACTTTTCGCGTTGGCGCAACAGGATTTGAAACGCATGCTCGCCTACAGCAGCGTTGAAAACATCGGCATCATTCTTTTGGGCTTGGGCTTGGGTGCCGTGGGCTGGACTTTCGGCGAGGATCGGGTCTGTTTTCTGGGTTTCGCCGGTGCGCTGTTCCACATCCTGAATCATGCCCTGTTCAAGAGTCTGTTGTTCCTCGGGGCGGGCGCGATTGCCCATGCCACGGGTACGCGCAACATGGATGCCTTTGGCGGTTTGTTCAAACGCATGCGGCATACCGGCGGAACCTTTCTCGCAGGTTCGATGGCAATTGCAGGCTTGCCCCCGTTCAACGGGTTTATTGGCGAGTTCCTCTTGTTTCTCGGCGGGCTCATCGCCGTCATGTCCGCCCAGCCCGCGCTGTGCGGGGCGGGTGCCTCCGTCATTGCGGGGCTTGCGCTCATTAGCGGGCTTGCCGTGGCGGGCTTTACCCGGGCCTTCGGCAGCGCCTTCCTGGGTGAGCCGCGAAGCGAGTGCGTCGAACACGCCCATGATCCTGGCTGGCGGATGCTGCTGCCCATGTGGATTCTCGTGTATTTCTGCCTGCTGATCGGCACCAGTGTGGGGCCTCTAGCGGCGTATAACTCCCCTGCGTGGAGTGCGGCGTGGCCGGGAAAAACGCCGGAGATCGCCTTTGCCGTGGCCTCTTGCCTGTCCTGTGTGTCGCTCTGGGCCGGAGCCTTTGTGGTGCTGTGCCTGCTGTTGGCGGGATTTCGGCTTCTTCTATTGCGCGGGCGAAGTGTGCGCCAGGCCGTGACCTGGGACTGCGGCTATGCAGCACCCGCCGCGCGAATGCAGTATACCGCCTCCTCCTTTGCGCAGCCCTTGACAGACATGTTCCGCACAGTCTTGCACACCAAGGTTTCCGGAGGCGCAATTGCGGATGTGTTTCCCGGCCTGAGCCAGTCCAGCAGCGTTACGGCGGACGCCGTGCGCGCGGGCTTCTATCAGCCGCTGTTTTCGGGCGTACTGCGCGGTGTGATCGCTGTGCGCCGTCTGCAGCACGGCAATTTGCACCTGTATGTGCTTTACATCGCGTTGACCTTGCTCTTCCTTCTGTTCATGGAGCTTGGATGACCATGTACGAATACTCATGCCTGCCGGTGGTTTTCGGGTTGACGCTTGCGCCGTTCTTCCTCGGTATCATCAACCGCACCAAGGCAAAGGTGGCTGGACGTCAGGGGCAGCCCCTGCTGCAAGCCTATTTCGACCTGTGGAAGCTGCTACACAAGGGCGCGGTCTACAGCCGCACCACCACCGGAATCTTTATCTTGGGCCCTGTGGTAGGCCTCGCGGCCATCGTGGCGGTTCTGGGGTTAACGCCGTTTGCGGGATGTCCGCCCCTGTTTTCATTCATAGGCGACCTGATTCTTTTCGCCGGGCTGCTGGGCGTCATGCGCTTTGCGACCATGATTGCAGCACTGGACACCGGCTCGAGTTTTGAGGGCATGGGCGCAAGCCGCGAGGCGTGGTTTTCTTCGCTGGCCGAGCCGGTGCTATGGCTGAGCTTTGCGGTGTTGGCACGCCTGACGGGGCAATTCAGCCTGGGCGCGATACAATCGGAGATAGGGTCGGCCCTGTGGGCGGCATCGGCACCGGAACTTGCACTCACAGCGCTATCCCTGTTTGCCGTTTTCCTTGCAGAGAACGCGCGCATTCCCGTAGATGACCCCAACACCCATCTTGAGCTCACGATGATCCACGAGGTAATGGTATTGGATCACAGCGGGCCTGATTTTGCCTTTATTCAATACGCGGCCGCGCTCAAGCACTGGGTGCTGGCCTCGCTGCTTGCCGGGGTGATTGCGCCGGTGCACACCGGCCACGCCTGGATCGACATAACCGCCGCGCTGCTCACCATGGCGGGCATCGCGGTGGCAACGGGGCTGGTGGAGTCCGTTATGGCACGTTTGCGCCTCACACGGGTGCCGCAGTTGCTGGTGGGCGCGGGCGCGCTCGGGGTCATGGCTTTCATCGTGGACATCATGAGGTAAATATGAACGAAGTCGCCGATTTAATGGTTGTGTTGATGGCGATGACCAATCTCATTCTTCTGGGAACGGCCCGCCTGACGCTTGGGGTGCGTCTCGTGGGGGCGCAGGGCGCGCTGGCAGGTGCGTACATGTTTGCGGCGAACGCAGAGCATCCCACGGTGCATGTCTTGGCCTTGTCCGCGCTGATCATTGTGGCCAAGGGACTCGTTTTTCCGAAAGTGCTGTTGCGGACACTCGAAAAGGCCGAGGCCCGCCATGAGATGGAGCCATACGTCCCCTACAGCGCCTCCATCCTCTTGGGCATGGTGATGCTGGCATCCAGTGTGTGGGTGAGTTCTAGACTGCCGATCGCGGGGTTGACGATTCCCCCTTCCGCAGTGCCCATCTCGATCTGGACGATGTTCACCGGACTTTTTCTTGTGGTCGCGCGCCGCGCCGCGCTTACGCAAGTTTTCGGGTATCTCGTGCTGGAAAACGGCATCTACGTCTTCGGTGCGGCCATTGCCGGGGAAATGCCGTTTCTGGTGGAGATGGGCGCGCTGTTGGACGTGTTCGTGGCCGTGTTTGTGATGGGGGTTGCCGTCTTTCACATTAGCCGGGAATTTGAGCATATGGACACGGACCGTTTGTCCGTGTTGAGGGATTGATGTCCATGTTGTTTGTCTTGGTATTGACGCCCGCGCTTGCGGGACTGGCCGCCTTCGCGGTTCGTCTCGACGGGCCTCGCCGCGTTCTGCTCATCGCGACCGCAATCGCGCATGTGCTGCTGACGATGGCCGTATGGGTATGGCCCCCCGCGCCCGCCGCCGGAGGCTGGCTGTTGCTCGACGCGCCGGGCTTGCTTTTCCTTGCCATCGCAAGCGTGCTCTTCCTGGCCGCATCTGTGTATGCCATCGGCTATCTTCCCCGCGCCCGGCATGGGGCGGATGACGAGGATGAATTGGACTCGCGTTTTTCGCCCACCCCCGAGGCGGTGTTCACTGGATGCCTGCTGCTCTTTCTCGCGGCGATGACACTGGTGACCGTTTCCGGGCATTTCGGTTTGCTGTGGGTGGCGGTGGAGGCCAGCACCCTTGCCAGCGCACCGCTCATCTACTATCACCGTCATCAGCGTTCGCTTGAGGCCACATGGAAGTACCTCATGATTTGTTCTGTGGGTGTGGCACTGGCTTTGCTGGCAAATTTCTTTCTGGCTGTTGCGGCAGGACCCGGCGCATCGGGCGACTCGATGCTCTTCTCCGTGCTGCGGCAGAACGCAGGAGCGCTGCAGACCTCTTGGCTACGGGCTGCTTTCATCCTCTTTCTCGTGGGCTACGGCACGAAGATGGGGCTTGCACCCCTGCATTATTGGTTGCCGGACGCGCACAGCGAATCACCCTCGCTGGTTTCAGCCCTGCTTTCGGGGGCATTGCTCAATTGCGCCTTTCTCGGCATCCTGCGCGCTTTGCAGGTCTGTCAGGCTGCCGGTTTGCAGAGTTTCACCTCGCCGCTGCTGATTGGCTTCGGCCTGGTTTCCATGGCCTTTGCCGCCGTCTTTATTCTCGGGCAGGCGGACTACAAACGCATGCTGGCCTATTCGAG
>CAIZGN010000633.1 GCA_903932505.1 Candidatus Hydrogenedentota bacterium
GCCACGCTTCGACGCGATCGCCGTCTTGATATGCGCGATATCCGTCGTGTGCTTTCCGTGCCAGGCGAGGTTCACCACAACAACTTAGGGCTTGCGCTTGCCGAACTGTCACGCAAGCAGTATATCGCGCCACTTGGCCATGCGCGTTCCGACTGGCCCCGAGGAAACAGCCACCACTTGACGGTTTGGGAACTTGGCCCGAACGCCACCGAATGGGTGGAAGCAGACGAAACCGAAACCGAATTGCCCGAAATTCAGGGCGAATTATTCTAAAGGAGCAGACCCAATGACCCATTTTTCTGAAATACTCGATTCGCTGATTTTCAGCGACGATGACCGAGGCATGAATTTTGAAAAAACTTTACAGGAAATCAGTAGACGCCTCGTCAAAATCATGGTTGAGCTTGAGCGGCGGGACGAGCAACCGGCCCTCATGGAACTGTTTTCCGCGAATACCCGATTGCATCGGGCGAGGCTTGCCTTGACCGAGCAGAAAGGGGGTGGCGATGCGTGATTTTTCCAAAGTGAGTCCGCGAATTTGGTTGGATTACAGATTCCGTGGCCTGTCCGAGGATGGCAAGCTGACATTTTTTTGGATGCTGTCGAATCCTGGTCAAACCTCGGTGGGTGCATTCCGCGGATCATCCGGCAGCTATGCGGCAGAAATTGCGTGGCCTTTAGAACGTGCTGAAGCTGCATTTCTGGAAATTGAGGCTGCAGGCATGATTGAGCGGGACGATGCGGCATGTCTCGTCGTTATCCCCAAATTCCTGAAACACAACCCACCCACCGGCCCGAATTGCGCTATTGCGCTTGGGAAGATCCTTCGAAATCTGCCGGAGTGCAAGCTGCGTGAGCAACACCAAACCCGAGTGCTTGAGTTTGCTAAAAGCCTTGGCGGGAAGCTGGCGGACTATGCCATTTCAAGCATCGAGGGAACCCATAGCGTTGCCAAGGCGTTGCCAAGCGCTTGCCAAGGCGTTGCCAACTGGGAGAAAAGTAGAAAAGTAGAAAATAAGAATAGAGGAGGAAACCCGGTCGCTAACGCGTCCGGCCCCCCCTCGAATGAATTCTTGGAGCAATGGAACCGGCACGCCAAAATGAACGGATGGACACCGGCGCAAGCCATGACGGTGTCCAGGACAAAGGCGTTGCGTGTCCGGCTTCAAGACCCGGTGTGGCGGGATTCTTGGAAGGAGGCACTTGTTCAAGGCGGAACCTCGGCCTTTCTGCGGGGCGAGAACGAGCGCGGATGGAAGGCGGACGCAGAGTGGTTCTTGAGGCCGGATACTGTCACTAAGATCATCGAGGGCAAGTATGGTTCCAAAGACGGCGGCGGGGCCCCGATGGCCGATGCCGTCACGGACGACCCCGAACTTGTCGCATGGGCGGCGCGATTGAGAGAGGCACAACATGAAAACCCCGTATGATTTGGAAACAGAAAAGGCCGTGCTTGGCAGCGTGCTTTTGAGTGAAGGCCCGGCGCTTGATGAAATCCTGCCAATCCTTGGGGGAGGCGAAGCGTTCCATGAACCCGCGCATCGGATGATTTTCGAGGCTATGGTTGCCGCTCACCGAGGCGGCAAGGGCCTTGATGGACTGCGGGTGGCCGAACACCTTGGCGGCGATTTAGAGGCCTGCGGTGGGCACTACTATCTTGGCGAACTGGCCGGAGCGGTTCCCACATCGGCAAACGCGGGGATTTATGCGGCGCGTGTCCGGGATTTGGCGGCAATGCGGGACTTGTCTCGAACCTGCAAGCACATCAGCGCAAAGGCAGAAGAGGCCGACGACCCCGGCGCATTGCTTGAGGAGGCAGAGAGGGAAATATTCAGGCTCACCCAGGCACGCGGACAAGGCGCGGAACCAAAGCGATTAGCCGATGCCCTGCCGGACACCATGAATTATTTCAGGCAAATGGCCGAACCGAACCGGCGCGATGGGCTTGATGGTCTGCCATCCGGCATCCCCGGCCTTGACTCCCTTTTGGGCGGACTGCGCGGCGGGGAAATGATTGTGGTGGCGGCGCGGCCCGGATGCGGCAAGACGGCGGCACTTTTGAACATGGCGGCGCATCTGGCTGAAAGCGGAACACCTTGCCTGTTTTTTAGCCTCGAAATGGATCGCGGACAAATTGCCCGGCGTGTGGTCGCCATGCGCGGGAATAGCGACCCGCACCGGCTTCATTGGCAAAGCGGCGGTGGTCTTGAGCGGGCGGAACACGCGGCGAAGGTCGTGTCCGAGTGGCCTTTATGGATTGATGATGCCCCACGGCGGAGCGTGTGGGATATTCGCGGAATAGCGCGGCGGTGGAAATCCAGAAACGGCCACGGCGTGATCTTCCTGGACTACTTGCAGCTATGCCAACTCGAAAAACGTTCCCAAAAACTGGCGCAACGCTATCAGGAAATCGGCGAGATAAGCCATAGCCTTAAAGCCCTGTCGCGGGAATTGGCTTGTCCGGTGGTGGTGGCATGCCAGCTAA
>CAIZGN010000634.1 GCA_903932505.1 Candidatus Hydrogenedentota bacterium
ACAACTCTGTCCAGACATTGCCACCAAGCACGCAATGCACCACCCGCGTGTTTCCACGATTCCCATTTCACACCGCTGTCGGACTCCATGGAAAGTGGACGGTTTGCCCCGCCTCTGGTAATATAGCGGGACAGTGTACTTTCAATTAACCTCGGAAGGAGAAAAACAGATGCGTACAAGAACCCCGTTGCTGCGATACTTTGCCGTGGCCTTGGTATGGACGATGGCCGTTTCGGCGCAGGCCGCCGTCACGATGCCAAGCCTCTTCGCGGACCATATGGTCCTGCAGCGAAACAAACCGATTCCCGTCTGGGGCTGGGCCGAACCTGGCGAGCAGGTCGTGGTGAAACTGGAAGGCCAGGAAGGCACCGCCACCGCAGATGCGGATGGTCGCTGGAAAGTGGCCATCGGCCCCATGGCTGCCGGAGGCCCCTACATCATGAATGTCGCCGCGAAAAGCGGGACAGTGAACGTTGCCGATGTCCTCGTCGGCGAGGTGTGGATCTGTTCCGGGCAGTCGAACATGCAGTTTGATGTCCGAGGCACCAAGGACTTTGACAGAGAAAAAAATCTGGCAAACTATCCCAACCTGCGAATGTTCACCGTGGAACAGGTAGCCAAGGAAACTCCGCAAACCAACTGCCACGGCTCGTGGGCCGTGTGCAGCCCAGACACCGTGGGTAGCTTCTCGTCGGTGGGCTATTTCTTCGCGCGCAAGTTGCATCAGGATCTCGGCGTCCCCATCGGGATGCTGCACACATCCTGGGGCGGCACACCGGCCGAATCGTGGACCACAATGGAGAGCCTGAAGGCCAATCCGTACTACGCGGACATCCTCAAGCGGTGGGACGAAAAAATGGCCAGTTACCCCACGGCCAAAGCGCAATTTGACCAAGACCTCGCCGCTTGGGAAGCTGAAAAGAAAACCGCCGAAGATCAGAAGGCGGAATTCACGAAGCCACGCCCCAACGGACCCTGGGGCCCGGATCATCCCTGGCGCCCGGCCGGTTTGTTCAATGCCATGATTTCCCCGCTGGTGCCCTACGCCATCCAAGGGGCGATTTGGTATCAGGGCGAATCCAATGCTGACCGCGCCTACCAGTATCGTGAACTCTTTCCCCGCATGATCCAAGATTGGCGCGCGGCTTGGGGACAGGGCGATTTCTCGTTCTACTATGTGCAGCTGGCGAACTTCATGGATCGCAAGCCCGAACCGGGCGACTCCGCATGGGCCGAACTTCGCGAAGCGCAAACGAAGACCCTAAGCCTGCCCAACACCGGCATGTCCATCACTATCGACATTGGCGAGGCCAAGGACATCCATCCGAAGAACAAACAGGAGGTAGGAAGACGTCTCGCGCTTATCGCCCTCAACAAGGACTACGGAAAGCAAATCCCCTATTCCGGCCCCATGTACACCGCCATGGCGCGCACATCCCTCGGCAAGAAGGTCCTCCTGCGTTTCGACAAGGACACGCTCGGCATGACCACGCTGGGCAAGAACAAACCCACCGGTTTTGCCATTGCCGGCCCCGACCGCAAGTTTGTGTGGGCGCGAACGAAAGTCATGCGGAACAAGGTTATCGTCTGGCATCCGGACATCAAGAATCCGGTGGCGGTTCGTTATGCTTGGGCCGACAACCCCGACTGCAACCTGATCAACCGCGCAGGATTGCCCGCGTCCCCCTTCCGCACAGATGACTGGCCCGGTCTGACAGCGGATAAGAAATAACCAGTTACTTCGAAAAGAAAACGCGGGGAGAATGTTCCATGCCGAACGTTCTCCCCGCGATGCTTATTGCTGAGCTTTATTAACAACATCCGCAAGCGCCACAGGCACGCCACCCAGCCGCTTGCTTTCCTCAGCCGCTTCCATAAAAGCGAAGATTTCCAGCGTCGTTTCCGGCGTGATGGGCGCTTTGCCCGTCTGGAAAAACTTTACGACCTCGGCAACAAGGGGCGCGTAGCTGTTGCTGTCCTCGCCCTGCTCTACCACCCCCTTCGTCCCGAAGATCGTGACCTTGTGCGGGGTGGCACCCTCCTTGATGCCGTAGAATACGCCGACCCGCCCGTCTTTCCAAGTACCCGTGACAACCTCAGTTCCTGGCGTGGTGGTTCGCACCACCGTTTGGCAGCCCGTCCCCATCGCGGTGAACAACGCTTCCGCAGCATGAACGCCGTACCAGAAGAGATCAGGATGATGCGGTTCAATGTGGCAGGGACCATAGGAAATCACGCTGTTGACCGTACCCGCATCTTCCTGAATGACCTTTTGCATGGAAGGATAGTATCGGTAGGACGAGGCGCTAAACCATGGAACCCCGGACTCCTTGCCTAGTCGCGCGATTTCGAGCGCGTCACGCAGACTTCCAGCAAGGGGTTTGTCGATGAACACCGGTTTCTTGGCTGCAAAAACAGGTTTGACCTGTTCGAGATGCGGACGACCGTCAACACTCTCTAAAAGCACCGCATCCACCACCTTGCACATTTCCTCGATGGTCGGGTAGATCTTCACGCCGAAATCATCCTGTAGCGCCTTGGTGAATTCTTCGAGCCGCTGTGCGCTGATTTCAACGTCAGGACTCCCGCCCTTGAAAGCGGCCACGACCTTCGCACCGGCCACATGCTCGGGACATTTCGGGTCATTGAGGATTTTGGCGAATGCATTCACGTGCGAGGTATCCAGGCCGATTATACCGATGCGCAAGTCTTCCGCTGCACCGCGTGCTGCAACCACAATCACCAAGATCGCTCCCAGAATCACTACCGCTCTACGCATGATTGTTCCTTTCATCATACATTCTTAAAGGCCCAGGTCAGTGCATCTCGACCTCGCAGGCACCAATTCCATGCCGGAAGAAATTGAATTGCACATTCGGATGGTCAGCCAACAGGCTCATGGGAACCGCCGCATCCGGGAGCTTCTTGCCAATCATAAAGGTGGTAAGTCGCATGCCGAAGGCGTTGTCATGCGCACCCGCCTGCCAAATGGAGACCTTGTCCGCTTTCCACGTTTCCACAGGGCCAACGGTGCTGGCCTGCGAGGGTACGCCCGTAACGACGCCACCGCCGGAGGTGCGTGCGTTTTGCATGATCGTCATCGGGTGCAGATCCACGACCCGGGTTTTCAATTGCCGGTATTCCGCAGGCGTTGGCGGGGCATCCACATACTTGCCCTCGCGCTTAAGCGGATCGTTGAAGGCCCAATGCTTCACATCGCCCTGTCCGCCCTGCATCACGGCGCAACGCACCTGATCGTAAGACGCGCTGTACGCGTTAAGGTCGCCTGACGGGAAATGCAGGTTGCTGTCCGGCATGCGCAACTTCGGATTGATGCGATTGAAACACAATTCGTCATCCGCTTTCTTGAAGGACAAGGGATGGTCCGTGCCCACCGGCACACCATTCAGGACCCACTCATCCATACCCCAGAAATGCGCGTCTTTCTTGGCCAAATCCAAACCGAGGCTGTTAACGATCCGCGCTACCAGCGGCAGCTGCTCGGTGGGGCCGATGGGTCCGCAAACACCCACCGGACTCCCCGGAGAGGACTGCGACCATGCATCGATGTATTCAAGCGCTTCCGCCAGATAAAAATCCTCAAGGGTGTCATAAAACACCACCTTGAAGCCCTCGCGCGAACACTGAAGCATGTCCTCCGGACTAAGTTTCGCCACATCATTCAAAAGGTCGTCTTCCAAGGTGGTGTAATCCCACCACTCCGGGGCCACAACACTGCGCTTTCTCATACTCGTTATCCCTTTCTAATCCAAATATCCACCGTATAAACCGAATCAACAACCCGCTCAGTGTACACCGCACGGGGAGTAATTCCAAGCCGTTGGACGCGCGGAGGTTTTCTCCGCGAATTCAGGTCGTGTATTATCAATTTCCCGGAACGGCGATAGGTGCCGATACCGCACAAGCTCGGAGAAACCAGCCATGCCCCATCGATCTCTCAAAGCACTCTTCCTCCTGCTTCCAACCGCGCTGTTGATGACAACACCGGCCTTCACGGAAACGCCCCCAGCCTCCGGCGTCACCTTTGAATTCGCGCCACCGAGATGGCAGACGGCCATTTGTCTCCCCGATGACCCCTGCAAGACCCTGGTCGACAGTCAGGGGGTTCTACTGTATAACTTGGCCTCCCGAGGCGGACTCCACACCCGCGTCTGGCTGGATCTCGGCCTGAAGGATGCCAAACCCACCCAGCGTCTGCTCGATCCCCGTGTTCCGGTTGTGCAGACCACGCGAAAGGTGGAAGGACTGAGCGTCTGCGAAGAGACCTTCGCCATCTGTGACGGCAAAGCCCTCGGCCGTGACCGCAGGGATGTCCTGCTTGCCACAGTCACAAACACTTCCCAAGCCGTCCAAACCCTCTCCCCCCGTTTTGTGGTGGAAAGCAAAAACGACGTGGAGGTGCTCGATCAAAACAAAATCCAAGTCGTTCACAAGGAAATCGCATTCAGTACCCACCCGGTGGCCCGGATCGATATCGTCCGAAAGGACACTCTACGAACAGGCACGATGGAACTGATCCCCATCTCCGTCGGCCCGGCAGAAACCGTTCGTTTTGCCTTGGTGTATTGCGGCGGAGAAAAGATAAATGCCCACCCGATGACCCTCGACGCGGTTCTGCGCGCACGGGAACAGGCCGAGCAATATTGGCGGCACGCCGATTTGCCCTACGACCGGGTCGTTGTGCCCGACACAGGCATTCAAGCCCTGCTGGACAGCGCCGTGCGCAATATCTGGCAGGCGCGTGAAATAAAAAATGGCTTGCCCGCATTCCAGGTCGGCCCCACATGCTATCGCGGACTCTGGATTGTAGACGGTTCGTTTCTGCTTGAGGCGGCCACCATCATCGGTGCCGGGGACCAGGCGCGGGCGGGCATCGAGTACATGCTCTCCTTCCAGAAGCCGGATGGACGATTCGAGGTGCTGTCCAGATACCACAAGGAAAACGGTATCGTGCTATGGGCCTGCTTGCGGCACGCCCAACTCACACAGGATCCCAAATGGTTGGCCTCGGTATGGCCAAAGCTCGAAAGAACCGCCGCCTATATCCGCACCCTTCGCCAAGAAACGCTGAAGAACGATTCACCGCTGGATGATGGCCTCATGCCCCCAGGGAATACGGATGGTGGCATTGGCCGCAATGACCTCTATGAATACTCGAATGTCTACTGGAATCTGCTCGGTCTCAAAGCGTTCATAGGGGCCGCGCATTGGCTGGGCAAAGAAGATGTAGCGACCGAGTGGCAAAAGGAATTCGATGATTTTCAAGCCGTCTTCCGAGCCGCCGTCGCGCGGGATACGCGTTCCGACATTCATGGAAACCGATTCCTGCACACGCTCATGACCCTTGAGGACAAGGTGCTGGATTCCAAAGATGCGCACTGGTATGTGGCCAGCAAGGGGCAATGGGCCTTTTGTCACGGCG
Source organism: Candidatus Hydrogenedentota bacterium (assembly GCA_903932505.1). GTDB lineage: Bacteria > Hydrogenedentota > Hydrogenedentia > Hydrogenedentales > CAIZGN01 > CAIZGN01. The sequence continues at coordinate 5,444 of CAIZGN010000634.1, forward strand.
TTTATCCCGGACAGCTCTTCGACAAGGCGGATCCCTTGGTCGTCGGCAATCTCGCCATGCTTCGCAGCTACGAGAAGGAAGGCATGGTCACCAGCACGGGATGGATGACCGGAGGAATCTGGAACTATTTTGCCTCGTTCTACGGTCACGCGTGGCTCTGGAACGGCGATGGCGCGAAGGCCACCGATTCGCTCTACGCCATGGCCAACCATGCCTCGCCACTGCTGGCCTGGCGCGAAGAGCAATGCCTCAAGGGGCAGGAATACCGCGAAGTCGGCGACATGCCGCACAATTGGGCAAGCGCCGAATTCATCCGCCTGACCGTTCATCTGCTGGCCCTCGACCGGGGCAGCGAACTGCATCTCTTTGAGGGCTTGCCCGCCACCTGGACCCGTCCAGGCATGACCACCGCTCTCCGGAAAATCGCCACGCCCTTCGGCCCCCTGACGTGCAGTCTCAAGGTTGCGAAAAACGGAAAGGAGGCGATCTTTGATCTAACGCCGCTAAGCGCACCATCCTGCTCGAAGGTCGTGGTGCATTGCGGACCTTGGACAGGCGAACAGGGCCGTCCGGTATTGGAATTGGACCCCCGCAAGGCGCATCA
>CAIZGN010000635.1 GCA_903932505.1 Candidatus Hydrogenedentota bacterium
AAGCGGGTTGGTTATGGTGGCATCCCAATTGCCCACGCCGTTCAGCCCCTTCAACGCATCCAGTTGAGACCGCTGGGCCGCGCTTAGACCCCGCACAATCCCCCCAAGGACCTCCGCGCGCCCATAGCTGATCTCACCGTCAAGCTGGTACAAGTCCGCCGAATAGGCCTTCACCGCTTCCAGGTCCAACCCGGTGCTGCCGGTGGGCAACTCATTGTTCATCAGCCGTCGAAACGCGTCCATCAAAGGAAAGCGCATATAGCCATACGCGTTTATTTGGTCCACCTGCACCCCCGCCAGGCTCACCAGCGCCGCCACCTGACTTTCCGTCAGAATATGCAGCACATTGAAGGCCGTGATGGTCACGAAGTCGGTGTTGTGTCCCAATCCCGTGGGGTCATTGTCCCGCAGATACTGAAAGCCGGAAAAATCCGCCACTTTCCCCGGGGGCAGAAAACTGTCCGAGCATAGGTCGCCCGTCAGAAAGGCAAGGGCGTCAAAAGCAATGGTCATTGCTTGCGCCTGATCCGACAGGGTTTGTTCCAGCGTCATGGTGCCGCCATTGCCACCCGTGTCGTCCGGAGGGGCGGGCCACTCGTCCTTGGAAACATAGGAGTCGGCGTTCACATCGAGACTCTGAAAATACGCCTCGTCCAATTGCGGACTGGAGAGAAACTCCTGCAGCGAAAGTCGCCCATCCGCATTCAGATCCAAGGTCTCGAACACGGGCAAAGCACCCCCCGCCTGTCCATATGCGCCCTCCAAGCACATCACCAGTCCGAGCGCTGCCATAAGCGCGCCGACTCCAAACACCCAGTTCCCTTTGATGCTCAAGCGTAAATGTTTCATGGTCGGATCCTCCTCTTTTTTGGGTCGCCCTATGCGGCCGTTCATGCTCTCTCAAACTCTCTTTTCAGCCGGTTCCTTTGACCGACATTGGGAGTCTAGCAGCTGAATATGAATGGGAGGCGGTGCGTTTCATTACAATACTGTAATTACAAAAGGCTTCCCCACGGGGCTCCCCTGCGCTATAATCGAGTCATGAACATACTTGTAGTCGAAGATGAAAAACAGGTCGCCACGCTCATTCAGAAGGGTTTGGAAGAGCAGGGCTTCTGTGTGGAACTCAGCCACAACGGCTCTGAGGCTTTTGATCTCGCCACAACCCGGCAATATGACGTCATCGTGCTTGATATCATGCTGCCTGGCCGAGACGGTCTCAGCATCCTCACCAACCTCCGCCGAAATAGAAACGCCGTCCCCGTCATTCTGCTCACCGCGAGGAGCGAGCTTGAGGAGCGCATCGAAGGGCTCGATCTGGGTGCGGATGACTACCTCACCAAACCGTTTTACGTCGAAGAACTCATTTCGCGGATTCACGCGGTGGCACGACGAACCTCCGGCGACCAGCTCAGCATCCTCCGCGCGGGTGAACTCACGGTCAATCTCATCACGCGCGAAGTCAAGCACCAGGACCGCTCCATTCGACTCACCGCCCGCGAATTTGGACTCCTTGAATATCTGATGCGCTCACCCGGACGCGTTTTCACCCGCACACAAATCATCGAACACGTCTGGGGATACGACTTCGACCCAAACACCAATCTCGTCGATGTCTACATTCAGCGTCTGCGCAAAAAAATCCGTGGCGATTCCGATGACGACCTGCTCGAAACCGTTCGCGGCGTGGGCTACCGGTTCATAAAGCTATGATCCCCGAATACTTCAAGCACCTGCGCTCGTTCCGGCTGCGCATTGCGCTGCTTTCCGCCGCCGTGTCCGGTGTTGCGCTCGCAGTCTTCAGTAGTCTTACGCTCACCTCCATGCAGCGGCTCTCTCTCGCCCGCATGGATCAGGACATCAAGGAATTCGCACACAAGCATCTCACCGAGCCGCACGGCCCCGGACACTGGGGGCGTGTCAGCGATTCTCTTCGCTTTTTTCTCCGTGCCGAGGATGAGAACACCTTCCTGTTCATGGTCAAACCCCGAAACGGGGAGGCCCTCTACGTCTCACCCAATTGGCCCAAGGATCTTCCCGTGCAGGATTTCCCCGACCCCGATTCGTGGGGGGAATATCCAGATCCTTCAACACAACCGCCCCCCGACGCGCCCCCGCCCGAGCCACCACCAGATGGGAAAAAACGTTTGGAGGATCCCCTTTACCGGGCACCCAAAGGGCCTCTGGCTCCCCTCAAGATCCCCGTGTTCTCCACCCGCGACGCTGCCGACACCAAGTGGCGCATCGGCATGATGGGCAACCCCGACATCACCCTCGTCCTCGGGCTCAACCAGCGCCGCCTGAACGAAGAAGTCGCCCGGGTGCGCCATGCCTTTCTCGCCGCTTTCCCCATCGTCCTGCTCCTAGTCGCCGCAGGCGCGTGGTGGGTTGCGCAGCGCGCGCTCAAACCCATCGAGGCCGTCACCAAAACCATACGCGGGGTTAAGGACAAGGGGCTGGATCAGCGAATCTCAACCCGGGAACAATACCCGGAGTTTTCAGAACTCATCACCCACTTTAACGACATGATGGACTGGCTCGAAACCAGCTTCCACCAAGCGATACGTTTCAGTGCCGACGCTTCCCATGAACTCAAGACCCCCCTCACCGTCCTGCAAGCCCAACTCGAACAGGCCGTGCAGCAAGCCGTTCCAGGTTCAGATGAGCAGCAGCGCTACGTTGCCTTTGGCAAGGAACTTCAGCGTCTCAAGAGCATCACCCAAAAGCTGCTCCTGCTCTCACGTATTGATGCAGGGGAACTCAAATTTAATCTCCGCCCGATGGATCTCAGCCAAATGCTAGAAGGTATCGTGGAGGACACCGAAATACTCGCACCGACCCTCACCATAGAAAGCGAACTCGCGCCCGAAGTTATCGTCATGGCCGATGCCGAACTTATGAAACAGGTCATCCAAAACCTCACTGCCAACGCCATCAAGTACAACCACGAAGGCGGGTTTATCCGCCTCCAACTAAGGGGGGACAAACAGCATGTCCTTCTCACTGTCGCAAATTCCGGTCCCGGAATCCTCGAAGAGGATCGCGACAAGGTTTTTACCCGCTTTTTTCGGGGAGATAAGGCCCACGGCCGTCACGTTGGGGGAGCCGGTCTAGGCCTCAGTCTTGCCCGGGAAATAGTCCGCGCCCACCACGGCGAACTCACCCTTGAGCAAAGCGCCAGTGAATGCACCGAATTCCTGCTGACCCTACCGCGCCCGCATGTCTTCTGATGCCGGGATGCGGCGTGATACCGTGCATGACGGCGAAACCGTGCCGGGCGGGACTTAATGATTCTGTAGCCGTGGCGCGATTCGATAGGTTGAAAATATGGAAGATTTGGAGTATCATGCGCCCTAATGTGTTGACTCGATTGGATTTTGTTTGCTAACTATTGCGGCTGCGTGTATGCCAACTAGTATTGTTAGCACTGAATTATTTCGACGCAAGTTATTGTTGTTTATAGGGTTATGTGGACTCTTTCGGTTTTTCGTAGTGCAGTGTGCCTGCCGTTTTTATTGAACGGCCAGGCTGTATAACATGCGTGGTACTTCGCGCGGAACTTTCGACACGCGGTCCGAAAACCGCGGACAGGGAGAAAAAGTCATGGGAGACCTTCTCAAGCAGATTGCCGTTTGCTGCGAACGCGGCAAAATGAACAAAGATGCGCCGTATCCTCCAGATCTCAAAGGGCAGGACGGTGTGCAGGAGCTGGTGGCGCAGGCGTTGAAGGAGGGCGTGAACGCTAACGATGTGCTAACCCAGGGCATGATGGTGGGTATGGCAGCTGTTGGCAAGAAGTTCAGTAGTAATGAAGTCTTCGTTCCGGATCTGCTGATGGCTGCGAAAGCCATGGCCTCCGGTATGGGTCAGCTGAAGTCCTATTTTGAATCGGGCGAAGCGAAGCATCGTGGCGTGTTCATCGTCGGCACAGTGCAGGGCGACTTGCATGACATCGGCAAGAACTTGGTTCGCATGATGATGGAAGGTGCGGGTTGGCAGGTCATTGACCTGGGCGTCGATGCCTCTGCCGAGAAGTTTGTGGCGGAAGTAGAGAAGAATCCGGGCGCCGTTGTGGGTCTGAGCGCGCTGCTTACCACCACCATGGTCAACATGGAGAAGACGGTAAAGATGGTGAAGGAAAAAGTTCCTTCGACGATCGTGTGCGTTGGTGGTGCGCCGCTGACCCAGGAATTCTGTGACAAGATCGGTGCGGACGCTTATGCGGCGGATCCGCAGGGTATCATTGATTGGCTGGATTCGAAGGGCATCGGCAAGAACTAGTCTGCTGGAACAGTTATACGCGGGAATACCCCAGTCGGGTGTTCCTGCGTTTTTTTGTTTGGATAGGACTCAGGGTGTGCGCTTGAGCGCGAGCGAGGCGATACCGGCTGTGATGAGGATGCTGCCGCCGCATCGGTTGAAGTAACGTCGGGCGCGGGGGCTCTCGATGGTGCCGCGCAGCCATCCGGCCAGCATGGCGTAGGAGGTCGCGTTTATCGCGGCGAGTCCGAGAAAGGTGGAGCAGAGCAGCAGGAATTGGGGGAGTGCGGGGGCATGCGGGTTGATGAATTGCGGAACGAAGGCCACGAAGAACATGATGCCCTTGGGGTTTGACGCGGTGACGACGTAGGCGCTTCGAAAGAGTTCAACGGGCGTGGTTGCGGGGGTCTCCACCGTGTCGGTCGATTCTTCGGTGCGTATTCTCCATAACCGGATGCCCAGGATGATGAGGTAGACGGCACCCACCCCTTTGAGGATCGAGAAGAGAAAGGCGGATGTGGACAAAACCGCACTGAGGCCCAGCAGGGACAGGGTCATGCAAGTAATGTCGCCCGCGAGAACCCCGAAAAGCAGGGGGAAGACCGCCCGGCGACCATGGCCGATGGTTTGACTCAATATCAGGAGAATGGTGGGGCCTGGGATTACCAACACCACCAATGACGCCGCCACAAAGGCCGTCCAAATCTGCAAATGCATCGCAAACATCCTCTTTCCGGTCAAAACGCGCAGCAAGGCCAACGTGGGGTGAGCCACGTTGGC
>CAIZGN010000636.1 GCA_903932505.1 Candidatus Hydrogenedentota bacterium
CTATGCGGGGGTCGCGGTGGGTACGAATGAGAATCTTTTCTCGCCTGATTATCTGAGAATGAAACTCGGAGGCATTCAGCAATTGGGAGCCTTGCAGGTGAGTGCGGAGTATTCCTTCGCGAAGTACCTCAAGGACACGGATCGTTCCGCCGCCGTGGACAGGAACTTGTTTGAGGTAGCACTCAGTCAGGAGCATTTCTTCAAGAATCAGAACCGCCTGGAAATGTCGCTGTCTGTGACGTACGACGTGGAGCGTTCATCCACGATGGGTGCCTTGGGCTTGTCCTGGCATTTTGGTCATGGTCGCGCCTATCGTGATTTTGATCCGGCGGAAATGGATATGGATAAGATTCGGGCATGGCGCGTGCCTCAAGCGGAAAACAATCGTATTGACTATGAAAAAGAGCCTTGAGCAACTGAAAATACGCATACTTTCCACGATTCCGCCCTTGTTGCGGAAGGTGGAGTCACGTCTTCTGGATGAACTTTATGAGGACTTCCGGCTGACGCTTCGGCGAAATGCACAAGGTTCAGCCACACCATCTGTCTCTCAGAATGCGCAGCAGTTTTCCACATTCACCATGATGCGAATTCAGGATCGTTTGCAGTCCATCAAGCAATTGCACCTGCAATACGAGGAGCTTAGCGCTAACCTGCAGAAGGCGGGGGACGAGGATGAGCATCGCACCCTCATTTTGGGCTTTGCCCAGTTGCTTGGACAATCCCCCCGTGGTTTGAGGGACGATGCACGGGCCTTCCGGCGCTGGTTCGGGCTGGATGCCGTTCGTGACCGCTATCGCACGGCCATCGCGCGTATGGAACGACATTGCCTGTTCTTTCTTCAAGCGTTGGGAGCCTCCCTTCGTGTCGCCTTGGAAGGATTGCCGGACGTTCCGGAGCTTTATGCGAATCGTTGGGCGTCGTTCGACTTGGAGTCCTTTGCTGAACCTCTCATCACGTACACTGGTGACACCCGGTTACGGGAGGCGGTTCTCAATTGCATTGCGGATGCACTTCAGGCCATTCCAGAAGGACGCCGGGAGGGACTCATTTCTGACCGCATCATACGCTTCGTGTACCGGTGTGCGCTGGAATCCACCCAGCCGGTCTGGCTGCAATGCGCATCCTTGGATTTCCTCAATGCCATTAGCCCGGTTTTTGTGGCCGATGCATTGGAGAAACGCCTTGCCGAGCCTCGAGAGGGGGACGACCTGTTTGTGCGAAGGCGTGCGGCCAAGCTGCTGGGGGAGAACCTTAAACGTACCCCTCTGCTTTGTGAGGTGCTGCCCGCAGTACTGCGCGACCCCAGTCCCTATGTGCGGCAGGCATTGGCCACCGCCCTTCGTGCCCAAGAAGAGGACGAGGCCATTTCACTTTTGCGCACGCTCGCGACGGAGGATCCCGTATCGCAGGTGCGGGCCGCTGCCGTCTGCGAGGTGACGGTGTGGAGTTTGGGAGCGTTGTTACGGGAAACGGCGCGAGGGATCCTTCTGGACGTGGTTCGGAGGGAGGAATCCCCGTTTGTGTTGCGCGTTGTGATGCGGGGGGTGGAGCAGGCCTTGGATGCGGCAATTGCCGCTGGCGACGATATCGAATCGTGGTATGTGAATGTGCGGAGCTGTCTCGAGTCCCTTCATAAGGACTCGCCGCATCTTCCCGTGCGGCGTTGGGCCGCGCAAAGCCGGGAACACCTTTGGAGTGGCTATGACCCTCAAGCCCGGGCACTGCGTGCCCGACTGGCTCCCGCTCTTTCAAAGCTATATCCTGGTGGTACGCTGTTGCTTTCCAGAAAACTGATTGGGAATGCGCCTGAGCCCGTGCTAGGTCGTGTCCTTTCGTGTTTGGGATTGGAGACGTTCGGTTATGACGTGCGAAAGGAGTGGTTTGGCCGTTGGCGCGTGCGCCCGTCGTTTTCCTTCGAATTTCAGATCTGGCGCTTCTTGCATGAAATGTTTCGACCGTCAACCGACAAACGACAGGGCATTAGTCATTCCGTGGGTCGCCTCCATTGGGGAGGGCTGCAGGTTCCCTCAGCGGTCATGGCTGAGTTGAGTGAAACCAAGATCCCCGGGGAACCTGTATGCCAAGCCTCAGAGGCGGGGAGCCGTCCGTACCTTCCCACGGTGGATCATCTGCTTTCCGCCCTGCGGATCACCGGTGGGGGAAAACCCACCCGCATTTACACCAGTGAGGGTGTTACCGAAGTTCTTCCGCCCCGCTGGGCACTCATGCGCATGCTGTCTTGGTTGCGGCTTACTGGGCGCTATGCGCGATACGCACGCATGCGAAATTGGCAGGAAAATGGAACCGCTGCACCCTCATCTTATGTTGATGCACTGCGCGGCGTGCGCGTTCGTATTCGATTTGAAGCGCATGCGGGCGTCGACGGACATCCCGACGCCGACCCGGCGGTCACGCGCTTCTTTGGTGCGATGATTCCGTACGGCAGTCTTTGGACTCGGTTTCAGGAGTACTTTTTCTCCGTGTATCAGAACACCGCCTTGGAGCTTGCTGTTTTTGCGAGCGCGGCCACGACGTATTTCGTGGGGCGGCATCTCTTCCTTTCGTATCGCATGCGGCGGATACGGGCCGGACTTCCCCTCGTGATCGGGGGTTGGGGTACACGCGGCAAATCCAGCGTCGAGCGATTGAAAGCGGCCGTATTGAACGCAATGGGGTATGGAATCATTTCGAAGACCACGGGGTGCGAGGCAATGTTCCTGTATGCGTCCGCGTGCGGTACCCTTCGTGAACTCCCCATCTTTCGCCCGTATGAGAAGGCCACCATCTGGGAGCAGTATAACATCGCCCGCCTGGCGAGAGATTTGCAGGCTGATGTTCTGCTTTGGGAGTGCATGGCGCTTTCGCCTGCGTATGCCCGGGTTCTTCAGCACGATTGGATGCGGGACGATTGCTCGACCATTACCAACACCTATCCGGACCACGAAGACATTCAAGGTCCTGCAGGCTATAACATTCCCCAAGCCTTGTCCAGCTTTATTCCGCGTCGCGGTATCCTTGTCACCGCCGAAGAGCAAATGCTCCCCATTCTAGAAAATGAGGCTCGGAAGAACCACACCCGGATTTTTTCACCGGGATGGCTGGAGGCCGGACTCATTTCCCCGGATCTGATGGCGCGGTTCAGCTATGAAGAACACCCGTTTAACGTTGCCTTGGTGCTTAAGCTGGCCGAGGAACTTGGAATTTCTCCTGACTTTGCCGTCAAGGAAATGGCGGATCGAGTCATTGCGGATATCGGTGTTCTGAAGCAGTATCCGGACGCTGTGGTGCGTGGACGACGCATAAATTTCGTGAATGGAATGTCCGCAAATGAGCGGTTTGGCTGTATCAGCAATTGGCAGCGTGTGGGGTTTGAGCGCTACACACCGGCAGATGCACCCGGGGTCTGGATCACCACAGTGGTTAACAATCGGGCGGATCGGGTGGCGCGTTCCCAGGTGTTCGCTGATATTCTGGCGCAGGATCTTTCCGCTGACCGGCATTTTCTGATAGGAACCAACATCACAGGTCTGATGGGCTTCATACGGGGCTCATGGGCGCGTCATGTTGCGACTTTGGGCCTTTGGCCGAAAGGGATCGGGGATCCGCATCCGGTGGAAACTCTGGATAATCAGGCGCGCTGGATGCGGGTATCTCTCAGTGAGGACGAGGTGCGGGTGCGCTGGAAGGCCATGCTGGATGGTTTGGACGGGGTGGGGGGAGACGACGAGTGTGTCGATGCATGGAAGGATCCGGGATCGCTGCGGACTCGCTTGGAGGCACTTGCCATCTATGCCCCGCACACCGATGCACTGCTACAGGCTCTCGCCTTTGAGACGACGGCTTTGCGGGAGTATGAGGCGTTGAAGGGTCTGCTGGATGCGTCTCCTGAGCGAGAACACGCAGCGATAGAGCGTCGATTTCGCGACACCTTGGGCGTGTGGTTCGAACGTAAATTCGTGGTGCTTGCAGATCCTCATGTTTCTGGAGAAGCGATAATCGAGCGAATTTTGAATGAAACGCCGCCCGGATATTTGAATCGAGTCATGGGGATTCAGAATATCAAGGGAGCGGGGATGGATTTTGTGTATCGATGGGAGGCGTGGGCAAGGTGTCATGCCGCTTGTGCCGCTGCCACGCAAAAGAACCCGGCGGCCGCCAAGCTGGGCTTGCAACAACTGTCTTCTTTTTTGGAGTTTGGCACACTGGCGGAGGAACATGTGCAAACCACGCTTGAGGTTTTGCGTCACGCCACGCACATGCAGTCTGAGCGTGTGCGTGCGGAAATCCTTGTGATTGAATCCAATCTCAAGCGCGCCATGGAGGAGGTGCGGCAGAAATTGCGCAGCACTTCCCGTACGAGTTATTTTGCCTTGTTCTTGTCCTTTATGGAATCGTTTTTGGATGCGGGGGATGCGGTGCGTCGCAGAAAATTGTCTGACCGTATCTATCGTGACTTGGTAACGCAGCGCATCAGTCAGGAGCGGGCTGTTATCGAACTTCACGCACTGAATGAACGTCAAAAGGGCGGGTGGCTTCTTCGTCGGGTCACGGAATGGTTGGCGGGGCTTCGTCGGTTGCGGTCGGGGTCTGGATAAATTGGGGTGGCCAAGGCCACGATTTTGTCGCCGCATGCCATGGACTGCGGGGGTGATTTTCGTGGTGCTTGTGCTATAGTAGGGCCGTGGTGGTTTATCCGGCATTGTGCCGGGTATTTCGATTTATAATTGCACGATGAGGAGAATGAGCATGCAACAACGGACCCCTATTTCGAGGCGGGGATTTTTGCGTAAGACCGCCGGTGTCGCCGCCGGTGCAGCGGCCTTCCCGTACATTATTCCTTCTTCTGCGCTGGGCGCTGACGGTGCTGTGGCGCCGAGCAATCGCATTGTCATGGCTTCGATTGGCACGGGCGGTCAGGGGACGGGCGATACCCGCGGCTTGATGAATCTGCCGGATGTGCAGTATGTGGCGGTCTGTGACGTCGACCGGGCGCACCGTGAATCCGCGAAGAATATGATAGAGGATTTTTACAAGAACCGGCAGAACACGCCCGAATACAAGGGGGTGGACACCTATAACGATTTTCGTGAAGTACTCGCCCGTCCTGATATTGATGCCGTGATGATTGCCACGCCGGATCATTGGCACGCGGTCATCAGTGTCGCCGCAGCCAAGGCTGGCAAGGACATCTACTGCGAGAAGCCGCTGGCCAACTCGATTCCCGAGGGTCGTGCCGTGGTGGACGCCGTTCGCCGCTATAGGCGCGTGCTGCAAACGGGGAGTCACGAGCGTTCGCGCGACAACGCCCGGTATGCCTGTGAGTTGGTGCGCAATGGACGTATCGGCAAGCTGCACACCATCCGGGTGAACATGCCGATCGATAATCACGGACCGATTCCGAATCAGCCGCCGATGGCTGTTCCCGATGGGTTCGACTATAATTTCTGGCTCGGCCCTGCGGCGTCGGCGACCTATACTGAGAAGCGGTGTCACTTCTATTTCCGGTATATCCTGGATTACAGCGGTGGCGAAATGACCGACCGTGGCGCACATATTATCGATTTGGCGCAGTTGGGCAATGGCACGGACGACACAACGCCCGTTTCGGTGTGGGGCACGGGTGACTTTCCCAAGGACGGGTTGTTCAACACCGCCATGAACTACAGTTTTGGCTTTGAATATGCCAACGGGGTCAAACTTCTTGGCGAATGTGTCGGTCCGCGCGGCATAAAGTTCGAAGGCGACAAAGGCTGGGTGTTCATCCATATTCATGGCGGAGACTTGGAGGCCGAACCTGCCTCGTTGTTGAAGGAAGTTATAGGGCCGAATGAACTACATCTGGGCCGCAGCCGTGGACATCACCTTGATTTCATCGAAAACGTGAAATCGCGCGGCGAGTGCAAGGCACCCGTCGAGGTGGGGCACCACACGGCCACCATGTGCCATCTCGCCAATATCGCCATGCGTCTTGGCCGGAAATTGCAGTGGGATCCGGCGAAAGAGGTTTTCCTGAATGACGATGAAGCCAACCGTATGAAGATGCCGTCGATGCGCGGCCCCTGGACGGTCTAACATTGAAAATAAACCCCGTCATCACGGCGGAGGAGATGAACCTATGAAGAAGCAACTTGCTTTGTTTGTGATTATGCTTGCTATGGCAAGTATTGCCGCGCCGCTTTGGGCGCAGGGCAGCCCGGACGCCGACACCGCGCTTGCCGCCTTGTCCAAGTACAAATTCGGAGAAGATCGTTCCGCGTTGGCTGACGTGGTGAATGCCCTGAAGGCCGCGAAACCCGATGCCGCACAATTGAGCGCACTAGAGGCCAAGTTGATCGCGCTGTTGGAAGGGGACGCAACGGTCGATGCCAAAAACTTCGTGTGCCGAGAACTGGCTGTTTATGGCAGTGCCGCGAGCGTTCCCACGCTGGTGAAGCTCTTGTCGAATCCCGATGTCGCCACCACCGCCATCTGGGCCCTCGAAGTAATTCCTGCTCAAGAATCGGCTGATGCGCTTGCGAAGGCTGTTGGGGCTGCCCCCGCACCGCTTCGTGTGGCATTGGTTCAATCGCTTGGGCGTCGAGGCGTTGTTGCGCCGCTCGAAGGGTTGCTGGGCGACGCAGACCCTGCGGTGGCAGAAGCAGCAGCAAACGCCCTTGGAACCATCGGGTCGGAAGCCGCTTGTGCCATCGTGGTCGCCAAGCGCGCCTCCGCCTCTGGCACGTTGCGTGCCGTGTTGGATTGCGCGTATCTGGAGTGTGCCGATGGCTTGGCCGCCCAAGGGAAAACCGAAGCTGCGGTAACCGCGTATCGTACCCTGATGCTTCCTGAATCTGCGGAGAACGTGCGGTCCGGTGCCCTTGCTGGTCTTGCCAAGGCTGTGCCTTCGGAGTCGCTTGCCTTGGTATTGGCCGCTCTTGCGGATGCGGATTCCGCGTTTGCCAGTGTGGCACTTGGCTTTGTGCCGCAGCTCAAGGGTGACAACGTGACTCAATCCTTTGCCGACCGCTTGGCTTCCCTTAGCCCGGACAAACAGGCGAGTCTGATTCAAGCACTTCAAGCCCGGGGCGATGCGGCTGCATGTCCGCAGGTGACTGCGTTGCTTGGCAAGGCTGACGATAATGTGCAATTGGCTGCTATTGATGCGCTTGCCATTCTGGGCGATGCCTCGACGTCACCGCTGCTTTGCGATGTCGCTGGAAACGCATCCGCGCGACTGGCCCGCGCCGCGCGCGGAAGTCTGGATCGCCTGAAGGCCAAAGAGGTAAATGCGGTGTTGCTGGACACGGCCCGCCAGGGAAAACCAGCTGTACGCGCGGAGGCTATTGCCGCGCTTGGGCGTCGCTTCGATATTCTGGCGAAAGCCGACATCGTTAAGTTCACTACCGACAAGGAAGCTCCCGTGCGGATGGAAGCCTACAAGGCTCTTCACACCATGGGTAATCCCGGTGACTTTTTCGTTTTGTTTGATCAGCTTGAAAAGGGGCCGTTCAAGGAAGATCGCCCCGAAATTGAGTCTGCGGTTGTGGCTATTTGCCTGCGTGGCATGGATCGCAACAGTAGCACCATGCCGATTCTTGCCCGTTATGGGGCGGTAACCGACAAAGAGGTGCGCATCGCTTTCCTCCGAATTATCGGACAAGTGCCGTCTCCTGCCGGTCTCGAATCTCTGCGCATTGCTTTCAAGGATAAAGATGCAGAGATTCGTTCGACTGTTTTGACGCAGATGGGCCTGTTTCCCAATGGCGAGACCCTTTCGGATCTGCAGGCAGCGTTGGACGGGGGAGAGAAGGTCGCCGCCTATGACGCGCTGCTACAAGCACTTAAATCTGCACTAACTGTGTCTGCTGCCGAACGCGCCAAGTATTTTGCGACCGCCATCCAGAAGGCGCAGGACGATGCGCAGGTAAAACACGCCCTTTCAGGTCTGGGTGAACTTCCCTGCATTGAAGCACTGCAACTGACCCAAGAATGCCGTGGGAAAGAGGCGGTGCGTGCCGAAGCTGACCTTGCAGCTCTTAAGATTGCCAGCGTTATTGTTGGTGCGTATCCAGATGCTTCGAAGAAAGCACTGGAGCCCTTGCTGGCCGCATCAGCCGATGCGGGGCTGCGCGGGAAGGCCGAAGCGGTTGTCCAACAGATTGGTTGCGCCAAAGACTATATTACGGCGTGGGAATTGAGCGGGCCCTATTTCATCGATGGGAAGAATGGTCAGCTGTTGTACAAAGAAGCATTTGCGCCCGAGAAAGAGCCCGCGAAGGCGGGTTGGCGTATCGTGCCGATGTCATCCAAACCAGAGTCCTGCTGGGGCATAAACCTTGAAGAACTCGTCGGTGGCGCTGACCGTGTGTGTTATCTGCGAACCAACGTGATAGCCCCAGCCAATCAGGATGCCGTTCTTGCGGTGGGCAGCAATGACGGGGTCAAAGTGTGGTGGAACGGTGCCGTGGTGGGTGGCTTCGACGATGCCCGTGCCTTGGTTCCCGATCAGGACAAAATCAACGTGTCGCTCAAGGCAGGATCCAATTCCTTGATGCTGGCCGTGTATCAGCGGTCCGGCGGTTGGGCTGCCTGCGCCCGCTTGCTGGGCAAAGACGGTCAGTCGTTGAGCGGACTGAGCTACGCGATTGGCAATCCCCAATAGCGAATTCGCTTTTCCCTCTTTGGCGGGCCGTGATGAATGTCGCGGTCCGCTTTTCTACTTTTCGTATTGATATTCGTTGCGAAGCAGTTTATGATGGTTACATGATTCGAGTTCCTAAATAGGTGAGAAGGTTGGGCCCGGGCGGCCGAGGAAAGGGATACTGATGTCCGAACTAGTTCTAGGTTTGGGATTCCAAAAGACCCTACGTAATGTTCTTACCGCTTTCGAGAAGGAATTGGTGCGTGTAACGGGCAGCCCACGTCGTTTGACGGTTCGGGGAGAAGGACTCACCGTCACGACCGAGCGCAAGGAGTATGAGGGCCCGTTCGATTCCTACGAAATATCCTTGAAACAGGATTTTTTCCCCCTGAAGGAGGTTCGCCAGCTTGCACAGGCGAATCCATCCCTTTGCTCCATGCTTGAGGAGGACGGCGTCCTCAAGATTTTGTGCCCACCGCTCGGAACCGCCATCACCGAGGAAATGCATGAGCTTGTTGACCATATCTCCGAGCTCCTCAAAATGCCGGAAGTATGGCGGGGTGAGGGTGCCAACTATCGGGCCGAGCGGATTAGTACGGAGCTCATTTTTCAGGCGCTGTCCCAATACCACGCCAGTGACGTACATCTTTCACCGGGCCTTAACCCTCTTTTCCGAACAGACAACGAAATTCATCAATCAGAAATCATCGGGGCGATGTCCGGCGAGCAAATCCTGAATCTCATCCGGGACATCGCGCCTTCAGATTTTTGGGCGGAATTTGAACGCACCAAGCAGACAAGTTTCAGCTTTCACCAACGGGGTCTCGGGTATGCCCGTGTTTCGGCGTTTATCAAGCAGGGTGCTCCGCACTGTACGTTGCGGTTTTTGCCCGAGAAGATTCCGTCCTTCGAAGATCTTAACGTCCCGGAAAAGGTCATGGTGGAGTTAGCTGGATTGCACCGGGGCTTGTTGCTGGTTACAGGCATGACCGGTAGCGGAAAGACCACGACTTGCGCCGCGCTCATTGATTGGATCAATGCGCACAAGTCCCTGCATATCCTCACCATTGAGAATCCGATCGAGTATGTACACCGCAATCGGCGTTCTTTGGTCTCCCAGCGAAGTCTCGGCACGGATGTGCTGAGTTTCAACGACGCTGTGACGGGTGCCTTGCGGCATGACCCCGATGTCATTCTGATCGGAGAGATGCGTGATCCGGATACGATTCGCTCCGCCATCAATGCTGCGGCTACGGGCCATCTTGTTGTCAGCACCCTGCACTCCAATACGGCCGCCGAGGTTGTGAATCGCATTGTGAGCTTCTTCGACCCGATTGAACGTGACTTGGTGAAACTTCAGTTGCGGGATTGCATGCGTTGCGTGATCTGTCAGCGGCTGGTGCCGAAGATTGGTGGGGGACGTATTCCTGCCCTTGAATTTCTTTTTAATGACATCAAGCCGATCGCGGATGGTATCTCCGCCGGTAATACCGACCTCATTCGTATCGGCATGCAGCAAAGCATCTCGCATTCCATCGTTTTCGAGGCCTATTTGCATGACTTGTACAAGGCCGGGAAGATTGATCTGGAGCAGGCGCGGGAGTACTCCAGCGAGGAGAGTATGTTCGACCAGATGCGGATGGGTACTTATTCGATTCCGCGCTTGGACACCATCAAGAATCAGAGCGCACACGAAATGTTCAAGACTTGAGTCCTATGTAAACCTAAGTGTGCGGGGCTGCCATTCAAGGTGGCCCCGTTTCTTTATTTGTTTCGAACGCCTCCGGTATAGTGGCATCCGGTGAATGAATGATGGAAGGATGACAATATGAATGTGATGCCCCGGTTCCTGTTTCTTTTTGCCGTTTCCGCTGTCCTGCTCTCGGCGTTTGCCAAGGCGGACGAGGCCGCTGAAAAGGGGCGTGCCGTATTTGAATCAAAAAAGGATGCGGTCGTAACCGTCCGCGCGGTTGTGAGTCTATCTTCGGGCGAAAGAGAGAAAGAAAATCATGCGTGGGCCAATGGTACGGTGCTTGATCCCGGCGGTCTTACGGTCTTGTCCCTTTCTGTGGTCGACCCGGTAGCGCTATACCGCACGATGAGTGAGGGTGCGTCGGCGATGACCGCCAAGGTTGTTTCGTTGCATATTCTGCTCCCCAACGGCGATGAATTGCCCGGGGAGGTTGTCTTGCGCGATGAAGAGCTTGATTTGGTCTACGTGCGCCCCATTGTTCCGCCCGCCCAGCCTATGCCGTTTCTGAGTCTGGATGCCATCGGACATCCTCAGTTGCTTGATGAGATCGCCGTCATTTCCCAATTGGGCGAGGTCGTGCGTCGAACCCACACGGTTTTGCTTGCCCGCATTGAAGGTTTGATTGAAAAGCCGCGCACGTACTACATCCCAGGCGAGGATCGGGGGAGGGCGATTGTCTCTTCACCCGCATTTACGCTTGATGGTGCGTTTGTGGGCATGGGTGCGATGCGGGCGATAAAGCAAGCCTCCCAAGGCGGGGGCGGGGACAACTTTCTTGTTGTAATCATTTCCGCCCAAGACATCAAGGCGGGCATGGATCAGGTGCCGGCACGGTCTACGACTGCTCCCACGTCGGATGCCAGTAGTGCCCCAGTCATACCGCCTGCACCCGCAACTTCCGAAGCTCCCGTAGTGCCTGCCCCCATTCCTGCGCCGGTTCAGCCGTAGCGGCGGGTTTATAGCCTTTCGCGGGCGTTATCTCCGCAATCTCATTGCTTTCTTTCCGTGCTGGAGAACCCTGAACTCTGCACAAAACTTGCGGGTTTCTGAACAAATCTGAAATACTAATGCAAGGAGGGCTTACGAGGTGTTGGTACGATTGAATATACGCCGTGTGTGGGCGTCTAGTCCTGCAGTGGCAATAGAAAGGGAAAAAAGATGAAACGTTCCACGAGAATAATTGCAGTAATTCTTTCTGCAGGACTGGTCTTGTCCGCAGCGGGTTGCCAGACCTATGGCGAGGCGGCGGGTCTTGGTGCGGGCGTGGGTGCGGTTACGGGTGCCATCATCGGAAATCAGTCCGGGAACGCGCTGGCCGGTGCGGCCATTGGTGCTGTCGCGGGTGGCGTTGTGGGATTGATTGCACACGACATCAAGGCGCGTAAGGACAAGAGCCAGCAAGAGACAGCCCAGGCGCATAACTACCAACCGCAGCAGGGTGAAATGCTGAGCCTTGATCGAACGGAAGTCATGCCGAACCCCGTGCGACCGGGCGAAATGTTCACGGGTTCCGTGACCTATGCCCTTCTCGGTGTGGGTGGTGGAGTACAAGTTACTGAATCGCGTCAATTGCTTCGTGGTGATCAGGTTATTGCGGATGTATCCAGCCAGAGCTTTACCCGCGCCGATGGCACTTGGGTGAGTACTCAGGAAATCCGGATGCCTTCCGACTCCCGTCCAGGGCAGTATACCTTGGTGACGAGCGTACGCACCGCCAAGTCCGCGATTTCGGGTCGGGCGCAGTTTGCGGTGGCTAACCTGTAGTCTTCGGATCGTAACCTGGTTGGAGTTTATGAAGCGGCGGAGGGATTTTCCTTCCGTCGCTTTTGTATGGATTTTTGGCGTAGGGATGATGGGTTTTGTTCAACCCCTTCAGGGTTGCCGCAGTTTGGGTTTGTTACCCGGGGCGTTGCCCCGGGCTATTTTTGTTTTGCCCCTTTGGGGCGGGGGGGGCGGCAGGGAGGATGCCTGCGTTACGGGGTC
>CAIZGN010000637.1 GCA_903932505.1 Candidatus Hydrogenedentota bacterium
GGGGGCGGCAGGCAGGGATGCCTGCGTTACGGGCGGGGGGGGGGGGTGAGGTGTTTGGGTTGGTGATGGTGGTTTAGCCAAAGCGATGACTTTGTCCCCGCAGTCCGTATAGGTGGTACTTCTATTTGGGGTGGGTATGCTTATTAGTGAGACGGGGGATTCACCAATGGGTTGTTATCCTGCGATGCGTCTTTTTCTCAGGCGGGGTCGAGGTAAAGATCGATCCAGCGGAAGTATCCGAGGGTGTTGGGGATGAATCCTTTTACTTGTGGGGCCTTGAGGAATTTCCAGGTGTAGAAGTAGATGGGGAGTATGGGCATTTCGTCGAGGAGTAGTGTTTCGGCTTGCTGGAGTAGGGCGGTTCTGGCTTCTTGGGTGTTCGCGGCGCGGGCTTTTTCTACGAGCTGGTCGTATTGGGGACAGGCGAATCCGGTGCGGTTGTTTCCACCGCCGGATTCGAAGCATTCGAGGAAGTTAACGGGGTCTAGGACGTCGGCTATCCAGGCGGAGCGGGCGAGGTTGTAGTCGAGGTTGTTCATAGAGTCGAGGTAGACTTTCCAGTCCTGGTTCATGAGTCGGATTTCGGCGTTTAGATTGACTTTCCACATGCGCTGGAGGGCCTCGGCGATGAGTTTGTGGCTTTCGGCGGTGTTGTAGAGGATTTCGACGGGGGGGAGTCCGTCGCCATTGGGGTATCCGGCCTGGGCCAGGAGGGTGCGGGCGCGCCCGATGTTTTCCTGGAAGGGAGTCGGGAAGGTGTAGTCGCCGGTGCGGGGCGGGACGAAGTTGCAGGCGGGGGCTTCGCCGCCTTTGAGGACGTTTCGGACGAGCTCGTCGCGGTTGATAGCGAGCGCAAAGGCCTGTCGGACGCGTTTGTCGTTGAAGGGTGGTTTGGTTACGTTGATTCGGTAGAAGTAGACGCCGCAGTAGGGGGCGATGACGAGCTGGTCAGGCTGTTTGGTTTTGTAGACGGCGATTTTGCTGGAGGGGATGGTATGGGTGAGTTGGAGTTCGCCCGCGCGGAAGAGGCGTTCTTCGGTCTGGTCGTTGGATATGGGCAGGTATTCGATGCCGTCGAGGCGGACAGCTTTTGCGTTCCAGAAATGGGGGTTTCGTGCGACGAGGATGTAATCGTTGGGCCGCCAAGCGAGGAGTCGGAAGGGGCCGTTGCCGACGTGGTTGCCTTCGAGGGTCCAGGGGTTGTTTCGTTCGTCCATGGCCCCGAATTTTTCGATGGTGGCTTTGTGGACGGGGTACCAGGTGAAGTGCATCTGCATGCTGAGGAAATAAGGCGTGGGGTTGTCGAGGGTGGCCTCGAGGGTGTAGTCGTCGAGCACCTTGACGCCGACCTGATCAAAATCGGTAATTTTTCCTTCGTTGTAGGGCTTGGCGTTTTTGAGGACGTGGAGCATGTAGGCGTATTCGGAGGCGAGGTTGGGCGAGAGGATGCGTTTCCATGCGTAGAGGAAATCCTGGGCGGTGACGGGGTCGCCATTCGACCAGCGGCCGTCTTTGCGCAGTTGAAAGGTGTAAACCCGACCGTCGGGGGATATGGCCCATGATTCGGCGGCGGCAGGGACAGGTTGCATGGTGGCGGGGTCGATATCGGCAAGGCCCTGAAACAGGGAGGACAGGACGCGGTGTTCGGTGAGCCCCTGCACGAGGTGTGGGTCGAGATTTTGCACTTCGGCCCCGTTGCCAACGTGCAGGACGGAGCCTTGCAGCGAGGGGCCGGGGCTACACCCGGCGAGGGCGAGACCGAGGAGGGCGGCTGCGATGTATAGGGCGCGGTATGTGGTCACGGGCGTTCCTTTGGTGTTGTTCGGGGCATTATAGTACAACCTCGGTTCTGGAGGGTCGCGTTTTTCGGAGTGCTGTGCTAGGATTCGGGGGGTGGTTCGGATTTTCGGGATAGAAAGGTCGTCGTGATGAAGTTTTCTGTTTTTCAGGGCTGGATGCTCGCTGGGATGTTGTTTGCGCTTGGGGCGGGTGCGAGTCCGCTGGATTTGCACAACGTCGTGTGGGATTCGCCGAGCGAGAACTGCCACGGGTCGATGCCGTTGGGCAACGGAGACCTGGGGCTGAATGTGTGGATGGAAAAGAACGGGGATCTTCTCTTTTATATTGGAAAAACGGATGCTTGGAGTGATTCGGTGCGTCTGCTGAAACTGGGTCGGGTTCGGGTGCGCTGTTTGCCCGACCTTTTTGGTTCGACCCGAAAATTTCGACAGGAACTGAAGTTTCAGCAGGGCGAGATCGTGTTTAGCGGGAGAGACGCCAAGATGCGGGTGTGGGTGGACGCGAATCAGCCCATCGTTCGCGTGGAGGTGGAGTCGGGGAAAGCTTTTGAAGTGGTGGCGAGTCTTGAGTCGTGGCGGGAGGCGGATCGCGTGCTGGAAGCGGGCGAGGCGGGGAGCGCCTCTGCGACGGCGGCAGATCCGGGGCCTTGCACGGAATTGGCGGACACCATTGTGACGAACAATGAGCGGGAAACGGTGTGGTATCACCGGAACACAAAATCGAGCTGGCCCGCGACGATGGCTTTGCAGGGCTTGGCGTCCTTTGCGGCGCAATCCCCTGATCCGCTGATGGATCGAACTTTCGGAGGGGTGTTGGAGAAAAGTCCCGGCAAGAAGACGCGGCACATGGTCTCGGTCTATGCGCTGACGAAGCAGACACCCGGTATTGATGAATGGCGGAAGGAGATTGAGGAACTGCGCGCGCAAGGTGGGCGGCAGGATCTGGAATCGGAGCGTCGCGCGCATCAAGCTTGGTGGGACGCGTTCTGGAACCGGAGCTGGATACGGCTGGGTGGGGCGCGGGACACGGAGCCGGTCAACTTCGGCTACATTGCCCAGCGGTTTATGAACGCCTGCACGGGGCGTGGGGCGTACCCCATCAAGTTCAACGGGGCAACCCTGACTGTGGATGCGCGGCGGGGCGCACAGGGACATATCAAGGGAGCCTACAATGCGGATTACCGTAGTTGGGGGGGTGGTTATTGGTTTCAGAATACGCGGCTCATTTACTGGCCGATGCTGGAGTCGGGCGACTTCGATTTGATGAGGCCGTTATTCGACATGTACATGAAGGCATTGCCACTGGCCGAGGCGCGCACCAAAACCTATTTTGGGCATGAGGGCGCATTTTTCCCGGAAACCATGTGCTTCTGGGGCAGTTACATGAATGAGAACTATGGCTGGGATCGCGCGGGAAAGGCGGTATCCCAAGTGGACAATCCCTACATCCGCTATTATTGGCAAGGTGGCCTTGAGCTTTGCGCGATGATGGCGGACTACTATGAGTTCACGGGGGATGCCGATTTTCTGCGGCAGACCCTGCTGCCCTTCAGTGAGGCCATTTTGCGGTTCTACGACCAGCACTATAAGCGCGACGGGGCGGGGAGACTGGTGATGGAACCCGCGCAGGCGTTGGAGACGTGGTGGGTTGCGACCAACCCGCTTCCGGAGGTCGCGGGCTTGCAGTATGTGATTGACCGCTTGCTGGCAATGCCGAGTGCATTGACCACGGCGGAGGATCGCGAAGGCTGGGCGCGGTTGCGGAGTGCGGTGCCCGGGATACCGATGCGCGACGTGGAGGGTGGGAAAATACTTTCGCCTGCCGAAAGCTATGTGCCGCAGGTGAGCAACAGCGAGAACCCGGAGCTGTATGCGATTTTTCCGTACAAGCTTTTCGGGGTGAACAAGCCGAATCTGGACATAGCGAAGCGCAGCTTTGAGGTGCGCCGACAAAAGGACGACTATTGCTGGCATCAGGACGATGCGCAAATGGCCCTGCTGGGTCTTGCTAAGGAAGCCCGCACGGGGCTGGTGCAGCGATTTCAACGCACGGACAAGGGCAGCCGTTTTCCCGGATTTTGGGGGCCAAACAACGACTACATCCCGGATTTTGACCATGGCGGCGAGGGGCAAATCGCGTTGCAGGCCATGCTCGTGCAGTACGATGGCGACAAGATTATGTTGTTCCCCGCGTGGCCGAAGGCCTGGGACGTGTCGTTCAAGCTGCGCGCGCCAAAGAACACCGTGGTGGAGGGGGTATATCGTGGGGGCAAGGTGGAACGGTTGCACGTGGAGCCTGCGGCGCGTGAGAAGGACGTGGTGACGCTTACTCCGCAGTGAGCGGACGGGACGGTGTTACGGGGTGGCCGGTTTACGTTTCGGCGCGAAGAATTTCCGGACGGTTTCCATGTAGGTATAGAAAACCGGCGTGATGTAGAGGGTGAGCATCTGCGAGACGATGAGTCCGCCGACGACGGCCATGCCGAGGGGGCGTCTGGACTCGGAGCCGGCACCCATGCCGAGGGCGATGGGGAGCGTGCCCATGAGCGCGGCCATGGTGGTCATCATGATGGGGCGGAACCGAATAAGCGCGGCTTCGACCACGGCTTGGGCCGGGGTGACGTCTCCGGCGTGCTGTCGCTCGATGGCGAAGTCGACCATCATGATGGAGTTCTTCTTCACGATACCGATGAGCATGACAATACCGACGAGCGAGAAGATGTTGAGATCCATCTTGAAAAGTTCGAGGGTGATGAGCGCGCCAACGCCTGCGGCGGGAAGGCCGGAGAGAATGGTGATGGGGTGGATGTAGCTTTCGTAGAGGATGCCGAGAACGATGAAGATGACGAGGATGGCGGAGATGAGAAGGACGTTCATTCCGCTTGCGGAGGCTTGGAAGGCCTGAGCGGTTCCTTGGAAGCTGGGGGTGATGGACGCAGGGAGGACTTCGGTGGCGGCGTCCTTGACGAGTTCCACCGCGTCCCCGAGGGCATAGCCGGTTTCGAGATTGAACGAGATGGTGACAGAGGGTAGCTGGCCGAGATGGGTGACTGTCATGGGGCCGACCGTATCGTTGAATTTGGCGACGGTGTCGAGGGGAACCAGTTTGCCAGTGGTGGCACGCACGTACATCATGGAAAGGGCGTCCGGGTCGGACTGGTATTCGGGGAGGACCTCGAGAATCACCCGGTACTGGTTATTGGGGGCATAAATGGTGGACACCTGCCGGGATCCGTAGGCGGTGTACAGGGAATCCTCGATCTGGCGCACGGTGAGTCCGAGGGAGGCAGCCTTGTCCCGGTCGATATCGACAGAGACCTTGGGGTTGGCGAGCTGGAGGTCGGATGCGACATCGATGAATCCGGGGAGTTCCTTGAGGCGCGCTTCGAGCTTCGGTGCGGACTGGTACAGCTCGGCCGTGTTCGTGGATTGCAGGGTGAACTGGTAGAGGCTCTTGGTGGACTGTCCGCCGATGCTGATGGAGGGTCGGCTCTGCACGAAGGCCTTGATGCCGGGAACTTGGGCGAGTTTTGGCCGCAGTTTGGCGACGAATTCGTCCGCGCTGACACGTTCTTTGCGGGGCTTGAGGCGAATGAATATGCGGCCGGCATTGGAGGCGCTGACCGTGCCGCCACCGCCGAGGCCGGACATGAAGCTCTGGACATTGGGGTCGTCGAGAACGATCTTGGCAAGGGCCTGCTGCTGGCGAACCATTTCATCGAAGGATATGCCTTGGGTGGCTTCGGTCATGGCCATGACCATGCCGGTGTCCTCTGTGGGCAGGAATCCCTTGGGCACGCGGACAAAGAGGAAGCCCGTGGCGATGAGGAGTCCCAGCCAGACGAGCATGGCGAGAGGTCTCACCCGCATGCACAAGTTTAGCGTGACGCGATACACGGCGAGCATGGCGTCAAAGCCTTTTTCGAGGACGTGATAGAGGATCCCGTGGCTGGCGTCCTTGGAGGGGCGCAGGAATCGGCTGCACAGCATGGGGGTCTGGGTAAGGGAGACAAAACCGGAGATGAGGATGGCCATGCTGATGGTGACGGCGAATTCGCGGAAGAGTCGGCCCATGATGCCGCCCATAAAGAGAACCGGAATGAAAACGGCGACGAGCGATATGGTCATGGATACGATGGTGAAGCCGATTTCGCGGGAGCCGGTGTAGGAGGCGGTTTCAGCGTCTTCCCCGAGCTCCATGTGGCGGATGATATTTTCGATCATGACAATGGCGTCATCGACGACGAAGCCCACGGAAAGGGTGAGTGCCATGAGGGAAAGGTTGTCGATACTGAACCCGCAGAGGTACATGGCGGCGAAGGAGCCGACCACGGACAGCACAAGGGCCAGCGCGGGGATGATGGTGGCCATGATGTTGCGCAGAAACAGGAAGATGACAAGCACGACGAGGATGGTGGTGAGCACGAGGGAGAACTTGACGTCGTCCACGGAAGCGCGGATGGATTCGGAGCGATCGTAGAGGATATCCATGCGCACCGAGTCGGGAATCTGTTCGCGGAAGTCAGGGAGGAGTTTTTTGACGGCATCGACGACGGCGATGGTATTGGTGCCGGGCTGGCGCTGAATGGCGAGCACGATGGCGCGGGTGTCCCGATACCAGCTGGCGACTTTGTCGTTTTCAACGCTGTCAAAGACCTTGCCGATGTCGTTAAGGCGTACGGGGGAGCCGTTGCGCCAAGTAACGATGAGGGGGCCGTAGTCCACCGCGCGGAAGAGTTGTCCCTGGGTATCCACGATGAAGGTACGGTGATCGCCCTGCAGGTCGCCAGCGGGGAGGTTGACGTTTGCATTTTGGAGGGCGGTGGAAACTTCATCAACGCCCAACTGCCGTCCGGCGAGCGCTTGTGGATCCATCTGGACGCGCACGGCGTATTTCTGGCTGCCGTAGATTTGGACCTGGGCAACACCCTGGATCATCGATATGCGTTGGGCGAGAAGGGTGTCGGCGTATTCGTTGACCTCGGAGAGGGGCAGGATGGATGAGTTGAGTGCGATGAAAATGACCGGCTGATCGGCCGGGTTGACCTTGCGGTAGGACGGGGGGCTGGTCATGTCGCGTGGCAGGTCACGGTTAGCCTGCATGATCATGGACTGAACATCCTGCGCGGCGGCGTCAATATCGCGGTCGAGATTGAATTGCAGGGTGACCTGAGTGGCCCCGTAGGAGTTGACGGAATTCATGGAGTCGAGACCGGCAATGGTGGAGAATTGCCGTTCGAGCGGGGTCGCGACGGAGGAGGCCATGGTTTCTGGGCTTGCGCCGGGCAGACTGGCGGAAACAGTGATGGTGGGGAAATCGACGTTGGGCAAGTCGCTGACCGGTAGGGCGCGATAGCCCTGCACACCCGTCAAAAAGATGGCGAGCATGAGCAGGGTGGTCATGACGGGCCGCCGGATAAAAAGCGCCGAGAAGTTCATTATTTCCCGATCCCTTCGGGCTTCTTAGTGTCATCAAGCACGCGGACTTCGGCATCCGGCGCAACGCGAACCATGCCATCCACAATGATGGTCTCGTTGAGTTTCAGACCTTCTTCCACGGCGGTTATTCCGTTGACTGCCGGGCCGACCTTGACCTTGCGCATCTCGGCCTTGTTGTCGGATTTGACGATCCAGACGTAGGGGCCCTGCTGGCCGGGTTGAATGGCGACAGTGGGCACGACGACGGAGGTTGCGGTGGCTTCGAGGCGCAGCACGGGGCGGACGAGTTCGCCCGGCCAGAGTCGGTGATCGGCATTTTCGAAGGTGGCCTTGAAACGAACCGCCCCGGCGGTGTCCACGTTGTTGTCGACAAAGGTGATCTTGCCACGAACGGGTTCACCGGCATCTTCGAGGGCGGAGGCCAAAACCTCAATGGGGGTCTTGGCGAGGTATTCCTGGATGGTGGCGAGGTATTTTCCGGAGATGGCGACGTTGACATAGATGGGGGCGATCTGGTTGATGGCCACCATGGGGGTGACGTCATTGACGCGCACCAGGTTGCCCTTTTTGAGCAGAATTTCGCCGGTTTTTCCGGCGATGGGCGAGCGTATGGTGCAGTAGTCGATTTGAAGTTTTGCTTCGGCCACGGCGGCGTCGGCAACACCGATGGCCTTTTCGGCGGCGGCGACACTGGCCTCGTCGGCTGCGAGGGCGGCCTTGAGCGATTTAACGTCGGTCTGGGTCTGGTCGAGTTTTTCCGGGGAGATCATGCCTTTGGCGCGGAGGGTTTCGTTGCGGCCGAGGATGGTCTGCGCGTTTTCAATTTGCGCCCGGTCTTTGTTGAGCAGGGCGCGGGCCTGCTCGACTTGGGCGACGGCTTTTTCCCTGCCTGCGGCGGCTTGTTGCAGGGCGATGTCAAAGGGGCGTTTCTCGATCTGGAAAAGAACCTGTCCGACCTCCACCATCGCGCCTTCCTCGAAGCACACTTCCTCCACAATGCCGGAGACCTGGGCTTTGATTTCAACGCGGGCGATGGGGGCGGCTGCGCCGGTACCGAGGATTTCGAGGGGCACCTTGGCCTCGGTGGCCACGGCCACACGAACCGGGGCGGGGCTCTTTGCAGGCGGTGCGGCTGTCTTATTGGGGCATCCGGTCAGCAGGGCGAAGAAACAACACACGAGAACCGCACAGGGGAAGGATCGGAACAAAGAGTGGGTATTCACTTGCAGTACTTTCATTCCTGTCGGAGGTAGTCTTCCGGAGGCGCAACGGAAACCGTTGACGCCAAATAATCTTAACACAAACGGTCGATATTCGTGTAGCGTTTTTCACCTTTATTAGCTTGTAGCCATTGCCGAAACTTAAGCCAAGGGGGTATACGAAATACCCGATCTTGTGCTACTCTGAAGGGGGTGGATTGGGAGGCAGTGTGGATGGTCAGGCGCGGGACCGGGTTCGCGCCATTAAGCAGAGGAGTGCATGGCATGGCGAATACGACAAAAATCGAGCACCGGGAGTTTTCCCGGAGCAGTGTGTCGGTGCGGTCGCAAGTGCGGCTTCAGTGCGGCGTGCTGCTGGAGGGTTGTGTGTGCGACATCAGCATGAACGGGGTACGCTTTGTCACCGAGCGTTCGCTGCCCGTGGGCAGTGCGGTGCGAATCTCGCTGGTTCTGGGCGAGCAGGAGGGCCAGGAAATCCGGGTAGAGCTCGAGGGCGAGGTGGCGCGTGTCGTTGAGAAGGGCGTGGCCATCCAGTTTACGTCGGTGGACGAGGAGAGTGTTGAACACCTCCGGAACTTGGTTTTGTTCAACGCAGAGGACGGGAATCAAGTGGAGCACGAGTTCGAAGTTCATGTGGGAATTCGCCCCAAGTGACGACCGGCCGGGAAAATAGGCTCGTGGTGCGATTTGAACAGAAGCATGAGCCGCTGCTGTCCCGCGCGGCTTTTATGGGACGCATGGTCTGGCACACGCTGGCTGCGATCGTCCTGATAGCGGCATCGTTGGGCATGGGGGCGCTGGGCTATCACTATTTCGAGGGCTTGCCCTGGATCGATGCAGTATTGAACGCCTCCATGCTGCTCGGGGGCATGGGGCCGGTGGACACGATGCGCACCGAAGGCGGGAAGCTGTTTGCGGCGGGCTATGCGCTATTCTCAGGCTTGCTCTTTGTGGCGGCGGCGGGGATTCTGTTTGCGCCGCTCATTCATCGCACGTTCCACCGATTTCACCTCGAGGATGAG
This sequence comes from Candidatus Hydrogenedentota bacterium, assembly GCA_903932505.1. GTDB lineage: Bacteria > Hydrogenedentota > Hydrogenedentia > Hydrogenedentales > CAIZGN01 > CAIZGN01. The sequence continues at coordinate 9,481 of CAIZGN010000637.1, forward strand.
GATGGTTCCTCGTCCTGAGGTCGCGGACTTAGTGCCGGGCCAGCAATGACTCCACGCGTTCGCGATGGTCGCCTTGGATCTCCACACAATCCTCGCGCACCACTCCACCAGCACCACATTGTTTCTTGAGCAGTCGCAGGAGTGTGTCGGCCCCTTGGGTGACATTGCTGATGACCGTGACAACTTTACCACTGGGGCGTTTTTCCAAACGGATGGGCCATCCGCCTTTTCGGGTGCGTTGCACCTGGAACGCCGGGGCGGTGGTAGTGGGAGCGGTGGCGGGCGGTGGTGTTGGCGCTGCGGTTTCCGGTGTTGAAGCTAGAGACTGCAATGCGGCAAAGGGGTTGTGCGTGAGTTCCGCGTCTTTCCCGGAGGTGTCGATTCGTTCTTTATTTTTGGCCATAGGGGCTTCTCTTATTTGGCTAGGGCTTGCGGGGTTGCGGACAGGGACTGCCAGATGGCTTCGCCGAGACCGGTGTAGTCGCCGTCGAAATGGTGATCACCGTCGCGGTGAATGGGGGTGATTTTGGTGGCGTCCTGTTTGGCGCAGATGCAGTCGGGATCCTTTTCCGCGTAGGCGCAGAGGATTTTCACCGCAGGTAGACGGTCGAGTTCGGGCTGAACCTGATACGTTTTTCCAGAGTATCCGGAGGCGACCCAGTCGGTGAGATGAAACTCAAAGGAGGTTTCTGCAGAGGGTGCGATCATGACAACAGCCGCCACAAGCTTGCTTAGATCCTCAGGCATGCGGTTGGCCACAAAGGGAATGATTTCCGCGCCCAGCGAGTAGCCCATGAGTACGACGCGTTTCTTCTTCCACTCGGTCATGTAGTGGCGGGCGACCCGGGCCACATCTTCGGCAGTGCTTTCCGGGGTCTTCGGCTTCGAGAAGTAATGGTAGGAGCTTATGCCGACGACGGGCACGCCATGGCTGGCGAGGGTCTCAGAAACAACGCGGTCCAAGGTCCACCAGCCGCCATCCCCGGTGATGAGGATGCCAAGCATGTCGGTGGAAGCGTCTTTTTGGGGAACCTCATGCAATGGCAGGTCTTGGACATCGTCGACTTTGGCGGGTGCGGCGGGCGGGGTCTGGGTTTGTGCAAACGATGCAGTGAGGCAAGACAGCAACAAAGCTGCGGAACAGAGAGTGTGAACCGGCAATTCCCTCATCATTCATTCCTTTCCCGCTCATGGCCCGGATGGGGAACACAAGCAACTTGCTGCGTAGTGTACACGAGGTCGGGGCGGCTTTTCAGGGTTGCGTGCTATGATGGGGGATGCAATTGCCGGTGATCGTATTCTCCATCGGCGGCGGAGGATTTGTGATGCAGGCATACGGGAGAACGCTGACGATGCGCGGCTGTTTTATTTTTTTTCGCACTGGTTTCACTGTGGAGTGCCCGATGGGTCGGTGCGGCGGAGGAGCTGCCCGCACGCATCGGTTTTCATGAGGCCGTTTATGATCCGCAGGGGAAGCTGCTGGCGTGGAGTCCCTGGTCTGAGGTGTTGGGGCGGGAAATGGATTGGTACTTGAAGTGTCCGCTGGATGTGCACGGCTATCCGAATTTTGTGTTCATGACCTTTATGGACGGAACATATGACGTGAACCGGCTGGACAGCATTCCGGCTACGCAAAATGGCTTGGCCATTTTGTCGTATCTCAAGTATTGGGAATTCACGGGGAAAACAAAGCCCAAGGTGCTGGAATGGGCACGGCGAACTGGCGACTATCTGGTGCGCGAAACATTGACCCCGAACCGGGGCGCGTATCCGAAGTTTACGCGATCCACGGGGTACTACATGGATTTCCCCCTGTTCCGTTCCGCGCAGGGCGACAGCCGGTACACCCGAAATACGATTCAACCGGACAAGGGAGGGATTGCGGGTTATGCCTTGCTGCGGCTTTATGATGCCACGGGGGACAAGGCGTCTCTGCGGCAGGCCCTGCGCAATGCGCGATTATTGGCGAAAAACATGCGGGTGGGGGACGCGACTCATTCGCCCTGGCCGTTTCGGGTGGATTCCGTGACGGGGGAACACTGGGGCGAGCGTTGTGGCAACACGGCCTATACGCTGATTGAGAAGGGCGAAGCGCAATTTCAGCCCCCCCGCGCCGCGCTGTGGCAATGGATCAAGCAGTACCTCATGACAACGCCGGAAACGCCACCGCAGTGTTTGTGGGTGCAGTTTTTTGAGGACTACGACATGGATAACAACCGCAATTCGTGGGCCCCGCTTGAAATGGCGCGGTACCTGAGCGAGCGCAAGGAAAAATTGGATCCCGAGTGGAAATCGATGGCGGAGCAACTTATCCAATTTTCCTTGAGGAACTTTTCGAATACCCGCCCGGGCGGGGTCACCATTATGGGTGAGCAGGATGATGACAAAGATCCGTGGGGCGGGGCCTGCTCGAAATTGGGTGGCGTGGCAGCGTTGTTTTATGCGGCGGGCGGTGGCGAGGCGTACAAGGACATCGCCTTCCGCAATCTTAACTGGATGAGTTATTTTATCGACAACGATGGCTGTCCTGCACAGAAGGCCGAAGCGACAAACACACGGCGTGGTGGATGGCAGGAAGACTGCCATACCGACGTCGTGCACAACTTCGTGGACGCTATGACCGCAGTGCCGGAATGGGGCCACAACTGAGGGGATTGGCGTTTCGAAAATACCCGCGACAATCTCTGACCAACACGCTAGAGCGTGCATATCTTAGAAAATGCTGGCCCCCAAGTATCACGGCAGGTGGCGGGGTGGTGGCGTGGAAAGTACGGTGACTGAGCGAGCCTTGACCATTTTGGTGGATGCGGCGGCGAGCGCGTTGTTGGGGTTGACGGCGATATCGGCAGGGGCTTGGGCGGCGGTGTCGATGCGAATCCTCCAGGGGCCGGGTGGCAAACTGAATTCGCAGTCATATTCCGTGTTGTTGAACATCAGATACAGGGCCGTGTCGTCATTTTCCTTGGGGGGGATGTAGCAGGCCAGCCGTGTGTCGTGTGAGTCCCAGTTGACCTCGGTTCCCCATTCGTCGCGCCACAGGAGGTCGGCGGTTTCCACGGGGGCACCGGGCGTGTGTCCTTGAAAGAAGGTGGCACGGCGTAGCACGGGGTTGGCTTTCCGGAAGGCGATGGCCTCCTTGGTGAAACGGAAGAGTTCCGCGTTTTTCTCCAGCAGCGACCAATCGTTCCAGGAGATGATGCTGTCTTGGCAGTAGGCGTTGTTGTTGCCGCCCTGGGTGCGACCGAATTCGTCGCCACCGAGGAGCATGGGCACGCCGAGCGACAGAAAGAGCGTGGCAAGATAGTTCTTTTGCATTTGGAGCCGCAGAACGAGGATGTCTGGATTGTCGGTATCCCCCTCGACGCCCCAATTGCAACTGATGTTGTCGTCCTGCCCGTCGCGGTTGTTTTCGCCGTTGGCCTCGTTGTGTTTCTCGTTGTAGGAGACCAAATCCCGCAAGGTGAATCCGTCGTGGCAGGTGATGAAGTTGATGCTGTGCTCCGGGTTTCGGTCGGCCCATTGGTAGAGGTCGGCGCTGCCGCTGAGACGGCATGCGAAGGAACCGCGTATGCCCGCATCGCCCCGCCAGTATTGGCGCACGCCATCGCGATATTTTCCGTTCCATTCGGCCCATCGGGCACCGCCGAAGGAGCCGACTTGATAGGCGCCCCCGGCATCCCACGCTTCGGCGATAAGTTTCACGTCGCGCAGGACGGGATCTTCCGCGATACGCTGAATAAGCGGTCCCTCCGACTGTACGCTGCCGTCTTTGTCGCGGCCCAAGATTGACGCAAGGTCGAAACGGAACCCATCAACGTGCATGACTGCGACCCAGTAGCGAAGGCAATCGAGGATGAAATCACGGACGACGGGATGGCTGCAATTGACCGTGTTGCCGCACCCCGAATAGTTCAGGTAGGAGCCTTTGTCGAGCAGGTAGTAAATGGAGTTGTCGATCCCGCGAAAGCAAAGGGTCGGGCCTCGCTCGTCCCCCTCGGAGGTGTGGTTGAAGACCACGTCGAGAATGACTTCGAGTCCGGCAAGATGCAGGGCTGCGACGAGGTTGCGGAATTCCTCAAGGTGTTCGACACTCACGGCGCTGCTGGCATAGCGACCGGCGGGGGCGAAAAAGCCGATGTTGCTGTAGCCCCAATAGTTGGCGAGTTCTTTCCCGGTGACCATGCTGCAACGCCCCAGAAGGTGTTCGCCGAATTCCTGAATCGGGAGGAGCTCCACGGTGGTCACTCCGAGTTCGAGCAGGTGGGGGATTTTCTCGACAAGGCCCTGATAGGTGCCGGGGCAGGCCACGTGGGAGGATTCGTGCTTGGTGAAGCCCCGCACATGGGTTTCGTAGATGATCGTATCACGCATGGGGCGACGGGGTGGTTCATCCTCGGCCCAGTCCATGTCCTCGTGAACCACCACGCATTTTAGGGTTCCCTTGTAAATATCGCCGACAAAGGCGCGCGCATAGGGATCGAGGACATGTTGTTCGGGGTTGAAATGGTGGCCTGCGGCCGGGTCTTTGGGGCCGTTCATGCGATAAAGATAGTAGGCCCCGCTGTGCAGACCCCGGACGAAGATCGACCACACATCGCCGGTGCGATGTTTCTTGGGGTCGAACTGAAACTCCCACACGGGCTCACGATCTTCAATGCGATTGAACACAGCCAGCCAGACTTCCGTGGCGTGACGCGAGAAAATGGTGAATCTCGCAGCCTCGTCATAGACGGCCGGCCCCATCGGGTAGGGGCGACCCGGATAGACCCGAAGTTTGGCGGGGTTGATTTCCGTGTTCCGTTCCGCATTGCGTTTCCGGAATCCCCGGTGCTGGAGGTGGGGTGTTGGCTCCACGGTAGTGCTGTTCCCTTCCTGGCTGCGCGCGGTGCTGTCCCACGCCTGGATAGGATTATCCACTATTGGGTGAGGCATTGGCAAAGCGCGACAGGGGCTTACGGCGGTGGGCGCGTTATTCCGTAGGTGGACTTGTGGATTCTCGCATAATGGTGTAGAATCTGGGGTCGGGCCAAGGAAGCCTGACAGGCAAATGGTAGTTTATTGAAAAGTGGATTAGCGGGATCCGTGGGTTGTATACCTTTTAACCTCAATGGCTTGCATATTATTCCCCACGAGGGATTTTGCGGTCGGGGCGGATTGGTGTAGAAAACGGCATGCTATTTGCTAAATTGGGCCGGACTTTGAATGTCGCGGTGTGCCCCGTGTTTTACGGAACTATGCGGTGGACGCGAGATCCTGACCGCTAACCTAAATAGAGGAGAATGGCGAACATGGCTGAATCTAAGCAGCGAAGTGCGGATAATGCAGCAAACCAGATGATGGATATTGCCGCAGCAAAGGGCCAGAAGGTGGCCTATGATCGGTATGAAGCCGCAGGGCCTCAGTGCAAGTTCGGCCAGTTGGGGATCTGTTGCCGAGCGTGTAATATGGGACCGTGTCGGATATCGACCAATCCGGAGAAGGGTGCGCAAACGGGGATTTGCGGTGCCACTGCGGATGTGATTGCAGCTCGAAATTTGGCGCTGCGGGTCGCGGTGGGCGCATCGGCGCACTCCGACCACGGCCGGGACGTGGTGCATCTGTTGTTGCAGACGGCGCGCGGCAAGGCCCCGGGCTACAGCATCAAAGGCCCGGTGAAGCTTCGCAAGCTGGCCCAGGAATGGGGCATTCCGCTTGAAGGCAGCAACGAAGAGATCGCGGAAAAGGTCGCCTTGACGGCCCTGGAAGATTTCAGCCGCCAGGAAGGGCAGTTGCGCTTTTTGGATCGCGTTCCGGCAAAGATGAAGGAACGCTGGGAGAAGATGGGTGTGACCCCGCGCGGGATTGACCGCGAAGTGGTGTCCGCGCTGCACAGCACGCACATGGGCGGCTCGAGCGACGCGATGCAGCTGATTCGCAATTGCGTCCGTGGTGGCTTGGTGGACGGTTGGGGCGGTGCCATGATCGCCACCGAGTTGAGCGACATTCTTTTCGGAGAGCCGAAGCCGCTCGTTTCTGAGGCCAATCTTGGCGTACTCAAGAACGACATGGTGAATATTTTGGTGCACGGGCATGAGCCGGTGCTTTCAGAAGCGCTGGTGGCGGCCTCTCAGGCCCCCGAAGTGCTGAGCGCGTGCGAACGGGTGGGAGCCAAAGGCATCCAGCTCGCGGGCATTTGCTGCACGGCCAACGAAATCCTCATGCGTCACGGCGTGCCGATTGCCGGTAATTTCCTGCATCAGGAATTTGCGATGGTGACGGGCGCGGTTGAGCTCATGGTGGTGGACATTCAGTGTATTTTCCCGGCCCTGCGCACGATGGCGGCCCACTACCACACGAAGGTGGTCAGCACCTCGTCAAAGGCGCGCTTCGAAGGCTTCGAGCATATCGAATTCGATGAGGCGGATGCCATCGAAAGTGCCAAGCGGATTCTTGTCATGGCGGCGGACAACTATGCCAACCGCGCGCCGGAAAAAGTTCATATCCCCACGGACAAGCAGCCGCTGGTGGCTGGTTTCACCACGGAAGGGGTGTTTGACCATCTCGGCGGCAAGTACCGTCCGTCCTATCGCCCGCTCAATAACGCCATTATCGACGGGCGTATCCGTGGCGTTGTTGGCGTGGTTGGTTGCAACACGGTGAAGGCTAAACAGGACGAATGCCACCTGAACATGGTAAAAGAACTGCTGCGGCATGACGTCCTTGTGGTTCAAACGGGCTGCTCGGCGATTGCATGCGGCAAGGCCGGTCTTCTGGCCCCCGAAGCCGCTGAACTGTATGCGGGCCGCGGTCTGCTTGAAGTTTGCGACGCGGTTGGATTGCCCCCGTGCCTGCACTTGGGTTCCTGCGTGGACAATTCGCGCATCCTTACGGCGTGCATCGAGCTCTGCCGCGAGGGTGGATTGGGCGATGACTTCGCTGAACTGCCGGTGGCCGGTGCGGCTCCCGAGTGGATGAGTGACAAAGCGATCACAATTGGATTCTATGTCGTCGGCTCCGGTATCTTCACCGTGGTCGGTGAGCCGCTGCCTGTGGAGGGGAGTCCCCGGGTGACGGAATATCTGACAGACGGCATGGAAAAGGACTTTGGCGGGAAATTCGCTTTCGAGCGGGATCCCATCAAGGGCGCACACTTGATTATCGAACATCTCAATGCGAAGCGCGAAGCGCTGCACATCTCTCCGATGATGTACGAACCGCGTGCGATTGAGACGATCGGCACCAAGTTGAGTCGCGATTTCGTCCCGGCGAAGTAGCGGGACTCTTTATCAGCATAATGCAAGTGCGGCCCACCGGGTGGGACGGTGGGCCGCTTACCATGGTCAACCAACA